>CAYYCN010000101.1:0-11662 GCA_964470355.1 uncultured Sphaerotilus sp.
GACCTGACCACCGGCTTGCCCAATCACGCGCACCTGGCGGATCTGTTGTCCCAGATGTGCGCGTTGCGTGAGCGCGAACCGGCCCGCATGGCAGTGCTGGTCCTGCGCATGGAAGGACTGGCGGCGACGCGCTTGTCCTGGGGCGCGGACATCGGCCTGACGCTCAAGCGCAAGGTGGCGGTGCGCCTGCGCGCCAGCCTGCGGGCCAGCGATGCGGTGTGCGCACTCGGGCACGACGCATTCGCGGTGTTGTTGACCCGCGTGGACACCCCTGAAACCGCCGCCCAAGTCCAGGCCAAGCTGTTGGGTCTGCTGTCACAGCCTTATACCGTGGGGGGGCAGCCACTGCAGGTGTCGCTGGCGCCTGGCGTGGCTGTTTATCCCGATGACGGTCGCGATGCAGACGCCCTGATGCACTGTGCGATGGGTCGCTCGGGGCAGGTGTCTCGCGCGGATCGTGGGGGACTCGGGGAAGCGATGGAGCGCCATGGTGCCCAGGCGGCCAACGACGACTGACGCCGTGCGACCTGCGGGGGCTCCACGCCTGGAGGTTCTCGACGCCTTTCGCGGCGTGGCGATGGTGTGGATGACGCTGTTTCACTTCAGCTTCGATCTCAACCTGCACGGGCTGGTGGCGCGCCAGGATTTCTATGGTGATCCGTTCTGGACAGGGCAGCGCACGGCGATTGTGTCGATGTTCTTGTTCTGCGCTGGGGCGGCGCAGGCCGTGGCCCATCAACAGGGCGTGTCCTGGTCTCGGTTCGGAAGGCGCTGGATGCAGGTCGCGGTGTGTGCGGCGGCGGTCAGCGCGGTGACGGCGGTGATGTTCCCGCGCAGCTGGATCAGCTTCGGCGTGTTGCATGCCATGGCCGTGATGATGCCGCTCGCCCGTGGGCTGTCGGGCTGCACCCCCGGGGCTGCGTCGGGACGTCGAGTCGTGCACGGGGTCCTGCTCCCGTTGCTGGCCATGGCGGCCTGGTGGGCTCCGACCCTGGTGTCGTCGACGTGGTTCGACAGTCGCTGGACCAACTGGATCGGTCTGGTCACCCACAAGCCGGTGACCGAGGACTACGTGCCACTGCTGCCCTGGTTGGCGCCTTTGCTGCTGGGGCTGTGGCTGGGCGGCTGGCTGACCCGTGTCGCACCGGTGTGGTGGACTCGCCCGGGACCGTCGCAGGGCGCGCCGGGTGCCGCCTGGAAAGGGCTGGTCTGGCTCGGGCGCCATGCCTTGAGCTACTACATGCTGCACCAGCCCGTTCTCGTTGCCGGGGTGCTGCTCTTCAAGCGCACGGCAGGCGCGTGAGGACATGAAAAAGCCGGCTGTCGCCGGCTTGGGATGAACGCGGGGAGCGATCCCGCGGACTCATTCCTTCGATTCGAACTTGTAGTCGGTGCGCGAACCGGACTTCACCTTCTCGCGGAAATCGGCCAGCTTCTTCTGCTGCAGGCGTTGCACGATCTGCGGCTTGAGTTCTTCCAGTGACGGCACCTTGGCTTCGCGGACGTCTTCCAGGAAGATCACGTGATAGCCGAACTGGCTCTTGACCGGCGTTTCGGTGTATTTGCCCTTGGCGAGCTTGACCATGGCCTCGGAGAACTCGGGCACATAGCTGCCCGGGGCTGCCCAGTCCAGATCGCCGCCGTTGCCTGCGGAGCCGGGATCCTTCGACGACTTCTTGGCCAGTTCGCCAAAGCTGGCACCACCCTTGAGCTGGGCGATGAGGGCCTTTGCCTCTTCTTCCTTCTCGACCAGGATGTGGCGGGCGTGGAATTCCTTGCCACCGGCCTGGGCCTTGAACTGGTCGTATTCGGCCTGGACTTCCGCGTCGCTGATGGCGCCGGGCTTCTGGAAGTCGTTGAACAGCATGCCGATCAGGATGTCCTGGCGCACGTTGTCCATCTGTGCGCGGTACTCGGGGCTGCGCTGCATGCCGCGGCGCTCGGCCTCTTGCACGAACATTTCGCGCAGGACGAGCGCATCCTTGATCTGGCGCTCGAGTTCGGGCGTGCGCGGCTGGCCACGCTGCTTGGTGACCTGCTCGATCAGGGCATCAAAACGGGCCTTGGGCACCGCCTTGCCATTGACGATGGCGATGTTCTGCGCCGAGGCTGCCGCAGGCAGCAGGGCAGCGGCCAGGGCCACGGCAGACACGGCGATCGAAAGCTTCTTCATGGACGAATACCTGGTTGGGGGTGCATCGTCGCCGCAGATCCTCGGGCCGGGGCCGAGGCGGGCGATCAGCGAAGACGGGAACCGTGCCTGAACGTCAGACCCGGGGGCCGGACGGACTTCAAGCCACTTCGGCAACGATCACCAGGGCATGGATGCCACGGGCGATCAGGTCGCTCAGGGCATCATACACGAGGCGATGTCGCCCCACCCGGGGCACGCCGGCGAAGCGCGCGCTGTGGATCACGACCCGGAAATGGCTGCCTTCACCGGCCCCCGCGTGGCCGGCGTGCAGGTGACTTTCGTTGATCACCTCGAGGTGTGCGGGAGCAAGCGACGTGCGCAGCACGGCCTCGATCTCGGCCACGGACACCTGGGGCTGTGGAGTGGTTTCGGTCATGATGGATCCGTTTCGATGTGGCGGGTGAGATAGAAGCCCTGGGCCACCATGAAGGCGATCATCAGCCCCATGCCGCCGAACATCTTGAAGCTCACCCAGGTGGCGGTATCGAACGTCATGGCCACCCACAGGTTGAGCACGCCCATGAAGGCAAAAAAGATCACCCAGGCAAAGTTCAGCCGCTTCCAGGCGAATGCCGGCAGGCGGACCTGTTCTCCCATGAACACCTGAAGCAGGTTCTTGCCCGCGAGGATCGGGCTGAGCAGGAAGGCCGCCGACATGACCCAGTACAACACCGTGGGCTTCCACTTGATGAAGGTTTCGCTGTGGAAATAGATGGTCAGACCGCCGAGCACGGTGACCAGGCCCAGGCTGACCCACAGCATGGTGTCGACCTTCTGGCCACGCAGTTTCAGGTACAGCACCTGGGCCAGTGTGGCCACGATCACCACGACGGTGGCCAGCAGTACGGGTGCTTCCTTGGGGCCCACCACTCCGCCGGCGACGATGAAACCGAACCAGTCGGTGGCCAGGGCCGCGGCTTCATCGGGACGTTTTTCCGCCTGGTTGAAGGTCAGGAAGAACAGGATGATCGGCAGGAAGTCGAGGAGCAGCTTCATCGGGGTCCGGTCTCGGCCGGTGGGGTGGGCGAATCCGTGGAGTCTAGCGAAGCGTGGCCGCTCCCCGACCGCCCGGCTGCGGGGGCGTTCACAACAGGCACACTTGCGCCTGTGTTCACCAAGGGAAAAGGCGTCGCCTCAAGGGCGTTGCGGTCATGGGACTGGTCTGGATCGATGGACTCAACGGCCTGAGTGCCGGCTTGTTGCTGTTCATGCTCAGCGCCGGACTCACGCTGATCTTCAGCGTGATGGGGGTGCTCAATTTTGCGCATGCGGCGTTCTATATGCTGGGGGCCTACACCGCCTGGACCCTGGCTGGGTGGCTCGGGTTCTGGCCGGCGTTGCTGTTGGCCCCTGTGTGCGTGGGGTTGCTGGGGGCCTGGGTCGAGCAGGGCCTCTTGCGTCGTGTCCATGCGCAGGGACATGTCGCGGAACTGTTGCTGACCTTCGGTGTCGGGCAGGTCCTGTCCGAGCTCGTGCAATTGGGCTGGGGACGTTCGCCCCTGCCCGTCGAGGTGCCCGCGGCCTTGCTGGGGCCGGCGCTGACAGGGGTCCAGCAGGCCACGGGATCCTGGACTTGGGTGTTGGGTGATCCGGCGGGCCAGTGTGCAGAGCCGGGCGCTGTGTGCGCATCGTTTCCCGCGACACGGGCCCTGACGATGGGGGTGGCCTTGGTCATGCTGGGTGGACTCGCAGCCTTGCTGCGCTGGACCCGCGTCGGCCTGGTGGTCCGCGCCGCGCAGACCCATCCGGACATGGTGCAGGCATTGGGTCATGACCTCTCGAAAGTCATGACCGGCCTGTTCGCGCTGGGGTGTGCACTGGCAGCGCTGGCCGGTGCGACCGCAGGGGTCACGTTCGGTACAGAGCCGTCGATGGCCGCGTCGATGGGATCGATCCTGTTCGTGGTGGTGGTGATCGGCGGGCTGGGGTCCTTGTCCGGTGCGTTCTGGGCCTCGCTGCTGGTGGGGGCTTTGCAGACCTGGCCACTCGGATGGACCTCGTCTCCGGCACAAGGACTGGCGTGGCTGGGATGGGCACTGGCGCCGTCGTCTCCCTTGGCCCGGCTGTTGGACAAGCCCTGGTCCCAGTGGGCGCCTGTGTTGCCCTACGTGCTGCTGGTCCTGGTGCTGACCTGGCGTCCCCAGGGGCTGTGGGGGGCTCGGCGTGTCTGATGTGTCGACTCGCTCGACTCCGGAGCCTCAGGGCAAGCGCTCGTTCTGGTGGATGGGATCGGGACTGGTGCTGTTGCTGGTGTGGCCCTGGCTGTGGCCGCACAGCCGGGCCGTCAGCCTGGGGTGTCAGATCGGGGTGGCCATCCTGGCCTGCCAGTCCTATGGACTGCTGCTCGGTCGCGTCGGGCTGCTGAGTTTTGGCCACGCGGTGTACACCGGGGCAGGGGCTTATGCCGCGGTGCTGGCCATGCGGTCTTACGGCTCGGGTGGGCTGGAATTGCCAGTGCCGCTGGTGCCCCTGTGGTCGGCCGTGGTGGCGGGTGTGCTGGCCGCGGGACTGGGGCGCTGGTGTGTCCGGCACGGTGGCATGCCCTTCGCGATGATCACGCTGGGCTTGGGGGAACTGGTCGCGGCCCTGGCCATGATGTGGCCGGAGGCCTCGGGAGGGGAGTCCGGGCTGCCGGTGGACCGGGGGAGTGGTCCGTCCTGGGGAGCCATGACGTTTGGTCCGGTCCGGCAGGTGTATGTGCTGATCGTGCTTTACGGAGCGCTCGCCACCTGGGCCTTGCACCGGCTGAACGGCACAGTGACCGGACTCCTGTGGAGTCTCACCCGCGAGAACCCGGAGCGGGCCGGTTTCTTGGGGCATGACCCTGTGCGTCAGCGGCATCGGGCATTCATCGTGGCCGGGGCCTCGGCCGGGCTGGCAGGCGGGCTGTCCGCCATCGTCTTCGAGATCGCCACGCCTGAAGTCTTCAGTCCGCATCGGTCGGCGCTGTATCTGGTTTTTGTGGTGCTGGGCGGCATGGCCCATCTGGCCGGGCACACACTGGGTGGCGTGATCATGGTGCTGGCCATGGTGTGGTTGTCGGAGTGGACTCCCGCCTGGTCACTTTGGGTGGGACTGGCCTTCGTGTCGGTGGTGCTGGTGGCACCGGGGGGCGTGTGGGGCCAATGGCAGGCCCTGTGGGCTCGGAAAGAAGTGGCGCTGGCGGGCCCAGGTGGCCTGAGGTCCTGGCTCACGACGGGGCTGGGCCTGGCGGCGTGGATCTGTTGGGGCCTGGGGATCGAAACCCTTTACCGTTGGCGCTGGGCCGAGGCGTCTCCCGCCGAGGGGAGCGCAGCGGACCTCGGCACCGGATCGCTGTCGTGGCTGCTGTCGATGCCCCCTTGGGTCATGGTGGGGGTGGCGATTGTCCTGACGGGGCTTTGGCGGTGGCGCCGTCACCGCCCCGATCCGATTGGTGTTGGGTGGCAGGAGGCGTCGGTTCCGGGCACCATCCCGCTGCCTTGGGCAGCGGGACTGCGGACAGAAGACGCCCCGTCGGACCAGACCTCAGCGGTTGGCCTGCGCGTCGACGGCCTCCGTCTTTGCCGGGGTGGGATCGATATCCTGAAAGGGATCGACCTGGAAGTCCGACCTGGGGAGTGCCTGGCGATCATCGGTCCCAACGGTGCAGGCAAGACCAGCCTGTTTCAGGTGTTGAGCGGCGCCTGGTCCGCCTCGGGTGGCGAGGTTCGACTGGCAGGCCAGCGCATCGAGGGTGGTTCGCCTGTGCAGGTTCGGCGCGCGGGACTGGCACGCAGCTTCCAGGTCTCCCGCCTGTTCATGGGACTGAGTGTGCAGGACCACCTCCGTGCGGCCTTGCTGGGGGAGCCATCGAACCCCGCGGACTCTCCGAGGGCCCGCTGCAGTTCTTGGCAAGAACAGGCGAGGCGTCTGATGCACGCGGTGGGACTGGACGGTTTGCGTGACATTCCCGCCGGGCAACTGACCTACGCCCAGCAGCGCGCGCTGGACGTGACGATGGCCTTGGCCGGCCGGGCGGGAATCGTCCTGCTGGACGAACCCACAGCAGGCATGAGCCGGCAGGAAACCGCGACTTGGTTGCCAGTGCTTCGGCAATTGGTGAGAGGGCGCACCTTGGTCATCATCGAACACGACATGAACGTGGTGTTTGGGTTGGCGGATCGAGTGGCGGTGCTGGTCGATGGGCGGGTGCTGGCCTGTGACGTGCCGGAGGCCATTCGGCAACACCCAGGGGTTCGGGCCGCGTATCTGTCGACGCCCGTTCGAGACCCGATGGACACCTCCTCATCGGAGGGGCCTGCCCATGATGGCGCTTGAAGTGACCGATCTGAGCGCTGGACATGGGGCTCTGCAGGTGCTGCATGGGGTCGGGTTCCGGGTGGCTGCGGGTGAAATCCTGGCCGTTCTCGGGCGCAACGGGGCCGGGCGCAGCACTTTGCTGCGGGCCCTCGTGGGCTTGGTGCCGGCCCAGGGGGCCGTGCGGCTGCAGGGAAATCCGATCGAGCATTTGCCGACCCACCTGCGTGCGCGGGCCGGACTCGCCTATGTTCCGGAAACCCGGGATGTGTTTCCCACCCTCACGGTCGAGCAGAACCTGCAGCTGGGTGGAGGAGGACGCCAAAAGCGTGCGCACACCGATGCCATCTGGACGTCGGAACACCTGCTGGAGCGCTTTCCCGCCCTGGCCTTGCGACGCGGCTTGCCCGCTGCCGCCCTTTCTGGGGGGGAGCAACAGATGTTGACCCTCAGCCGCAGCCTGCTGCTGCAGCCCCAGGTTCTGCTGGTGGATGAGCCCACCGAAGGGTTGTCTCCCGCCATGACGGCGGCGGTGCAGACCCTGCTGAAAGACGTTGCACGTGCCGGATGCGCCGTCGTATTGGTGGAGCAGAAACTCACCATGGCGCTGGACATCGCCGAGCGCTGCCTGGTGCTCGGCCGCGGAGAAGTGGTGTTCGATGGCCCCACCCGGGCTTTGGCCGACACGTCCGCGCCGGTGCGTGAGTGGCTGGAGACCTGACCCGGTGCGCAGCACCGTGCCCGGACTCACGCAGCCGAGGGCTCCGATGCGACGGGGCGTTGGGGCCTGGGTCCCTGCAGCAGACGCCGCAAGGCTTTTCCCAGGGGCTTTTCAACCAGAACGGCAATGGCCACCGACACCGCCACCGTGACCGCCAGCATCACAGCCGAAGCCGCAAGCAGCCCCACGCCCCGATCGTGCAACCAGTCGATGCCCACATAGCCGACGTTCTGATGCACCAGGTAGACGGGGTACGTCAGCAGACCCGCCCAGCGGGTCCAGAAGTTGGGTTTCATGCTCAGGCGACCCAGGGCAATCAGCGCGAACAGCCCGAAAAACAGCGTCACCATGGCGGTGTTCAACAGCGACACCCCGACGGGCGTCAGGACAATGGGTTCACCCGTGTGCTTGGCCTGAACGACATAGAGAACCGCCAGCAGCCAAGTGCACAGGTAGAGCCACACCCGTTCACGTGTCAGGCCCAGCGCGCGAATCCGGTAAGCCACGATGCCGGCTGCAAAAAACGGCGCCCACTGGACCACCAGCCACAGTTTCAGCAGGTAGATTGGCCGCACCCAGTTGACGACCGACAATGCCAGCCACAGCACCAGCCACAATTCGATGCGGTCGAGCGAACGCCGCCAGACCAGCAAGGCCGTCAGGAAATAGAACTGGATCTCCACGGCCAGAGACCAGTACGCTCCGTCGACAAACTCAACCTTGAAGTGGTGTGGCAACAGCGTGAGGTTGATCAGCAGCGTCTTGAGGTCCACCTGGAAAAACGGGCTGCCGCTCCACCAGGCCACCGCCGCGGTGAGTGGTGCCGCAACCCACAGCGCCGGGTACAGCCGCGCCGCGCGTGAGGCGGTAAATCCCCGCACCGTCGCCCCCTGCGCCGACATGAAGATCACGAAACCGCTGATCATGAAAAACAGGTGCACACCGAGATGCCCGAAGCTCGACGGCAGTGCCAGCCAAGTCGGCGCCTGTTCGATCACCCAATGATCGACCTGACCTCTCCACAGGTAATGGAAGGCCACGACCGCCAGGCAGGAAATGCCGCGCAGCAGGTCGATTTCGTCGAAACGAGGCTTGGGGGAGGACATGATCGACAACAAAACCTATGACATCTGGGCCCGATGCGCACATCGGTCCTTCAAATGTAAATAGAAGTGTCTCGATCGTGAAGGCGATGCGCCCCCCGCAGATGCGCGTGGCGCCACACCCACGGACAAGCCCGCTTGTCAGGCTCGCCCGTGTGTGCATGGACTACAGCACTTCGGAGGCAAAGTCCGCCAGGCGAGAGCGCTCCCCGCGCGCCAACATGATGTGCCCCGAGTGTGGCCAGCCCTTGAAGCGGTCCACCGCGTAAGTCAGGCCGGAACTGCCTTCGGTCAGGTAAGGCGTGTCGATCTGCGCCAGGTTTCCCATGCAGACGATCTTGGTGCCTGGGCCCGCACGGGTGATGAGCGTTTTCATCTGCTTGGGCGTGAGGTTCTGCGCCTCGTCGATGATGACGAACTTGTTCAGGAACGTTCGCCCGCGCATGAAGTTCAGGCTCTTGATCTTGATCTTGCTGCGCACGAGGTCGTTGGTGGCGGCGCGGCCCCATTCTCCGGCACTGCTGTCCGAGCGGGCCAGCACCTCCAGGTTGTCGTCCAGCGCGCCCATCCAGGGCCCCATCTTTTCTTCCTCGTTGCCGGGCAGGAAGCCGATGTCCTCACCCACGGGCACGGTGACCCGCGTGACGATGATCTCGCTGTAGCGCCGGTCGTCGAGCACCTGGCTCAGGCCGGAAGCCAGGGCCATCAGCGTCTTGCCGGTGCCCGCCGAGCCGGTGAGGGTGATGAAGTCGCAGTCGGGGTCGAGCAGCAGGTTCAACGCGAAGTTCTGCTCGCGGTTGCGAGCAAGCACGCCCCACACGGCGTTCTTGGTGTGGGTGTAGTCCTTCAGGGTGCGCAGGACGGCCGTGCGCCCGGTGATTTCCGAGACCTTGGCATACAGCGGAGCGTTGCCGGGGGACTCCAGGTAGACAAACTGGTTGACGAGCAGGCTCGGCACCAGCGGACCGGTGATCCGGTAGAAGGTATGACCGCCTTGTTGCCAGCTTTCCATGGTCTTGCCGTGCCGTTCCCAAAAGTCGGCGGGCAGGGCCATCGATCCGGTGTAGAGCAGGTCGACATCGTCCAGCGTCTTGTCGTTGAAATAGTCTTCGGCGGCCAGCCCCAGTGCCCGCGCCTTGATGCGCATGTTGATGTCCTTGGACACCAGCACCACCTCCCGGCCGGGGTGGTGGTCGCGCAGCGTGTGCACGACCCCCAGGATCTGGTTGTCCGCCTTGCCTTGGGGCAGGCCGGGCGGCAGCTTGAAGTCCAGGAAGGTGGTCTGGAAGAACAGACGGCCACTGGCTTCCCGGTGGCCGGTCTTGGCCAGCGGAATGCCTTCCTCCGGGCTCAGTTCGCTGCCGTTGGCCAGCGCATCCAGTTCACGACTGACCTGCCGGACGTTGCGGGACACCTCGCTCATGCCCTTCTTGTGGCCGTCGAGTTCCTCCAGCGTGATCATCGGCAGGTACACGTCGTGTTCCTCGAACCGAAAGATCGAGGTCGGGTCGTGCATCAACACGTTGGTGTCCAGCACAAAAAGCTTGGCTGGGCCTGCCGACGCCGCCTTGCGCGACTTGGCGCGGCTGGGACGGGTTTCTGCCTTGGAATCCGCAGTCGCTGCAGGAGTCGATGCGGGTGGAACCGGGAGTTTTGGCGAGGAAGCAGCGGTGGGAGGGCTCTGGAGCCCGGGGCTGGGCAGCGCCGCGGCTTCTGCAGCCTGCGGTGTGGCGGACTTGGCCGGTTTGCGGCTCCGGGTGGACTTGACCGCCATGCGGCCACCGATCGCGTCTTGGACCGTGGCGGGACCTGCCGAAGGTGCCGCCTGTGCCGGCTGGGGGATCGTGTGCTCGATCGCCGGAGGCTCTCCCTTCCCGACAGAGGCGGCCGCAGGGGGCGCCGGACGAACATTGCGGAATTCGGTGGCGTCGAGACGGGCACCACGCTTGGCAGGGGGCTTGGGCAGGGGCATGTGAGTGTGGGGTGGCGAGCCGGTCAGCCCGCGCGTGAAGTCGAAGAAAGGATGCGGACGCCCAAAGCAAAAGGCCGCACAGCAAGCTGTACGGCCTTGAGGTTCTGGGCGATTTCCGGAGATCGGTGCATGAGAATGATTATGCACACGCCCGAACGGCGCTGCACAGGGACCTGGACGCCCCTGTGCAGGAGATCTCGTGTCAGGCGGATTCGAGCGTCTGCACGGCCTTGAGCACTTCCTCAACATGACCGGCCACCTTGATGCCGCGCCATTCGGCCCGCAGCACGCCCTTGGCGTCGATCAGGAAGGTGCTGCGCTCGATGCCCTTGACCTTCTTGCCGTACATGATCTTGTTCTTGACCACGCCGAACATGTGGCAGAGTTTTTCTTCGGTGTCGGCCACCAGTTCGAAGGGCAACTCGAGGTTGGCCTTGAACTTGTCGTGCGACACCATGTTGTCGCGCGAGACCCCGAACACGACCGCACCCGCTGCCAAAAATTCCGCGTGGTGATCGCGGAACTGCATCGCTTCGGTGGTACAACCCGGCGTGTTGTCCTTGGGATAGAAGTACAGGACAACCGTCTTGCCCTGGAGGGCTTGAGGCGTGAACTTCACGCCCCCGGTTGCGTTCGCTTCAAATTCCGGAAGAGATTTGTTGAGAGCGGGCGTCATGCAGGTTTGTAGCTTTTAGGGGTGCACGGTTGTGCACAACCCCAAGATTATAAATCGTAAGCATGGGACCTCCCAGTCCCGCGCCGCGGGCAGCCGGATTCAGGCGGGTTCGAGCAGGAACGCACCCAGCGCGCGCCGCCCTTCGGAGATCAGGATGTTGTAGGTCCTGCTGGCGGCCTGGGTGTCCATGGTCTCGAGGCCGATGCGCCGCTCGATCAGGCAGCGGTACAGCGCCGGGCGGACAAACCTCAGCGACCGCCCACTGCCGAAGATCACCACCTCGGGCTCGTAGGCGAGCAGGGCCTCGAACGAGGCCTCGGTCAACGACGCCAGGTCGGTGACGTTCCAGGCGGCGACGTCCCCGCGCGAGGGCACGATCACGCTCTGTCGCCAAGGCTGGCCCGCGATGACCAGTTCCTGGTCGGTGTAGGCGTGGACGGCGTTGAGGCCGCTCAGGGATTCAGGCTGGAATTTCACGGGGGGCGTCCGGACGGTGGAGGGACCTTCGCCCGAGAACTCAGGGGCGAACCGCTAGAATTTTATCTTTTGCCCCGGCCCTTGTACGGTCGGGGGTGTCCACCGAGGATCTCCGTGCCCAAGACCGTTGCCAAGTCCAGCAAGCTCGCCAATGTCTGCTACGACATCCGGGGCCCCGTGCTGGAAAAAGCCCGCCAGATGGAAGAAGAGGGGCAGAAGATCATCAAGCTCAACATCGGCA
>CAYYCN010000102.1:0-11418 GCA_964470355.1 uncultured Sphaerotilus sp.
TGCTCAAGCAGTGGCTGCAGGACCTGCTGCCGCAACTGCTGGGGCAGAGCGGCAATTTCGAGGTGATCGTGTTCGGCATCGCGATGGTGATCCTGCTGCAGCGGGCCCGCAACGGCCTGTGGCCGGTGATCCTGCGCGGGTTTCCGCAGCCTTCGCTGGTGCGTGACGTGCCCGATGCCGAGACCTTGCTCAAGCGTGCTCCCGAGGCGCCGGGCCGCGTGCTGCTGGACGCCGAGGGTGTCACCAAGCGCTTCGGCGGTCTGGTGGCCAACAACGACATGTCGCTCACCGTGAAGGCGGGCGAGGTCATGGCGTTGATCGGCCCCAACGGCGCGGGCAAGAGCACGATGTTCAACTGCCTGTCGGCGGTCAATCCGGCCACCGGGGGGCGCATCAAGTTTCTGGGCGAGTCGACCACCGGGATGGGTGCGAGCGACATCGCCGCCCGCGGCATGAGCCGCACCTTCCAGCACGTGCGCCTGCTGCCGCAGATGTCGGTGCTGGAAAACGTGGCGATCGGCGCGCACCTGCGCGGCCGGCGCGGTGTGGTCGCCTCGACCCTGCGCCTGGACCGCGAGGAAGAGTCGCGCCTGCTGGCCGAAGCCGCCCGCCAGATCGAGCGCGTCGGACTGAAGGCGCAGATGTTCGAGCCGGCCGGCAGCCTGGCGCTGGGTCAGCAGCGCATCGTCGAGATCGCGCGGGCGCTGGCGTCCGACCCCTGCCTGCTGCTGTTGGACGAGCCCGCCGCCGGCCTGCGTTTCCTGGAAAAGCAGGCCTTGGCCGAGCTGCTGCGCAAGCTGCGCGCCGAGGGCATGGGCATCCTGCTGGTGGAGCACGACATGGACTTCGTGATGAACCTGGCCGATCGCATCGTGGTGATGGAGTTCGGCGAGAAGATCGCCGAAGGGGTGCCGGCCGAGATCCGCCAGAACCCCCGGGTGCTGGAAGCGTATCTGGGAGGGGTCGAATGATGAGCCGACACGCCCACCTGCACGACCGCGAAGTCATTCTGGAGGTCCAGGACCTGCGCGTGGCCTACGGCAAGGTCGAAGCCCTGCACGGCGTGAACCTGACGCTGCGTCGCGGAGAGATCGCCACCGTGATCGGCCCCAACGGCGCCGGCAAGACCACGCTGCTGTCGGCCCTGATGGGCCTGCTTCCGGCCAGCGGCGACGTCGTCTACATGGGCCAGCGGCAAGGCGGCGAGCGCGAGGTCGAGAAGCTGGTGCGCCAGGGCATGACCCTGGTGCCCGAAAAGCGCGAGCTGTTCGCCGAGATGAGCGTGGAGGACAACCTCACGCTGGGCGCCTTTGACCGTTACCGCACCGGCCACCGCGACCACCTCGAAACCATGGACGAGGTGTTCGAGTTGTTCCCGCGCCTGGAAGAGCGCCGCACCCAACTGGCCGGCACGCTCTCGGGCGGCGAGCGCCAGATGCTGGCCATGGGCCGCGCCCTGATGGCCAAGCCCAAGCTGCTGATGCTCGACGAGCCCAGCCTGGGGCTGGCGCCGCTGATCATCAAGGAGATCTTCCGCATCATCGGCGAGCTGCGGGCCACCGGTGTGGCCATCCTGCTGGTCGAGCAGAACGCCCGCGCTGCGCTGCAGATCGCCGATCGCGGTTACGTGCTGGAGACCGGCGAGGTCACCGTCTCGGGCACCAGTGCCGAGTTGGCCGACAACCCGCGGGTGGTCGAGGCCTATCTGGGCATGGGGCACCAGGCGCGATGATCATGCTGGGCATCCACGATCTGCCGCTGTTCATCGTCTCCGGGCTGCTGCTGAACCTCACGCCGGGCGCCGATTCGCTCTACATCGCCACGCGCACGCTGTCCCAAGGGGCCCGGGCCGGTGTGGCGGCGGCGCTGGGCATCGGGGCGGGCTGCTATTTCCATGTCTTTGCCGCGGCCGTCGGGTTGTCGGCCCTTCTGGCCACGTCCTCGGTGGCGTTCACGTTCGTGAAGTTCCTCGGGGCGGGGTACCTGATCTACATCGGCTTGTCGCTGATGTTCAAGCGGTCGCCGCCACCTCCGTCCCGTGAAACCGCTGTGAATGGCGCTCCGGTGTCGCTTCGGTCGGTGTTTGCCCAAGGGTTCCTGACCAACGTCCTGAACCCCAAGGTCGCGCTGTTTTTCCTGGCCTTCGTGCCGCAGTTCATCGATCCGTCGGCGGCCAGCAAGCCGCTGGCGTTCCTGTTCCTGGGCACCGTGTTCACGGTCAACGGACTGCTGTGGTGCCTGTGCCTGGTCTGGCTGTCCGGTCGGCTGGGGGCGCTGGGCTGGGGGGCGAGTGCGGGGGCCTGGTTCGGCCGGGGCGTGGGCGCGATGTTTGTCGGCCTGGGGGTGCGGCTGGCGCTATCGGAGCCGGACTGACCCTCGCCGGTCGAGGCGAGGGTCCGGGTACGGGGCAAGACCTCAGGGGCGGCCCAGGCACACCCCGATCTCTTCTGCACACACCAGCATCGGGTGGTCCGGCGGCACGAGGCGGTTCTTGCCCGCCACGACGCTCAGGTCCACGCTGTGCATCTTTTCGCCCTGCACCGCCACCATGCGGTTGAAGTTGCGCTCGCGGATCAGGTGGGCTGCGGCGTTGCCGTACATGGTAGCCAGCACGCGGTCGTATGGGGTGGGCGAGCCTCCGCGCTGCACGTGCCCGAGCACGGTGGCCCGGACTTCGCTCTTGACCAGGGGCTGGAGCTGTTCGCGCAGAGCGTGGGCCACCCCACCCAGGCGGATGGGGTCGGGGCTGTAGTCGACGCGGCGCTCGATGGTCAGCTCACCGCCCAGAGGCTTGGCGCCTTCGGCGATGCAGATGATGGTGCTCAGGCGACGCGCGGCGCGCTCGTTGCATACGGCGGCCACCTTCTGCACGTCGTAGGCGATCTCAGGCAGCAAGATGACGTCGGCCGCGCCGGCCAGGCCGCCTTCGAGTGCGATCCAGCCGGCGTAGCGGCCCATGGTCTCGACGATCATCACTCGGCCGTGGCTTTGGCCGGTGGTCTGCAGCCGCTCGATGGCGTCCGTCACGGTGGCCACGGCGGTGTCGAAGCCGAAGCTGCGTTCCGTGCCTTCGATGTCGTTGTCGATGGTCTTGGGCACGCCGACCACGGGAACGCCGGCCCGCGAGGCCATGCCGGCGGCCATCGTCATGGTGCCGTCGCCACCGATGGCGACGAGCGCGTCGAGCTGCAGTTCGCGCACGTAGGCGGCCACGTCGGCCGAGACGTCGCGGCCTTGCCATTTGAAGGGGTTGGCCGTGTTGCTGGTGCCCAGGATGGTGCCACCCAGTGCCAGGATGCCGCTGACGTCGTTCCAGCCCAGCGGGCGCACGCGGCGTTCGATCAGGCCCAGGAATCCGTCTTCGATGCCGATGACCTCGGCGCCTGCCTGATGCATGAGGGATTTGGACACAGCGCGGATGACCGCGTTCAGACCGGGGCAGTCGCCGCCGCCCGTGAGGATGCCGATGCGCATGATGGGAAATTCCGTAGATGAAGCCGGGATGCCCCCCAGTCTATGGCGAACCCGTGACGCTGGGGTGGCCTCGGGTGTGGCGGGTGCGCACAACTGCCGCCCGTGTGGCGCTGCCGCCGCCATCGGCCATGGCTGGGGCGGTGGACCGGGTGGTGGATCCTAGAATCGGGCCATGCACATCCACATCCTCGGCATCTGCGGCACGTTCATGGGAGGCGTGGCCGCGCTCGCGCGCGAAGCGGGGCATCGCGTCACCGGTTGCGACGCCAACGTCTATCCGCCGATGAGCGACCAGCTCCAGGCCTTGGGCATCGAGCTGATCGAAGGCTTTTCGCCCGACCAGCTGGCGCTCAAGCCAGACCTGTTTGTCATCGGCAACGTGGTCAGCCGGGGCAATGCGCTGATGGAGGCCATTCTGAATGCCGGCCTGCCCTACACGAGTGGGCCACAGTGGCTGTCTGAGCATGTGCTGTCCGGACGCCACGTGATGGCGGTGGCCGGCACGCACGGCAAGACCTCCACCACGTCGATGCTGGCCTGGGTGCTGGAGCACGCGGGGTTGCAGCCGGGTTTCCTGGTGGGCGGCGTGCCGCAGAATTTTGGCGTGTCGGCACGACTGGGCCGGCTGGACGGCGACACGCAGGGTGTGAGTCGAGGCGCCCCCTTCGTGATCGAGGCCGACGAGTACGACACGGCCTTCTTCGACAAGCGCAGCAAGTTTGTCCACTACCGCCCGCGCACGGCCATCCTCAATAACCTCGAGTTCGATCACGCCGACATCTTTGCGGACCTCGCGGCCATCGAGACGCAGTTCCATCACCTGGTGCGCACCGTGCCGGGCAAGGGCCGCTTGGTGGTCAACGGCCGCGAGGAGAGCCTGCAGCGCGTGCTGCAGCGCGGCTGCTGGAGCGAGGTGGTGCGTTTTGGCGCCCGCAAGGAAGAGCCGGGTTCGCTGCGCTCGCGCGGGGAGCCGCACGCCTTCGACGTGCTGCGCGGCAGCCTGAAGGTGGCCCGCGTCGAATGGGGCCTGCTGGGTGAGCACAACCAGCTCAATGCGCTGGCGACGATCGCTGCGGCCGAGCACGTGGGGGTCCCGCCGGAGCAGGCGGCGGCGGCGCTGGCTGCGTTCCAGAACGTGCGCCGGCGCATGGAGCTGCGTGGCGAAGCCGGCGGCGTGAAGGTCTACGACGACTTTGCCCACCACCCGACGGCCATCCACACCACTGTGAACGGACTGCGCCGCAAGGTCGGCGCCGGCCGGATCCTGGCCGTGTTCGAGCCTCGTTCGAACACCATGAAGCTGGGCACGATGAAGTCGCAGCTGCCCTGGTCGCTGGAGGAGGCCGATCTGTCGATCTGCCACAGCGGTGGGCTGGACTGGGACGCCAAGGAGGCGCTGGCGCCGTTGGGAGACGCCGCCCAGGTGTGTCCGACCGTCGAGGCGACGGTGGCCGCCGTGGTGAAGGCTGCCCGCCCCGGTGATCATGTTCTGTGCATGAGCAACGGCGGGTTCGGCGGCATCCACGACAAGCTGCTGGCGGCACTCGCTGCCCGCTGACTTGCGTCAGGGCGAAGGGGTCACCCGTCCGGTGACCCGGGCCAGTTCGATCTCGGCCTGGCGCATCGCCAGCAGTTGCCGCAGCGCCGCCACGCGGGCCCGGGACCGCCGCAGCTCCAGTGCGGCGAGTTCCGAGGCGTCCAGCCGCCGGGCTTCAAAGGCTTCCCGCGCGCCTTCCACCGCTTCGTCATGCAGCGGCAGCACCGTGCGCTGGGTGTCTTTCCACGCGGAGCGGGTGGCGTCGAGCTGGCGCTGCGCCTGGGCGACCTCGTCCCGAATCTGGCGTGCCAGCGTGTCCTGCTCGGCATTGCAGCCGGCGCGGCGGGCCTCGGACACCGCCGTGGATCCGTACGCCGAGGCGCCCAGGGGCAAGGGAATGCTCACCTGCACGCCCCAGGTGGGGTCCTGGCGGTTCGGGCCGGCACTGTAGGTCAGTTCCACGTCCTTGAGCCAGGGCCGTTCGCGTCGACGGGCCAGGTCGTCTTCCAGGTCGGCGCCGCTGCACCGGGTGGCGATCGCCCCCAGCTCGGGGCGGCTGCGCAGAGCCGCAGCCACCGCGGCTTTGCCTTCCACCTCCGTCAGGCCGGAAGCTTCTTGAAGTGATTCGCGCCCGACCACGGGCGCAGGGCCGGCCAGGGCCAGCAGCGATTGCAGCCGGGCTGCGGTCTGGTCGCGCTCCAGTTGGATCTGCTGGGCCTCGGTCTGTGCTGCCGCAGCCTCGATCTGCAAGGCGGCCCACTCGGCTCGGGTGCGGCGATGGGCACGGACCTGTTCTTGTCCGATGCGGCGCACCTGTTCCCACAGCCGAGCCGAATGGTGGACCTCGTCGAGCATGCTTTCCTGCGCGCGCAAGGCCGAATGGGTCAGGCGGACATCGGTGGCGAGGCGATCCCGGGCCTGGTTTTCCTGGTGTGCGGCTTCGTCTCGGCGCAGGCTCAGCAGGCCTTCGCGCAGGCGAGACTCTCCGGGCGCCGGCGGGGACCACTCCACCCCGATGGAGCGCTTGCGCTTGGCTTCGGATGCGTCGGACGCCGGGCCCTGGGTCCCCAGTTTCAGCAATGGGGCGGGAATGGATTCGGCGGTGGCCAGTTGCGCGGAGGCCGCGTGGGTGCGGTGGGCCCAGGCCTGCACGGACGGGTGCCGGGCCAGCGCCAGTTGCACGGCCTGTTCTTCGCTCAGCCGGGCTCCGGAGGGCACCGAGCCATCTTGCGCGTGAACGGAGAGGGGGCAGGCGCAGGCCACGAGCGTGAGGGCGGTCAGGCGCCGCATCTGCGGCAACAACGGGGAGATCATGGCTGTCCTGTCGGGGTCGAGGGGCTGCTGCGGGAGACGGTGCGGGTCCCGGGAGCGGCGGGGGATGCGGGGTCGGCGCCACCGAAGCGGACGTCGATGGCCTCTCCCGGGGCGAAGGCGTGGCCCTCCGACAGTCGGATGTAGACCTCACGGCCGTAGACCGGCACCTGCGGGTTGGGCCAGAACCGGTTGGGCAGCAGGCCCACGGCGCCCGACACGTCTGTGACCACGCCCTCGACGGTGTCGCCCAGGGGGGCGGTCGACAGGGCCACCCGGCGGTGTGCGGACACCGGGGTGCCGGGGGCGATGCGCACGCCGGATCGCTCTCCGACGTAGGCGATGACCTGCCTGGCGTGGCGCTCCACCAGGGTGATGAGGGGATCGCCCGGGCGAACGACGTCACCGGAGCGCACGTGGATGGCCTGGATCACCCCGTCGACCATCGCCACGACCTCGGACTGCTGGCGCTTGTGTTCCAACTGGGCCAGCTGGGTGCGGCGCTCCTGCACGTCGGCCTGCAGCGGGCGCAGTCGGGCGGTGTGGGCGGCCGTGTCGGAGGTGCTGCTGTCGAAACGCCGGTCAAAGTCCTGCAGGCGCCGCGCCGCGGCTCCCACATGCTGTCGCGCGGCCTCGAGGCGCGCAGGTTGGCTGCGCAGGGCTTCCACCAGCGTGCTTCGGCGCAGCTGGAGTTCCTGGGCATGGTCGCCGTGGACCAGTCCCCGCTCCAGGAGGGCCTGTTCGCGCTGGAGTTCCTGCTCCAGGGCTCGCAGTTCCCCTCGCTCGCGGTCCAGGCCCGATTGCAGGGTCTGCAGCTCGATGCGGGCCTGTTCCAGTTCGCCTTGGAGGTTGCGCCGGGTGTCGAACGCGTCCTGGTCCAGCTGCGAGGACACCGCCGGGACATTGACCGTGGCCCGTTCGAGTCCCGCACGGGCCAGTGCGATCTGTGCGTCGATCTCGCGGGTGTCGAGCAGGGCCAGGCGCTGGCCACGCTGCACGGTCTGGCCTTCGTGGACCTCGACGTCCAGCAGCCGGCCCATTTCGGTGGTCGACAGCCGGTGTTCGCGGGGTTGGGCCACGCCAGGGGCGTCGGCCGATGCGCTGCCGCACCGGTACAGCGACACGGCCAGCGCGAGCAGCACCAACCAGATCGACCACGAGCGCACCCGGGCCAGGGTGATGGAAGGCAGGTCTCGGAGTGTGCGCATCACATGTCCACCCGAGCGTCTTCGAGCATCAGCGACAGCCCTTGCAGACCGGAGACGGCCGCCAACTTGCGCACCAGATCCTCGCGGGAGCCTTGGCGGCGGAAACGCACCTGGTAGACGTGTTCGGAGGCCTCGCCCTGCGACACGGGTTGCACCATCGACAGCGCGTGGCGCGAGCAATAGCGGTCGAGGTAGCGCTGCACGTGCATCGGGGCCTCACGGGAGGTGGCCTCGAGCGTGAAGCGCAGCATGGCGTCGTACGGCGTGGTCTGGCCGAACGGGATGTGGTTCAGGTACAGCGCGACAGCTGAAAACGCGAGCGTGCCCACCAGGCCGATGGCGTAGGCATGGGTGCCGGCGCAAATGCCGGTGATGAGGGCGGCGAACATGAACATCATGTCGCGCGGATCGCGCAGGCTGGTGCGAAAGCGCACCATGGCCAGCGCGCCCATCACGCCGATGCCCCAGGCCAGGTTGTTGCCGACCGCCAGCATCATGATGGAGGTGGCCACCGAGCCCAGCACCATCGAGCGCACGAAGGACGTCGAGTACGAGAGTGACCGGTGTGACCACACATAAGCGAAGGCCAGCACGTGCACCAGCAGGAAAGCACCGAGCACCGCCAGCAGCGCGTCGCGCATTTCGAGCATGAAGGGAGACGTCATCCAGGTCATCGGGAGCCCTCCCGACCCGTCTGCGCCAGCCAGGCCTGTGCAGGAATCCAGCCGGTGCGGGGGGGGCACTGGCGTCGATCGTCGAAGACGGGGTCTTCCAGCAACTGCCGTCGCACGGCGTTGCCGTACTTCGAGAAGCTGTTCTGGTGCAGATCAAAACGGCGCACCAGATGCACCACCCAGGGCGGTGGAGACTGTTTGAATTTGATTTCCATGATCACGTGGGAAGCGCCCCCGTGGGCGGCGGCATCGTCGATGGCCTGCCAGCGTCGGGGATCGGTTGCAAAGGCGTAGTCGAGAACGGGCTGGGCCTGGATGCGGCGGTCGAAGGTGATGCGCACGTAGTCGTCCAGGCGGCTGAAAAAAGCGGCCCGCTGGTAGCGCACCAGCACCTTGGGCACGGCCTGGTAGCGCACCACCTCCATCGCGAACTTGTCGAAGGCGTCCTGTTCTTCGGGGTTGCGCATGCGTGGGGCGCTGGCAGGGAAGCGCACCAGCCGGGCCCAGTCGGCGTCGGGGACCGAAGCGGAGGTCTTGGTGACGATGGCGTTGCGCCGGAACTTGACCTCGAGCTTGACCTTCTCGGAGCGTCCGGCTGGACTCACGTAGGAGCGCACCCGGATCTTGGAGCGGATGGCCGCGCCTTCTTCGGTCAGCCAGAACAGGTGGAAGTCGTCGGTGTCGAAGTACAGGCTGTCGATGGTGTACAGGCCGTCCGGGCCGGTCGTCGCGTGACGATCGGCTTCGCAATAGACCCCGAGCGCGTCGACGATGCGGGGCAGCAGGTCGAGGCGCACGCGGAACTTGCACTCGTGGCGGGCGATGGAAGCGGGAACCATGGGGATGTCGGTGGTGTGAGGCAACTATCCCTTTGTGTCCGCTTGGTGAACATCACCTTTCCCGGCAGTGCCTTGCCTTCGAATCAGGGGGGCGACAATGCCGGAATGGCAAACCTGAATCCTGTGGCGGCCGGTTCCGCGCCAGCGGGCGAGGGGCGTTCCCCTGCGGTGCTGTACTTGCACGGTTTTCGCTCCTCTCCGGAGTCCTTCAAGGCGCGGCGCATGCGGGCCTGGCTGGCCGAGCATCGACCCGACGTGCTGTGGTGCAGTCCACAGTTGCCGCCCTCGCCGCGCGAGGCGGTGGCGATGCTGGATGGGCTGCTGCAGGCCCAGCCGGCGCTGGACTGGCGGGTGGTCGGCAGCTCTCTCGGCGGCTTTTATGCCACCGTGCTGGGCGAGGCCTGGCGCGACCGACGCCCCGGCATGAAGGTGGCCGTGATCAATCCGGCCGTGAACCCGGATCAAGACCTGGTGCGGTACATCGGAGAGCTGACGAACTGGAACGACCCCGAGGTCCGTTTTCACTTCAAAGCCGAGTTCGTGCAGGAACTGCGGGATCTGCGGCCTTTGCGCCTGAGCGGTTTTGCGAGGTATTTCGCGATCATCGCCACGGGCGATGAAGTGCTGAACGTCCAGGACATGCAAGACCGTTACACCGGTGCCACGGTGCATCTCGTTCAGGGCAGCGACCACGCGCTGAGTGACTTCGACCGCCACCTGCCGGCGCTGCTGGCCTTCCTTGGCCTGGAGGCGTCGATCCGGAGCGTGTGACTGAAGTGGCATCCCGACACCCGGTGCGCCGGGCGGGTTCCGGGCGTGGGTGACAATCGCCCCCCTATGTATGCCCTGTTCGATGACGCCGGCAAATTCCTCGCCGGGCGAGTCCTGTCCGAAGCTGAGAGTTCGATGCAGATCGAACTCGACTCGGGCAAGCGTGTGAAGGTCAAGTCAGCCAACGTGCTGCTCAAGTTCGAGAAGCCCGCGCCCGCGGAGCTGCTGGCTCGTGCGCAGCAGCAGTCCGAGGAGATCGACCTCGACCTGGCCTGGGAATTTGCGCCCGAGGAGGAATTCGGTTTCGCCGACTTCGCCCGCGACTACTTTGATGCCAGTGCTGGCCCCGTC
Organism: uncultured Sphaerotilus sp.; assembly: GCA_964470355.1. Classification (GTDB taxonomy): domain Bacteria; phylum Pseudomonadota; class Gammaproteobacteria; order Burkholderiales; family Burkholderiaceae_C; genus Sphaerotilus. The sequence continues at coordinate 10,166 of CAYYCN010000102.1, forward strand.
CAGCAAGCGGCCGCCTTGCTGCGCCTGTTCGCGGCGCCGCACTACTTCCGACGCGCCGGCAAGGGGCAGTTCCGCAAGGCGCCCGAAGAGATCGTCAAGGCCGCCCTGCTGGCCATTGAGCGCAAGGCGCAGATCGCCGCGCAGATCGAGGCTTGGGCGGCCGAGCTGGTGGCCGGCACCTGCCCGCAGCCGGTGCGCGAGCAGCTCTACAAGATCCTGTTCAAGCCCGACAAGAATGCGCCCGAGTACAAGGCCGTGGTCGAGGCGTCCAAGCGCGCTCAGCGCGCGCCGCTCGATCTGCTGACGGCCGCAGGTGCCATCGACAGCCCTTACCAGTTCCACTGGCGGCGCTTCCTGTTCGACGTGTTCCCCAAGGGGACGAACTTCCCGTCGAACCTGGTGGCGCCGGACATCAAGGACGACCTCCCGCTTTCGCCCGCACAGGCCTTCTCGGTGGACGACTCGGCCACCACGGAAATCGACGATGCGTTGTCGGTGCAGGGGCTGGGCACGGGCACGGTGGTGTTCGGCATCCACATCGCCGCGCCGGGCCTGGCCATCCAGCCGGACTCGGCGGTGGACAAGGTGGCGCGCGACCGCTTCTCGACCGTCTACATGCCGGGCTGGAAGCTGACCATGCTGCCCGACGAGGTGGTGCAGCGCTACACGCTGACCGAAGGGCGCGAGTGCCCGGCCATTTCGCTGTATGTGACGATGGACGAGGCGACGCTGGAGGTGAAGTCCAGCGAGACGAAGGTCGAGCGCGTGTTCATCGCCGCCAACCTGCGTCACGATCAGCTCGACGCGGTCATCACCGAAGCTTCGCTGACTGGCGAAGCTCCGGCCGAGTTCGCCTTTGCGCCCGAGCTGAGTTTTGGTTTCCGCTTGGCGCGTCACCTCAAGGCGGCGCGTGAGGTCGTGCGCGGCAAGCCCGAGAATTTCAACCGCCCGGACTACAACTTCCGCCTGGTGGATGCCGACGGCAATGTGCCTTCTCAGGCTCCGGACGGCCACGAGATCGTCCAGATCTCCGAGCGCAAGCGCGGCGCCCCGCTGGACCTGATCGTGGCCGAGGCCATGATCCTGGCCAACAACACCTGGGGCGGCTGGCTGGCGCAACTGGGCGTGCCCGGCATCTACCGCAGCCAGGCCAGCCTGGCGCCGGGCATGAAGGTGCGCATGTCGACCAAGGCCCTGCCGCACGCCGGCATGGGCGTGGCGCACTACACCTGGGCCACCTCGCCGCTGCGCCG
>CAYYCN010000103.1:0-11358 GCA_964470355.1 uncultured Sphaerotilus sp.
ACTCGGCCGATCAGCTTCAAATGCGCATCAGATGAAATTCGCAGGGCCGACTACTGGGCGACAAGTTGGCCTCTTGCATCCCGCCCTTCGCGGCGTTCTGCCCGTCCAGCAGCAACAAGGCGATTCAGGCCGCCCCGCAACTTCGACCCGCCGGTCCAGCCCGTGATGCGGCGTTCCATGAACCTCGGGATGGTCCCCCACTCGCAACCAGCAAGGACGCCGGCCAGTTCATCGTCTTGGGCGGCCAGGAACGGGTTTACCGCGACCGTCGCCTGCGGCACTTCAACGGCAACCGTCAGGCGGTACTGACGACGGTGCCCCGCCTTCAGTCCTACATCACGAAACTCGGCTTTCCCGGACTTCACCAGCGCTTCCAGCGCGGATCGGATTTTGTCGTCGCGGCTCCAGCCCTCGATACGGCGACCCCTCAGTGCCTCGACCGTCGTCCAGCCAGCCCCAGCCAGACGCGGCACCAGCTCTGCAGCACCGCGGCGTCCCGATGCCTCGCAGCGGGCGCGTTGCTGCTCGGCCGCAGTCGGCAGCTTGACCGGCTGGCTGGCGCTGGCTGCCGCTCGGTCCACGGCGGCCTGCATCGCAGTCTCGGCAGCACCTCGGGCAGCCACCTCGGCAGCCAGGGCCGCCCGTGCCCGGCTCAGCTCAGCACCCTGCGAGCGAATCTCGACGCGAGCCGTGCTCAGGGCCTGCGATGCCGCGCGAAGCTCTTCACGGGCCGCTTGCAGCTCAGCCGTCAGGACGGCCGCCCGGTCCTTCGCCTTGCGGGATTCGTCGTTCGCCAGCGCCAGCCGGGCCTCGGTCAACGACTCGCGCATGACGGCCGCCACCTCTTCATCGGTCAGGACGGTACGGCCTGCCGGCTCACCCGCACCAGCTCGGGCCGCCTCCATGGCAGCGAGCGGGCTCGTGTGGCGGTTTCCGGCGTGTCGGGCCAGTGCCGCACGGGCTTCGGCCGTGGTGTCGCGGTTGATGGCATCGAAGTCCGCGCCGTCTGCATCCGTGTGGGTCGGTCTCGTGGCAGCGGTCGGGGGCTCGGTGGTTACTCCAAGGCGGATGGATGGGATCAGAACGATGGCGCCCGGATGGGACGGGCCAGTCCATCGAGGCAGGCTGTGGACAAGCGAGTTATCCACAGGGGTGAAATGAGGGTGAAAAGGCTGCGCATTACTGACGGTTTGTGGGCCATGACGGTTTGAGTTGTTCACAGGGCCTTTGAAACCGTCATAGCCCAAACCGTCATGGCCCACAGGCTTGGTCATGATGTCGGCGAAGGTGCGCGGCGCCCGGTCGGCGCGAATGCCGAACTTGGCGCGCATGTAGTCCTTGACCGAACTGGTGATGCGCGGAGCACCCAGCTTGCCCTTGGCGATGTCCGCGCCCACCCATGTGCCACCCACCACGGCCGCAGCAATGATGTGGACGTGAACGCGGCGCTGGTCGCGGTGGATGATGGCACTGATGACGTGTTGATACGTCTTGCCAGCCCACTCCAGGCAGGCGGCCCAAAATGCGGGAACGTCCCACCCGTCCGGCGGGCGAATGACCACCTCGACGGCCACGGCAGCGTTTGCGCGATGGCGGTAGCCGGACTTCAGCAGAATGCCCCAGCACGCGGCATTGACTGCCAGCGGCGTGTCAGGCCCCTCCAGCACCGCATTGAGATGCGTCAGTGCGTCATTGATGGGGAAGCGGTGGCGATGATCCTCGTTCTGCTGGCGCAGGTTGTGTTGCGCACACACCAGCACTACATCCTGCGGCGTCTTGGCGCGCACCACCGATACGGGGCTCAGAGCACTCGTGCCCACGGCCAGACCTACCCCTTTCCACAGGTCGGGGTGAATGATGGCGTCGCAACCGTCTTCATGGGCGCCGTCGTCGTCTCCTGAGAGTGGCCGCCCAGAACCGTCATATCCCAAACCGTCATAGCCCAAACCGTCATAGCCCAAACCGTCATAGCCCAAACCGTCATAGCCCAAACCGTCATGGCCCAAACCGTCATAGCCCAAACCGTCATAGCCCAAACCGTCATGGCCCAGGCTCTCCGGTTGGCCGTCATCGGCCATGCGGCACTCGATATCCTCGGCCTCACCGGGGCCGGGTCGTGCGGCCCGGTCCATGGGGCAACCTCCCACCTCAAGCTCCCACATGGCCTGGATTGCCGGCGGCACTCATCGGGCCACCTCACCAGTCTGCAGCGACTGCACGTAGCGGACCAAATCAGATTCCAGGACGCGGCGGGCCTTGTGTGCCCCAATGGTTTTGAGGCGCCCGGAGTCCATGATGCGGTACAGCTCACTTCGGCTGATCCGCAGAACTTCTGCTGCCTCATGCAGCTTGAAGATGCGACCGACTACCGGAAGTCGCAGGTCACTCGTCGCAGAAGCTGAGGAGTTGTTCGTGGCCGTTGCCACCGTGGTCTGAAACATGGATAGGCACCTTGTATGAGTTGGTGCCTGTCAGTTTCGAGCCGTGCCATGGGCTCCTTACGGGTCGTTTTCCGTACCCTGCCTTGTACGGAAAACCAGTCTCCAAATCGTCAGAACGACAGGACTTGCAATGCTTTAGCCGCAGTCTTCGGTTGGAGGTGCCCATAGTGCTTTTCAATCATGGCAACACTAGTGCCACTGATCTGGGCAATCGTCAGAAGGGGTTCGCCGACTTCGACCATGTCGGTGATACCGGAGTGACGCAAGCAGTAGAGCGTCGCTTCTGTGGGCAATCCAGCGGCCTTTATTGCCCGCTTGAATGGCTTCTTCCACGAGTCCTTGTCCCAGTGCTGACCGCTCGGGCAATCGAACAATGCAGCTCCCGGCAACTTGTCTTTGATCGCCTCCTTTGTCAGAGCGAGCATCCTGCCTTCCAGCTTGATCTTGCGACCAGCATGTGACTTGTCCTTGTTTATCGTGAGCGTGCCGGATCGCTTGTCGAAATCGGCAACGACTAGCGCCGCTGCAGCTCCGGGTCGGATTGGCAAATTACACAACGCACTCAGGAGAGGGCGGATAGCGATTTCTGCAAGGCTCAGCAGGTCATGACGCTGTTTCGCAGTCAGGTAAACCTCACGCCGGCTATCGGCCCCTTTGACAGACTTCAGGGCAGAAATCCAGGCCAAATTAGATATGACGTGCCCGGACTCTTGTGCGAAGTTCAGCGCCGCGCGAAGCGCTGTCATGTCACGGTTCAGCGTGCTTGCTTTACGGGACCGGGTGACAACTTCCTCGCCCCGCTCGCAAGCACTCGGGTTGACCACCACGGGTGCTTCGGATACTTTTTTGCGCCATGCGTCAATGTGGCGACGGTTCAGCGTCTGCAGCACCACCTTTGCCAAACTGTCGCCCCTGACCCAGCGCCTGAATCGAGCCTCGGTGTCTGAAGCGTTTTCATGTTCACCGCGGCCCTGCAGATGCTCCACGTACAACCTGCAGGCCGACTCGACGGTATGCACCTCATTTGATCCGCCGGCCCCAATGTGATCCAGATGCTCACGGGCCGCCTTCACGGCCGCTCCGTGACGTTCACCGGGCAGCAGGTTCTCGAAATTGCCTAGGGTACGTATCTCGTACTTCTTTCCACCTGTTCCCGGCCAGCGCACGCACCACGAACCCGGCGAGTCTTCGGTCATCTTGCGGAACCCTAGGTGCTTGCCTACATCCAGGCGTTGCCAGTACGGCTCACGCCTCGGCTTGAGCTTGTCACGGGCGTTCACTTTGGACAGGTCGGTTGCCATGTTTGCCTAGGTACGTAAAAAGTACGGAAAACGCACTGGGGCGCTGATGGCGGCAAATGTACTCTTGGGGACCCTCTACTAGGGGAGATTGATGCCTGTTTGTGCCTGTTTGTCCCATTGTCCGGCCTTCACACGGCAGGGGTCGCAGGTTCGAACCCTGCACCGCCCACCAAATCAAGCGCCATGCACATTTGATGCATGGCGCTTTTTTCTTGCCCGAGTGCAAGTGGGGCCATTCCTGGATCGGCGATCATGCCAGCCCATGAACAAGCTCTTCACCCCTTTGCAGCTCGGTTTGGTCACCGTGGCCAACCGCATCGTCATGGCCCCCCTGACGCGCAACCGTGCCGTGGGCCAGGTGCCCAACGACCTGATGGTCGAGTACTACACGCAGCGCGCCCATCCCGAGACGGGCGCGGGGCTCATCATCACCGAGGCCAGCCAGATCTGTCCGATGGGCCAGGGCTACCTCGATACGCCCGGGATCTACAGCGCCGAGCAGGTGGCGGGCTGGAAGAAGGTCACCGATGCGGTGCACGCCCGGGGTGGGCGCATCGTGATCCAGATGTGGCACGTGGGCCGCATTTCGCACTCGTCGTTGTTGCCCGAAGGGGCGGCTCCCGTGTCCTCCACGGCCACGCGCGCCCACAGCAAGACCTATGTCGAAGGTGGTTTTTCCGACGTGTCGGCCCCGCGTGCGTTGACCACTGAGGAGATTGCGGGTGTGGTGGAAAGTTATCGCCACGCTGCTCGCTGCGCAATCGAAGCCGGCTTTGACGGTGTCGAGGTCCATGCCGCCAACGGCTATCTCATTGAGCAGTTCTTGCGTGACAGCATCAATGACCGCACCGATGCTTACGGCGGCTCCATCGAGAACCGCACCCGCTTCCTGCGCGAGGTGATGGCGGCCGTGACCGATGAAATCGGCGCAGGCCGCACCGCCATCCGCCTGAGTCCCGTGACGCCCGCCAACGATGCGGGTCCGGACCGTCATTCCCAGGCGCTGTACGAGGCCGTGGTGCGATCTTTGCCCGAGGGGCTGATGTATGTGCACGTGGTCGAGGGGCAGACCGGAGGGGCCCGGGATTTCGCGCCCTTTGACTACGGAGCCCTGCGCCGGCTCACGACGGCGCCCTGGATGCTCAACAACGGCTACACCCGGGAAATGGCCGTGACCGCGGTGGAACGAGGGGATGCCGACCTGGTGGCATTTGGCAAGCCGTTCATCGCCAATCCGGATCTGGGGGCACGCTTGAGGCGCGGAGCCGAGTGGAACCCGATCGATCCCGCAACCTTGTACGGCGGCGGGGCGCAGGGATACACGGACTATCCGACCTTGGCCTGAGCGGTCCCCTGCTCACCGGCTGCCCTGGGAGGCTCCGCGCACTTGAAGGGCCTGGGCCACGGCGTCCCGCATCGATTTCAGCAGACCCAGTTCCCGCTCGCCGATCACGAGGGTTTGGGCGTCGGCGCGGTCGCCGTACAGCAGGCCCACCGGGCGTCCTGCCAGGGCCATCGGCAGGACGACAAAGCTGTTGGCCCGCATGCGCGTGCGGAACCACAGCGGCAGGTGCTTGGCGATCGTGGGGTCGTCCGTGTCGGTGATGAGGGTGTCGCTGCCTTTCAGGGCGAGCAGGCCGAACAGGTCCGTCGGGGGCGATAGGGGCACCTGGAACAGCGGCATCAATACCTGGGTGCGGTCGCCCAGGCCGTGGCGAGCGGCCAGTCGAGCCGGGGCTTGGGGCTCGCGCAACACCACCATGCAGCGTTGCAGTTCCATGGCGGACATCCAGCTTTCCATGAGGCACTGGTAGACCGTGTCCATCGGTGCATCCGATGCGCAGACGCGGCTCAGCCCCTTGAGTCCCTGGGTGAGGGCCTGACGCAGGGTGCCGCTGCGCTGGGCGATGCCTCCGGGCGGTGTGGGTGGGGCTTCGCGCTGCAGGCCAAGCACCATCTCCATCTCTTTCCAGGTGGCCAGGGCGGCCTCGAGGTCGGGGGTCAGGTCGGCTTCGCCAAGCCCGAGCGCCACGCCCCATTCGCTCGAAAACTGGCGGGCACAGCCCTCCCGTTCCTCAGGGGCCAGATGCTCGCAACGCCGTGCCAGCACGTTGGCGGAAGTGCAGAGCACGCGCACGTAGTGCTCACGTGCGACGGGCTCCTCAAAACTCTCCGGAATGCGGGGGCGCAAGGCCTGGAGCAGCGTGTCGGGCCACCCCCACTGGCGGGCGATTTCCACCCCCAGGTCTTCGTAGCTCAGTCCCAGCAATTCGGCTTCGACCTTGTTTCGGGCGATGGGTTTGCCGGGCTCGGATTCGGCCAGGGCTTCGAGTTTTTCGTCGACGTCCTGGGCGTCGTCGGGAAAGTGCAGCCACGCCAGCATGCTGCCGAGGTTCTGGAACAGGGCCGTCACGTAGACGGTTTCGTCCGGACAGAGTTGTCGGGCGAGGGTGGCTCCGAGCAGGGCGGTGGAGAACTCGGCCCGAACCCGGTCACCGTCCGAGCCGGGCGGCAGCCGGTCGAACAGGGCCAGGGATGCGGCCAGGCGTCCCACCGATTCGAAGCCCATCAGGGCGATCGCACGCTGCACGGTGGTGATCGAGCCGCCGCCGACCGAGCTGTAGAACGCCGCGTTGATCAGCCGCAGCAGCTTGTTCGTGAGGGCAATGTCTTGCAGCACCTCGTCGGTCAGCGCTCGCATGTGCGCCAGATCCGAGCGGGTGACCTGCTGGATGGTCTTGATGGAGTCGCGCAGGGAGGGGAAGTCCTTGCGCTCGTGGATCCGGTCGTACAGGCGTTGGAGCCTGGCTTCTCGAGCGGCTTCCTGCTCTTCGGCGGTCAGCTCGCGTTCGCGGGGTGAATCGGCGCCCTCCGACGGGGGCGGCGATGCGTCTGGCGAGGGGCGGTCGGGCTCGGACATGGGCGTTGAGACTAGACCCGATCGTGCATGTCTGGCCGATGGAATTCAGGCCAGGACCCGCAGCTGATTCCGGCTTTGCCCTGGACGGGCCTGAGTTGGGACCAACACCGGGCATCTCCTCGCCGGAGGCCCGGTTCAGGGGCGCCGGACGCCGCCCTTCATGGCGCGTGCGCACTCGCTGACCAGCGCGGTTCCGCGGTAGATCAGCCCGGTGTAGACCTGCACCAGGTCCGCGCCGGACTCGAGCTTGGTGCGGGCGTCGGCACCGCTGAGCACGCCTCCCACGCCAATGATGGGATAGCCCGTGCCCAACTCTGCGCGCAACTGGCGGATCACGCGGTTGCTGGCGTCAAACACCGGTCGGCCTGAGAGTCCGCCGGTCTCTTCGGCGTGCTTCAAGCCTTGCACCGCGCTGCGCTCGATGGTGGTGTTGGTGGCGATCACGCCGTCGATGCCGTTGTGGCGCAGCGTGGCGGCGATCACCTTGACCTGAGCCTCGTCCAGGTCCGGTGCGATCTTGACGAACATCGGCACGTTGCGGCGGTGCTCCACGGCCAGGGCCTGGCGGCGCTGCTGCAGGGCGCCCAGCAGGCCATCGAGCGCCTCGTCGCTCTGCAGCGCGCGCAGGTTCTTGGTGTTGGGGCTGGAGATGTTGATCGTCACGTAGTCGGCGTGCGGGTACACGCCTGAGAGGCCGATCAGGTAGTCGCTGTTGGCCTCCTCGATGGGCGTGGCGGCGTTCTTGCCGATGTTCAGGCCCAGGATGCCGCCCTTGGCGCAGAAGGTGCGCGAGCGCTTCACGTTGGCCAGGAAGCTGTCCAGACCCTCGTTGTTGAAGCCCAGGCGGTTGATCAGCGCGTCACGCTCCGGCAGGCGGAACATGCGTGGCTTGGGGTTGCCCGGCTGGCCCTTGGGGGTGACGGTGCCGACCTCGATGAAGCCGAAGCCCATGGCGCCCAGACCGTCGATGCAGCGGCCGTTCTTGTCCAGGCCCGCGGCCAGCCCGATGCGGTTGGGGAACTTCAGGCCCGCGACCGTGACCGGGTCCTCGACGCGCGAGGTGCCCCACAGGCACTGCAGCGGTGTGTTCTGGAAGCGGGCGATCGCGTCGAGCGTGTGCTCGTGGGCGGTCTCCGGGTCCATGTTGAACAGGAACGAACGGGTGAGGGAATAGGGCAGCAACGACATAATTCACGGATTGTCCCCGAACGCGCCGCCGTTTCCGAAGCCGGACGTGCGTGTTCTTCGGAACGTGATCAACCTCATCTGCCGCAAGACGGCCCAAGACATGACTCAAGACGAACTCAAGGCCCTGGTGGGCCAGGCGGCACTGGCCTATGTGGTCCCCGGCGAGGTGGTGGGGGTGGGCACGGGCTCCACCGTGAACCACTTCATCGATGCGCTGGCGGGCATCAAGGGCACCATCGCAGGGGCCGTGTCCTCGTCGGTGGCCAGCACCGAGCGCTTGAAGGCGCATGGCATTCCGGTCCTGGAGGCCTCGGCTGTCGAGCGGCTGTCGGTCTACATCGATGGCGCCGACGAGATCGACGGCTCGGGTTGCATGGTCAAGGGCGGCGGAGCGGCCCTGACCCGCGAGAAGATCGTCGCCGATCTGGCCGACCGGTTCATCTGCATTGCAGACGTGAGCAAGAAGGTCGAGGTCATGGGGCGGTTTCCGCTGCCGGTCGAGGTGATCCCGATGGCCGCGGCCCGCATCGCCCGTCGCTTCAAGGCGGCCTACGGGGGGGCGGCCGTGCTGCGCGCCGGGGTGGTCACCGACAACGGCAACGTCATCCTCGACGTTCAAGGTTTGCAGATCACCGATCCGCTGGCCATGGAAAACGAGGTCAGCGTGTGGCCAGGGGTGGTCACGGTGGGCATCTTTGCCCGCCACAAAGCCGCTGTGTGCCTGTTGGGCACGCCGGAAGGCGTTCAGACGCTGACGTACTGATCAGCCAGAGTCCGCGCGCCCGGCGACGTTCGCTGAAGCGGCGCGCCGGGGCTGGGCACGCGCTTGCGGGGGTGTGGGGGAAGCCGGCGGCCGTTTGGCTCAATCCGCTGCCACGTCGGCTGCGGGGGCTTCGTTGGGGGGCGTTTCCCACGTCAGGCAGCCGTGGACGGTGGCGTGCAGGGACGCGTAAAACGCCGTCGAGAACATCAATCCCACCGGCAGCGCCACCACCATGGCCACGCTCTGCAGGCCCAGCATGGCCAGGCCGCCTCCCAGGACCAGCGATACGACGGCGTCGGCCAGACCCCAGCACAGCGCGTAGACGCCAAAGGCGCCCAGGTTGCGCAGACTGGCCAGCGTGCTGCCGAACAGGGCCTTGGCCACACTCGCGTTCTCACGGTGCAGGATGACGGGCGCGTGCCAGAACGCCAGGGCCACCGGCGTCAGGGCCAGCACGCGCAGCAACATGCCTTGCTGCAGGCTGCCCAGGGCCCGAGCGAGCGATTGCTCATGCGCTTCGCGCGCGGAGGCGTCGGCAGGCGGATCGGTGTTGAGCAGGTCCCACGCTTCGAGCATGCTGGGGTCGAGGGCGTTGACGAGCGTCAGCACGCCCAGGACGGCCGCGGCGTAGAGCGTGCCCAGCATCAGCAGGCGCGAACGGGCGGGTGACAGCAAGGGGGCCAGAAGCAGCCGCAGGCTCACACGAGGTCCGGACGCGGTCGGCTGAATGTGTTCGATCGTGTGCACCCAGCCCGCCGAGAGGGCGGGCAGCAGCGTCAGCACCAGGACCAAACCGATCCACGGCAGCCCCATCAGCATGCCCAGGCTGAGCACCATGAGGGCCAGTTGGGACGTCAAGGCCATGGGCTGGCGTCGCCATTGCTCGACGCCGCTTCGCATCCACTCTACGCCTTCGCGGGCGGGCGCCTGTCTCAGTCTCATACGCGCCACCCCCCGCTCAACGGTCGCCGTGCCAGGGCATGGCGATGCGCTCGCGCAGCACGCGCTCGAAGTGCGTCGGGTCGTGCGGCTGGAGCATGCTGGCTTCGCGCGGCAGGTGGAAGTCCCACAGGCGGGAGATCCAGAAACGCAGGGCGCCAGCCCTCAGCAGGGCGGGCAGCAGGCGCTCTTCATCGTGGGTGAGTTCCCGCTCGCTCCGGTAGGCGTTCAGGAAAGCGCGAGCGCGGTCTTCGTCCAGTCGGCCGGTGCCAAGGTCGATGCACCAGTCGTTCAGGCACACCGCGATGTCGAACAACCACGTGTCCACACCTGCGAAGTAGAAGTCGAAGAAGCCGGTGAGCTTCTCGTGGCCGGACAGTCCGTCGAACATCACGTTGTCGCGGAACAGGTCGGCGTGGATTGGACCGCGGGGCAGGGCGGCGTAGGCCGGGCTGTCGGCCAGATGCCGCTGGAACGCCAACTCGGTTTCCAGCAACGTCTTCTGTTCAGGGGCCAGGTGAGGCAGCACCACCGGCACCGTCTCGATCCACCAGGGCAGGCCGCGCAGGTTGGGTTGGTGCAGCGGATAGTCGCGACCGGCCAGGTGCATGCGGGCGAGCATGTGGCCGACCTGCTGGCAGTGCCACATCGACGGAGCCAGCTGGCTCTTGCCGTTCAGGCGGTTGACGACAGCAGCGGGCTTGCCACACAGCGTGTGCAGGATCTCGCCGCTTTCGTCGGCCTGGGGCGCGGGCACGGGAATGTCGCGCTCGGCCAGGTGTTTCATCAGCCGCAGGTAGAAGGGCAATTGTTCAAACGACAGGCGTTCGAACACGGTGAGCACCCACTCGCCGAGCGTCGTGCTCAGGAAGTAATTGGTGTTCTCGATGCCGGCACTGATGCCGCGCAGATCGGTCAGTTCGCCCAGCGACAGGCGTTGAACCAGCGCAGCGGCGTCGCTGCGGGACACTTCGGTGAAAACAGCCATGTCAGAACTTGAGGATGGACCAGACCCGCTGTCCGCTGGCGCCGCGGGAGCCCGCAGCGTTGGTGTGGGGGTCGTGACCGCGCGTCTCGGGCACGATCTCGTAGTCGGGAAGTCCAGATCCCTTCTTGGGGTGGACGGTGATGGAGCGGACCTCGCCGCGGATGCGCACTTCTTCGATGACGGTGCCGTCGTCGCGGATGACCGTTCGGCGCACGGCGGGCTCCCCGGCCGCGGAGGCGGGGTCGGAGGTGGCCACCGGCGCGGTGGGTGGGCGAACCGCCTTCGGTTCTGCCGCGGCGGCCGGACCCACTCCGACCAGAGACAGCCAGACAGTGGCGGCTGCACGGAGGCACAGTCGGGAGGCGAAAGAGACGGTCATGACGGCATTGTAGAGAGAAGGCTGCAGGCCCCTGTGTTTCCACACCCGGTCACACACGGCGCCACAATGTCGGACATGACCGATCTGTCCGCTTCTGAACCCCTGCCTGTCGCCGATGTCGCGTCGGCCGACCGTCCCGTCCTGCTGCTGGTCGACGGCTCCAGCTACCTGTACCGCGCCTACCACGCCATGCCCGACCTGCGCGGCCCGGACGGCCAGCCCACCGGCGCCGTGCACGGCATGGTGGCGATGATGAAGCGCCTGCGCGACCAGATTCCGGCCGAGCACGCCGCCTGTGTCTTCGATGCCAAGGGGCCCACGTTCCGCGACGAGTGGTACCCCGAGTACAAGGGCCATCGCCCGCCCATGCCCGACGACCTGCGGGCCCAGATCGAGCCCATCCACGAGGTGGTGCGCCTGCTGGGCTGGCCCATCCTGG
>CAYYCN010000104.1:0-11117 GCA_964470355.1 uncultured Sphaerotilus sp.
CAACCAGAGCGGCAACATGATGGAAGTGGGCTTCCAGCTCTACAACGACATGCTGGCCGAGGCCGTCAAGGCGCTCAAGGCCGGCAAGGAGCCGGACCTGCTCTCGCCCACCGGCTTCTTCGGCGGCACCACCGAAGTCAACCTGCACTCACCCGCCCTGCTGCCCGACAGCTACTGCCCCGACGTGCACGTGCGCCTGAACCTCTACAAGCGCTTGGCTACCGCCGACAAGGGGGACAAGATCGACGCCATGCTGGAGGAGATCACCGACCGCTTCGGCAAGCTGCCGCCCCAAGGCCAGGCCCTGTTCGACCTGCACCGCCTGCGCGTGCAGGCGCGGCCCTACGGCGTGACCAAGATCGACGCCGGCCCGGCGGTGATGAACATCCACTTCCGCCCCAACCCGCCGATCGACGCCATGCGCATCATCGACCTGGTGCAGAAGAACAAGAACGTCCGGCTGGCGGGCAACGACAAGCTGCGCATCGAGCGGGCCTATCCCGAGGCCAAGGACCGGGCGCAGTATGTGCGGGACATCCTGCGGGCGCTGGGTACCCCGGTGGCACAGGACTGAGCGTCCGGATTGCACGGACGTCCGGGAATTGGGGGCTGGGACAGGGGTTAATCCCACGCATCATCGGGCCCGCCAACCTGTCAGACTCGTGTCAGATTGAACGGGGTCTGCAGGATCGTCCTCTTGGGGTCCCCGACATCCGGTTCTGGACGACAAGGAGTGCTCGACATGGTTCCCAACCGGCCTTCCATCCTGCACCTGGGTGAATTCATCGATGCGCTGGCCTGCCTGAGGCGGGAATGCATGTTGGTGGTGATGGATCCGGAAGAGAAAGTGTGTGTGCTCGACGGCACGCTGCTGTGGTGCTCCTTCCCGGTGCTTCGGGACCACGGCCTCATCGAGGAGGTCGACAACGCCGACGGTTTTCCCCCTTTGCGTTACTTCCGCCTGAGCGAAGCCGGTGTCGAGTTTGCCGACCGCGCCCTGGCGGCGTGGATGGCCCGGGCCTGGCATGAACGCTTGGCGCTGAGGCTGTTCGGCTGAGGCACGCCGCGGCAGTGCGGTTAGGATCGCGGCTTTTCTGCGGTCCGTCTTCGAGGGCCGCCCGTGTAACCGTCTCGCTCCGCCCATGGTTCAAGAATTCGCCCCCGGCCTGGTGATCCAAGGCCTGCCAGCCCCGCTGGCTCTGTCCGACTTCAAGCTGATCGCGTTCGACATGGATTCGACGCTGATCAACATCGAGTGCATCGACGAAATCGCCGATGCCGCTGGCCGCAAGGCCGAGGTGGCAGCCATCACCGAAGCGGCCATGCGCGGCGAGATCACCGATTTCAAGGACAGTTTGCGCCGGCGCGTCGCACTGCTCCGGGGTGTGCCCACCTCCGCGCTGGAGGCGGTGTACCGTGAGCGCTTGCGCCTGAACCCCGGCGCCGACACGCTGGTGAAGGCCTGCCGCGAAGCCGGCCTGAAGACGCTGTTGGTGTCGGGAGGCTTCACCTACTTCGCCGACCGGGTGCAGGGCCTGCTGAACTTGGACTACACCCGCAGCAACGTGCTCGAGGAGCACGAGGGCGTGCTGACCGGCGGCCTCGTCGAGCAGGCCTGGGGCGACATCTGCGATGGCGCCGAAAAGCGCCGCATGCTGCGGGCCACCTGTGAGGCCATCGGCTGCAGCCCGAAGCAGGCCATCGCCGTGGGCGACGGGGCCAACGACCTGCCGATGATGGGCGAGGCCGGCCTGTCGGTGGCCTATCACGCCAAGCCCAAGGTGCGCGAGCAGGCGATGGTGGCCATCAACGAAGGCGGGCTGGACCGCCTGCTCGACATCCTGCGCTGAAGCGCGCCCCGGAAGGGGCGCCTTCTCTGGGAAGTTCTTTTCAGGTCGGGGGCATCACCACGATGCCGTCTGCGTCGGCGTACAGCCAGTCGCCCGGACGAACCCACACGCCCTGGATCTGCACGGGCACGTTGGCTTGGCCTTCCTGGCGCTTTTCGGTGGGCAACGGCATCGAGGCCAGCGCGCGGATGCCGGTCCGGCACTCGGCCAGTTCGGCCACGTCGCGCACGCAACCGTCCACCACCACGCCGGCCCAGCCGTTGCGAGCGGCGGCGGCCCCCAGGTTGCCGCCGACCAGCGCACGCCGCAGCGAGGCGCCTCCGTCGACCACCAGCACCTGACCCACCCGGCCGGACGGGGTTTCGATCCAGCCCTGGCTGTCGACCGCCGCCTTGACCAGCGAGTTGTCTTCAAAGCACTTGACGGTCACGACCGGACCGCAGAACTGGGTCACGCCCCCAAAGTCCCGAAACACGGGCGGCAGCACACGAAAAGCGCCATCGGTGTCGTTCTTGTGGTCGTCACACAGGTCGCAGGTTGCAAAGGGCAACTGAGGGGTGGCGGGTGTCGTCAAGGCAAGTCTCCGTTTTGTGGATCGAGTTCCGCTTGCAAGCATACTCAACTCGCCCGCATCCAGC
This sequence comes from uncultured Sphaerotilus sp., assembly GCA_964470355.1. GTDB lineage: Bacteria > Pseudomonadota > Gammaproteobacteria > Burkholderiales > Burkholderiaceae_C > Sphaerotilus. The sequence continues at coordinate 2,489 of CAYYCN010000104.1, forward strand.
CTTTCAAGCGCCAACACGCAGACGAGGGCTTGGAAAGCGTGCATTTTTTGCAGTACGCTCGCCGCCACTCCATGGTCAGTCGGGCTCAGCGCCTGCCGTGGGGGCTCCCTGCTTCCCACCCGTGCCATGCTCAAGAGTCTCTTTGGTGATCTCCACCCGTTGCGCCCGGTGTCAGACCGCAAGCCGGACGACACCGCCTTTGCGGCCACGGCCATGCTGGAGTCCAACTCGGGTGAGGTCAATGCCAGTGGATTGATCGTGGATTCGCACGAGCGGGAACTGTTCGTGACGGGTTCGGCCGCTCAGGCCATGCGGGCCCAGTTCGCCACGGCATCGGATCCCCAGCAGCGCCGTCAGCGCCTGATCACGTTTTTCGACCCCGACCGGTTGTGGGCCAGTGCCGTCATCCAGGCCCTCGCCGATGCGAGTGCCCAGCCGATTGAACGGCTGCATCTGCGGGACCAGTCGACGCTCCAGTCGCTGGCCGTCATCGAGCGCACCCGGCTGGGTCGGCGGCAAGACGAGCCGCTCAAGATTTACCACGCCAATGTCCGGCAGGCCGGCCCGGCCACCGCGGACATCCCGTGGGCGCTGATGGAACGGTCCGACCTGTCGGTCGTGATCGTGGGGACCCTGTCCCCTCCACAGCTCGATCGCCTGCTCCAGGAACTGGCGGCCGCCGTGCGTGCACCGGGCTGGCTGTGCCCGGAACTGTTGTTCATGCTGCCGCAAGGTGCCGTCTGGATGGCGGCCAAGGTGGAGGCCATGCCCCGCCCCGCGTCCGTGCGGGTGCGCAGCCAGTGCGAGCCGCTGCTGTCGGCCAGCATGGTCTGGAACCGCACGTTGGCGTACTGGCGCCGGATCATGTCGCAGCGCAAGTCCGCCCGCGCCCGGGAGCTCAGCAGCGGAACACGCAGCGATGAAGGATTTTTCCGCATCGCCTCTGGCGTGGAAGCCGTTGTCGGTGCCACCGGCGCACGCGTTGGGGGGGATGACGACGGCCCCAGCGGACTGGCCATGGCGGCAGGCGCCGGGTCCACCGGTTTCACGCAGTTCGGATCCTTGCCTCACGAGCTGGCGCCGTCTCCCGCGCCACACCCTTCGTCCGGCGTGCCGGACCCTTCCCTGGGCATGGATCTGATCTCTGCCCAGTCCATCGTGCAACAGATCGCCCCGCTGGATGGGGTCATCGTGGCCGCGATCGTCTGTGCGGACGATGGACGGGTGGTGGCGGCCAACGGTCACGGGCCGGATGTGGATCGCGCAGCGCTGGCGGCCTGCCATGTCATGCACGCCCACGCCACGGCCCATCGCATGATGGGTTCACCCCACAGTCAGGACACGGTCGACGAGGTGCTCACCACGGCAGGCCTGCGCTACCACATCCTGCGCACCCTGCCTGGGCGCCGCAATCACTTCCTGCTGGCCGTGCTCGACAAACAGCGCAGCAACCTCGCCATGACGCGGTTTCGGGTGATGCAAGCCCTGCAGGTGATGGGCTGAACCCCGGGGTCAAACTGAAAAAGCGGCATCGGTGAAATTCAGCTTCGCGCTTATGCTTGAAGCATGAAATCTTCACGGATTCCCATGTTTCATCGAGTTCGCCCCTTTGCCTTTTGGCGAGCCCTTGGCTTGCAAATCCACCTCGCGGGCCTTTCCGCACCGGGAGGTCGGTCATGAGCACGCCATCGACCCCGTCCGGCGTGAAGATCCAGGTCCGGGAGATCTGCAGTCCCCTCACGGCTCCCAGCGCCCCCCCGCTGGCCCACCTCTTCGAGCGTGAAGGGGGTGTGCGTCCGGCCCAGTGCATCGTGCTGTGGGAGCCAGCGCACAACTGGCCGTATTTTTCGATCGCCCATCTGGTGACCGGTGAAACGCCGGTGATCTCGGAGTTGCGCCTGCGCCGCGAACATGCCGAGCAGCCCCTGGCGGTGGTGCAGCACACGGTGCTGGCCACGCCCGACGGGCAGGACCTGGGGGTGGTCTGGGTCCGCGCCGCCGCCTCGGATCCCCTGGCGGCCCACGTGGCCATCACCCTCCTGGAGCAGGCCGAGCGTCCGGCAGTTCTGGCCGGAGGCACCAACGATCGCCAGGTCGAGCGCCGGCTGGCCGATTTTCTGCGCGTGCGCAAATGGGCCGGGCAGGAAGTCCTGATGGTCGCCCCCTTGAACAAGCCCAGTCGGGCCGAGCGTCTGCGTCGGCTGTCTTGGCCCAAGAGCGTGCGGGTTCACATCCTGGAGGCGTACGCGAGCGAGGAGCCGGACTGGTCGCTGCAACTGGTGGCGCGGCTGAGCCAGAACGCGGAACTGGCGGCCCTGGCGCGGGAGCGGGCGGGATCCGCCCCCAGCCGACAACCCCTGATCGACGAAGCCCCTTCGGAGCCGGACGCAGTGGCGGAAGCCTCGGCCATGCCGGCCACCATCGCCACGGAGCTGGTGGACGCCACCTCGGCCCGGGCCGCGCTGGACGTGGCGGCCTCCACGCCCGGGGTCTTGGCCTGTTCGGTGACCGATTTCACCCGGGACCTCCAAGTGGCGGTGGCGGGGGATGCCTCGCTGGTGGATTCGGCCGCACACGACTTGGTGCAACTGTGGCGCAGCCAGGAACGGCTGGCCCTGAGCGAGCCCGTGAACGAGCTGCTGCTGTCGCGGCCCACGCAGCACCACATCGCCCTGCCCATCGAGCGCTGTCCGGGCCTGCTGCTCACCGCCGTGGTCAGCCGGGAGTTTGGTGATCTGGAACGGGCGCGCTGGCAACTGGGTGTGGCCCTCAACCAGATCGGTTGACGCACGGGGCGGTGCCGCAGACGTCGCCTTGGGCTAGCATTCGTCCCATGATGAGCAATGTCCAGTTCGACTACCAGCAGCAGGATGGCGATGGCCAGACCTGCACCGCCCACGCCTGGGCCAAGGTGCCCGCCCCACTGACGCCCGCACAACGCGCCGACCTGAAAGAGCGTGCGCGTGCCCTGCTCCAGGAGCGGGGGGCCGTGCTCGTCGCCCACTACTACGTGGACGGAGACCTGCAGGATCTGGCGCAGGAAACCGGCGGTTGCGTCTCGGACTCACTGGAGATGGCCCGCTTTGGCCGTGACCATGCGGCGCAGACGCTGGTGGTCGCCGGCGTGCGCTTCATGGGCGAAAGCGCCAAGATCTTGTCACCGGGCAAGACCGTGCTGATGCCGGACCTGGATGCCACGTGTTCGCTCGACCTGGGGTGTCCCTCGGAGGCCTTCTCGGCTTTCTGCGATGCCCACCCCGACCGCACGGTCGTGGTGTATGCCAACACCAGTGCCGCCGTCAAAGCGCGGGCCGACTGGATGGTGACCAGCTCCTGTGCCTTGTCGATTGTCAGCCACCTCCATGCCCAAGGAAAGAAGATCCTCTGGGCCCCGGATCGCCACCTCGGCAGCTATGTGCAGCGCCAGACCGGCGCCGACATGCTGCTGTGGCAAGGCGACTGCATCGTGCACAACGAGTTCAAGGGCCTGGAGCTGGATCTGCTTCGCCAGCAGCACCCGCAGGCCAAGATCCTGGTGCACCCGGAGTCGCCCCAAGCCGTGGTGGATCAGGCCGACGTGGTGGGCTCCACCGCTCAATTGCTCAAGGCCGTGATCGAGATGGATGCGCCGGAGTTCATCGTGGCCACGGACAACGGCATGTTCCACCGCATGAAGCAGGCCGCGCCGCACAAGCGCCTCATCGAGGCCCCAACCGCCGGCAACAGTGCCACCTGCAAGAGCTGTGCGCATTGCCCCTGGATGGCCATGAACGGTTTGCAAGGGGTGATCGACTGCCTGACCACAGGCCAGGGCGAGATCCATGTGAACGAGCCCATCCGATCCCAAGCGCACGGTTGCATCGATCGCATGCTGAGTTTTGTTGCGGCGCACCCGGGGGCCATTGCCCAGCCCGCCCAGGGCTTTGTGCCGAACATCGGAGCCGCCTGACAACCGCGGCCAGACCCGGCCATCAAGTTCGCAGGCCTGGCACCGATAAGCCCGGGAGCATCCACACCGCTTCCGAGGCGCCATGACCACCGACTTCAGTTCCGTCCACAACCACTATGAAGGCCCGGTCTTCGAGACCGTCCAGCGCGAGGCGTCGAACTACCCGTTCATCACGCCGGACATCCTCCCGGACGTGGCCTGCGTGGCGCTGAACCGCCTGGGCGCCCGCTACATCCGCCACACGGTGGACTTGGCGTTCTACCTGACCGAAAAAGAGCGGGTGTCGATCGACCAGACGGTCGGCGACGCCGTGACGTTTGCCTTTGAGTTTGTGCAGGCCCGCATTGCCATGAAGGCTCGGCGCTGAAAGGCCGCGGCATCGGCCCGACGGCCGGTGCGCCATGCTGGCGGGGCACCTTCGGGTGCCCTTTTGGCGTTCAGCTGCAGAGCATGCGGGTGAACCACCCGGCGGTGCGTTCTTCCTGGCGGGGCGAGGAAGCCTCCATGCGCCAACGCACGTCGCGCACCAGCACCGTGGGGAACGTGACGGGCAGTGCATCCGGATAGTCGCGGCTGTAGTGCAGGCCTCGGCTTTCGCGTCGCATCAGCGCCGAGCGCACGATCAGCTCGGCGCAATCCACCAGATTGCGCAGTTCCAGCAGATCCCGGTTGACGCGGAAATTGGCGTAGTACTCGTCGATCTCGGCGCGCAGCAGTCGGATGCGGCCCAGTGCCCGCTCCAGCCGGCGCGTCGTGCGCACGATGCCCACATAGTTCCACATCACCAGGCGCAACTCGTCCCAGTTGTGGGAGATGACCACTTCCTCGTCGGCATCGCTGACCTGGCTTTCGTCCCAGGCCGGCAGGTCCGATTTGGGCAGCGGGGACGCGCTCAGGATGGTGTCGGCACAAGTGCGGCCCAGGACAACACATTCCAGCAGCGAGTTGCTGGCCAGGCGGTTGGCGCCGTGCAGACCGGTGTAGGTGGTCTCGCCGACGGCGTACAGGCCTGGTAGGTCGGTTCGGCCGTCGAGGTCTGTGACCACACCCCCACAGGTGTAGTGTGCGGCGGGCACGACCGGAATGCCTTCCCGCGCGATGTCAATGCCCAGGGCCATGCAGCGGGCATGGATCGTCGGGAAATGGGACTTGAGGAAATCTTCGCCCAGGTGGGTGGCGTCCAGCAGGACGTAGTCCACGCCGTGCTTCTTCATCTCGAAGTCGATGGCCCGGGCGACGATGTCTCGCGGCGCGAGTTCACCGCGCGCGTCATGGTCTTGCATGAAGCGGGTGCCGTCGGGCAGCTTGAGCTGACCCCCTTCGCCCCGCAGCGCCTCCGTGATCAGGAACGTGCGGTCCTGGGGGTGATACAGGCAGGTCGGGTGGAACTGGATGAACTCCATGTTGCCGATGCGGCAGCCCGCACGCCAGGCCATGGCGATCCCGTCGCCGGTGGAGGTTTCCGGGTTGGTGGTGTAGCGATACACCTTGCCCGCGCCCCCGCTGGCCAGCACCACGGCGCTGGCCGCCAGGGTCTCGACCCGGCCGGTGGAGATGTCCAGTGCGTAGACACCGTAGCAGCGCGGGGCTTCGTCGAGTTTGAGCTGGCGCGAGGTGATCAGGTCGATCGCCATCCACGGGTGGCGGATCTCGATGTTCGGGTGCCGTCCGACCTCGGCCAGCAGTGCCTCGTGGATGGCCCGGCCGGTGGCATCGGCGGCGTGGGCGATGCGACGCACGGCATGGCCCCCTTCGCGGGTGAGGTGCAGCCCGAGCGGACCCGAGGCATCCGGCGTGAAGGGCACGCCCTGGGCCACCAACCACTCCACGGCGCGGGCGCTGTTCTCGGCAATGAACCGTGCGGTCTGTTCATCGACCAGACCGGCCCCGGCCTCCTGCGTGTCGCGCACATGACTTTCCACGCTGTCGTCGTCGCCCAGCACCCCGACGATGCCCCCCTGGGCCCAGTTGGTGGCGGCCTCGGACAACGTTCGCTTGGCCAGAACGATCACCTTGCGCGACTGGGCCAGGTGCAGGGCCACCGTCAGGCCGGCCAAGCCGGCTCCCACGACGACAACGGGAAGCGCTTCGGAGACAGGAGAAGTCGTGGAGGCGGACATGGACAGTTGAGAACAGCCGCCCCGCCGTGTGGCGAGGCGCTTGGTTGAAACAAGCCGTGATCATAGGCTCGAAGCCCGATCTCGGCGCGACCACCGGACAGAGAGTCGCAGGGCCTGTGGCCCCCGCCAACCCCGGTCGGCGGTTCAGTAGAGCAGGAACGGGGCCCGACGCTCCAGCCACGCCTGTTCGTCGGCAAGGGCCAGGGTTTCGAGGTCCTGGGCGACGGCGTCTGGGTCGTCCACCCACTCGCGCAGCTGCGGCCCGCCGTTGATCAGATCGATGGCCAGCCGGTCATGCTCGTACTCGTACGGGAAATCGCGCCACAGGGGGTAGTCGGGTGCCTGCACCCGCAGCGCCTTGAACGCCAGGGCCTGCAGCCGCCAGGGTTTGAACGCCTCGTGGTCGTAGTGGGCCGGATCCTCGACGTGGATCTGCACCCCGGCACACAACTGCTTCGTGTGTTTGTGGAAGGTCGGCTCGAACCAGCATTCGCGCAGCAAGCAGCCTTGCATCCACTGCGGGGCGATGCGCCGCATGTCGGCGAGCAAGGCCTTCGTGTCGAGGTCAGGCGCACCGAACAGCTCCAGCGGGCGTGTCGTGCCGCGGCCTTCGGACCAGGTGGCGCCTTCGAGCATCACGGTGCCGGCGTAGGCGCGGGCCATCGACAGATTGGGCGCGTTCGGACTCGGGTTGACCCAGGTGCGCTCACCGATCGGCCAGCCGAAGCCTGGGCCTTCGTCCGGTCGCCAGCCTTCCATGGCGATGACGCGGTATTCCAGCGTCAGCCCCAGGTGGTCGATGAACCAGTGGCCCAGCTCGCCCATGGTCATGCCGTGGCGCATGGGCATGGGGCCGGCGCCGACGAAGCTCTCCCAGCCTTCGCGCAGCGTCAGGCCTTCCACAGGCCGGCCGGCCGGATTGGGTCGGTCCAGCACCCACACCGCCTTGCCCAGGCGCGCAGCGGCTTCCAGTACATAGCGCAGCGTGGTGATGAAGGTGTAGATGCGACAGCCCAGGTCCTGCAGGTCCACCAGCAGGACGTCGAAGGTGTCCATCATCGCGTCGGTGGGGCGACGCACTTCGCCGTACAGGCTGAACACCGGGATGCCCAGCACCGGATCGGTGAAGTCCGCGGACTCGACCATGTTGTCCTGCTTGTCGCCGCGCAGGCCGTGCTGGGGGCCAAAGGCGGCCGTCAGGCGCACGTCGGGCAGCGAGGCCAGCGCATCCATCGAGTGCACCAGCGAGCGTGTCACCGAGGCGGGATGGGCCAGCAAGCCGACACGACGGCCCGCCAGCGGGGCGCGCAAAGCCGGGTCTTCAAGGAATCGTTCGAGGCCGAATTTCATGGGGACGGTCTTGAGAATCGGAATCAGAGGGAGGCCACGCGCAGACAGCGTCCGTCGGCATGGTGGAAATCGGGTTGGGGGCGCGGATGGTGCAGGGCCCAGTAGCTCAGGGATCCGTCCGCGGCTTCAAGCACAGCGGTCAGGCCCAGGCTCCAGGGATGTTCGGGCAGCCAAGAGGCCGGCACCGTGGCCGACAGAAACAGCTCGTCCGGCTGGACCGTGCACTCGACGACAGGCCCCGGTTCCAGGCGCCCGTCAGCTTCAGCGGAAAGATCACGCACCCGCTCGCCCGAAAAAGCGTATCGAGCCCATTGGCTCGACGCAGAGAAATTGAGCTCCACGTAGCCGGCCTCGCCCTCTCGGGCCACAAAGGCTTCGAGGCAGGTGTGTTGCCACAGGCCATCCGTGGGTTCGGACGATGCGGGCGCGGGAATCCGGAGGGACTCGATGTGCCCCGTCACTCGATACTCGAAACGAACGGCGCCACCATCTGCACGGCAGACTCGGGCCAAAACATGCACATTGTCCGGAGCCGGCCGTTGCGGATGAGCGTCCAGCTCACAAAAGGCCATTGCACCGGCTTGTGCCGGCGACGGCAGGTTCAAAGGAGACGCAAAGACAGTCACGCCGCGATTCTCTCAGGTGCGGAAACGACCGGACAAAACAAAGGCGGACCGAAGCCCGCCTTGGCCGTTCAAGGTTCACGGCGCCGTGAATCCGTTCCGGAACCGTGCCTCCAGGCCGATCAGTGCACCGTGCGTCCGAAGCTGAACTCGCCGTTCTCGACCCGCACCGGAATCGTGTCCTTCGGCCCAAACCGCCCTTGCAGGATGAGCTTGGCCACCGGGTTCTCGATCTGGTGCTGGATGGCTCGCTTGAGCGGACGTGCGCCAAACACTGGGTCGAAGCCCACCTTGGCGATCTCGGCCAACGCCTCGGGCGACACGTCGAGCGCCATGTCCATCTTGGCCAGCCGACCTTCCAGCGCCTGGAGCTGGATCTTGGCGATGGCCTGGATGTTGGCCAGGTCGAGCGCGTGGAACACCACCGTCTCGTCGATCCGGTTCAAGAACTCCGGCCGGAAATGCGCCTTGACCTCGCCCCACACCGCTTCGCGGATCAGCTCGGTGTCCTGCCCGGCCATGGACATGATCAGGTGCGAACCCAGGTTGCTGGTCATGACGATCACCGTGTTCTTGAAGTCCACGGT
>CAYYCN010000105.1:0-11071 GCA_964470355.1 uncultured Sphaerotilus sp.
GCTCGTACACCGCGATGCCCATGTCGTTGAGCATCGAGATGATGGCTTCCAGGATCTCGTTTTCCACCAGCTTTTCGGGCAGGTGGTCGTTGATCTCCTGGTGCGTGAGGTAGCCGCGCGTCTTGCCCATCTTGATGAGCGTCTTGAGCTCGGAGCGGCGCTTGGCGACTTCGTCTTCGGTCAGGGTGGTTTCGTCCAGACCGAACTCGCGCATCAGCGCACGCTCCTTGGCGCGACTGACCTTCATGCGCAGCGGCTTGGCCTTGGGCTTGTCTTCGCCCACCTCGGCCACCGATTCCTCGACCGTGTCGGTGCCGCCTTCGGCGTCGGCATCCGCTTCGGTTTCACCTTCCAGATCGGCTTCGATGTCGTCGGTGAAGTCGTCTTCGGCGTCCAGGGCCGGCTTCTTCTCGGCCTTCTTGGGGGCTTCGGCCGCGGCCTTGGGCTTGCGGCCCCGCTTGGCGGGGGCTGCGCCTTCGGCAGCCGCCGGGGTGTCCGCGGGGTCGGCCGCCTTCTTGACGCGGACGGTCTTGGCCGCGCGGGGGGCCTTCGGGGTCTCCTCGGCCAGGGTGTCGACTTCCGGGGTGTCGGCGGCGGGGGTCTTGGCGGATTTCTTCGCGGTCATTCGCTTCCTCAGCTGGATGCTCGTGTTCGGTGTGGGGCCGGTGGCCGAAGAATCAGGTCGGCGTGCCAAAGCGTTCGCCCCGCACGCGCGCCACCAGATTGGCGGGAACGGCGGGGCCTTGAGGCTTCGGCGGGCAAGCTGCGTGAACCATTGCTGTCATCAGTGCTGGCGGGAAGTTGGCCTGAATGGGGTACCCGTGTCGCGGGTGGCCGGGGCCGGCATGCACTGCAGTCACTCTTGCCGCGTGTCGAAAAGCCGCTGATTATCGCCGAAATTCGGAGCCTTCGACGGCGATCCGTCCATCCGGTGGGCTCTGCCTTGTTTTCTCAGATGCCGCAACGAGGGGTTCAGTTCCCAGGGGGCGGAAAAGTCCGGAGGTGGCGCGGCCGGTGGGCTCAGGGGTCCGTGCTTTTGGCGGGGCCGCGCTGGACCTTCAAGCGCAGCTCCGTCAGGCGGGTGTTGAGTTCCCGTCCATATTCCATGTCCTCGGGGGAACTGGGGCGGGCGTCCTGCCAGCGCTTCCACTCTTCTTCCAGGCTTTGCAGCAGCAGCTTGTCGACCAGGTGGCACAGATCGACCTCCAGATCGAGGTCGGGCAGCGGGTCGAGCATGCGCGACACCCGTTCGGCCAAGGGCGTGATCTCGCGCGCCGGGTCTTGGCGCAGGGCGTCGAGCAGAGCGGGGGCGGCAATGGGGCCGTGCTCCTGCAACTCGCGCTCGATGGCGGCAAAGGCCTGGCCGTAAGGGGGCGGCTGGTCGGCCAGCAGCGTGTGGGCGTCGGCGCTCAGGGCGTTCCAGGCGTCGCATCGGTGCACGAGCAGCCACACGATGCGATCCAGGTGGGACGCGGCCCGTTGCAGGGGGGTGGCGGGCCGTGCTTCCCGGTCCCGATCCCGGAATTTGCTCCAGCGTCGTTCGCCCCGGGCCCCTCCTGTCGGCGACCAGGTGCCACCGTCGCGTCGGGGGGGGCGATCCGGAGACCAGGCACGCCCCGATGGCGGCGGTGGGGTGGGGTCCGCTTCGGAATGGAGGTCGGCTTCGTGCCAATGGGGAGGCTCGGGACCGAGGTCCGGGTTGGTGTCCGGCCGCTCGGGGGCGCGGTGCGCAGGGGCCGTGGTGGGGGCCGATGGCCGACGCGGCCGTGAGGCGGGCTCGGCCCAGTATTGGGCCAGGGTTTCGGCCGGAATCTGTCCGTCGCGTGCCAGTTCGACGCGCAGCTGTTCACGCAACAGACCCTGCGGCAACTGCTCCACCAGCGGGCGGGCCTGAGCCAGCATGCGGGCGCGGCCTTCCGGCGTGTCGAGGTCACAGCCTTCGCGGGCCAGCGAGATCAGTTGCGCCGACAGGGGCAGGGCTTCGCCGATGCGGGCGGCAAAGGCGTCGGCGCCGAATTCGCGGATGTAGGAATCCGGGTCGTGGTCGGCGGGCAGGAACAGGAAGCGGAAGCGCCGGGTGTCCGAGGCGTGGGGCAGCACGGCTTCCAGGGCACGGGCCGCGGCCCGCCGACCGGCGGCGTCGCCGTCGAAGCTGAAGACGATGTCTTCGGTGAAGCGCAGCAGCTTGCCCACGTGGTCGGCGGTGCAGGCGGTGCCCAGCGTGGCCACGGCGTTGGGCACGCCCAACTGGGCCAGGGCCACCACGTCCATGTAGCCTTCGGTGACGAGCGCAAAACCGCGCTCGCGGATGGCGGCGCGGCCTTCGAACAGGCCGTAGAGTTCTCGGCCCTTGACGAACAGGGGGGTCTCGGGCGAGTTCAGGTATTTCGGCTCACCGGTGTCCAGGATGCGCCCGCCAAAACCGATCACTTCGCCCTTCGGGTTGCGGATCGGGAACATGATCCGGTCGCGGAAGCGGTCGTAGCGGCGTTCTTCCTCACCGGGGTCGTTCTTGTGGATGACCAGGCCGGCTTCGACGAGCTGGGGGTCGTCATAGCGCGGGTAGCAGCTCGACAGGCTGTGCCGGCCGGCGGGGGCATAACCCAGCCCGAAGCGCGCGGCGATCTGGCCCGTGAGTCCGCGTCGCTTCAGGTAGTCGATGGCGCGTGGGCTGTTCTTGAGCTGGTTGCGGTAATGCTGGGTGGCCTGGGACATCAGCTCCGTCAGGCTCAGGCGTTGTTCCCGCTGCTGGGCGGCGCGGGCGCGGTCCTGCGGGCTGGAGGACTCTTCCGGCACCTGCACGCCCAGTTCCTGGGCCAATTCCTTCACCGCCTCGACAAAGTTCAGGGCGCCGTGCTCCATCAGGAATCCCACGGCGTTGCCGTGCACACCGCAGCCGAAGCAGTGGTAGGTCTGTCGGCTGGGGCTGACGACGAAGCTGGGGGATTTTTCGCCGTGAAAGGGGCACAGGCCCTTGTAGTTGATGCCGGCTTTTTTCAGGGGCACGGCACGGCCCACCACGTCGATGATGTCGGCGCGGGCCAGCAGGTCCTGGATGAAGCCTTGGGGGATCACGGAGGCAGTCTATCGTCCCCGTCGGCCTGACCCTCTCGGCGGGGGTCGACGGCGGCGGTCCAGCCATCGCCTTCCCGCAGCAGCAGGTGCAGACCGCTGGTGAGGTCCACCTCGCGCACGACGTGGCCGCGGGCCTCGAGCGCGGGGCGGGTGTTGTCGGGCCAGCGGTTCCGCTCCAGCAGCGTCGGGCCGTTGAGCGAGCCGGCATGGGGCATGGCCGCTGCGGCCTGGGCTGGCAGTGCCCAGGCCCATCGGGCCAGGATGGCGCGGGTGACGTAGGGGATGATGACCGCCCCACCGGGGGAGCCCAGCACGCCCACGAGCCGGGCGGGCCGCTCGGACGTGGCCCGTTCGTAGACCAGGGTCGGGGACATGCTGGAGCGCGGCCGCTTGCCGGGCTCGATGCGGTTGGCCACGGGGCGACCATCCTGCTCGGGGCGAAACGAAAAATCGGTCAACTCGTTGTTCAGCAGGAAACCACCCGGCACACCTGGCGCCACCTGCACCATCACGCGGGAGCCGAATTGGGCTTCCACGGTGGCGGTCATGGACACCGCCAGCCCCTGGTCGTCGACCACCGACAGGTGCGTCGTGGCGGGGAGTTCGGGGCTGTGGTCATCCGCCCAGCCCAGGGGCGGGGTGACCGGTTGCCCGGGTTCGGCCTGGCCCAGGCTCTGGGGGCCGATCTGAAGGGCGCGCGATCTCAGGTAGGCCGGATCCCACAGGCGCCGCCAGTCGCTCCCGGGGGCGGGCACGAAGTCGGGGTCGGCGATGTAGCGGTCGCGGTCGGCGAAGGCCAGGCGGGAGGCTTGCGTGAAGGCGTGGACAAAGCCGACGGTGGGGTGGGGCGTCGCCGTTCCCTGCGTGGCTGGTTCCAGGTCTTGTGGCGAGGGTGGGCGATGCCGTTCGAGCAGTCCGAGGATCTGGCCGATCGTCAGCATGCCCGAAGACGGTGGTGGCATGCCGCACAGCGTCCACTGGCGCCAATCCAGGCACAAGGCCGGGCGCAGCACGGGGCGGTACGCCGCGAGGTCCTGTTGGCGCAAGGGGCCTGGATGCTTCGGATGTCGGGCCACGGCGGTCTCGATCGCCTGTGCCAGCGGGCCGTGGGTCAGCGCCTGGGCCCCGTGCTCCGACAGGGCCTGCAGGGCCCGGGCATAACCCGGGTTGACCAGGCGGTCTCCGGCCTGGACGGGACGCCCGTCGGCCCGGAAATAGAGGGTGCGGGCCTGAGGGTCTTCTCGCAGGAATGGATCTCCGGCGATCAGGGTCGCCAGTCGAGGGGACACCTCGAAGCCTTGCGAGGACAGGGTCAAGGCGGCGTCGAACAGCCGGGCCCACGGCAGCCGGCCATGCGCATGGTGGGCCGCCTCGAGCATGGCGACCAGACCGGGCGTGGCCACCGCATGGCCACCGTTCACGGCCTGCTCGAAGGGCAGGGGCTGGCCGTTGGTCTGCAGGAACGCATCGGCACGCACATCGGCCGGCGCGGTTTCGCGTCCATCCCAGGCCTGAACGGTCCGGGACGGTTGTTCGGTGGTGGTGGGTCCGACCATCAGAAAGGCGCCGCCGCCGAGACCGCTGGATTGGGGCTCCACCAGCCCCAGAACCATCTGGGCGGCCACGGCTGCGTCCACTGCCGAGCCGCCCGCCCGCAGAATGTCGAGTCCCGCCTGGGTGGCCAGCGGGTGGGCCGTGACCAAGGCGTGGCGCTGGAAGACCGGCCCGACGCCGCGTCGTGCGGCCTCGAATGGCAGGCGGCCGTGGGTGGCCGCTTCGGGCGCGAGGGCCGCCGCCAACGCCGGTGACTGGGCTTCGTGTGGGGGCCCTGGCGGCAGGGCACAACCGGCCAGCCCCACGGCTGCGGCCCCGAATGCTGCAGCCACAAACAGGCATGCCGCCCTCGGGCGGCATGCGCGTCGACGGCGGGTGCCGATCAGGACAGGGCCTTCAGGGCCCGGCCGGTGATCTCGTCCACCGTGCCCAGGCCTTCGATCTTGCGGTAGGCCGGTGCGTGGGTGTCGCCGGTGGCGGCCCAGTTCGAGTAGTAGTCGACCAACGGCCGGGTTTGGCTCTGGTAGACCTCCAGGCGCTTGCGAACGGTTTCTTCCTTGTCGTCCACTCGCTGGATCAGCTCTTCACCCGTCACGTCGTCCTGGCCTTCCACCTTCGGCGGGTTGAACTTGACGTGGTAGGTGCGGCCCGAGGCCACGTGCACGCGACGTCCGCTCATGCGTTCGATGATGGCGCTGTCGGGCACGTCGATTTCGAGCACGAAGTCCAGGTCCACGCCGGCGGCCTTCATGGCGTCGGCCTGGGGAATGGTGCGCGGGAATCCGTCGAACAGGAAGCCGTTGGCGCAGTCCGGCTGGGCGATGCGTTCCTTGACCAGGTTGATGATGAGGTCGTCGCTGACGAGCCCGCCCGCATCCATCACCTTCTTGGCTTCCAGGCCCAGCGGGGTGCCGGCCTTGACGGCGGCGCGCAGCATGTCCCCGGTGGAAATCTGGGGAATGCCGAACTGGCGGCACAGGAAGGCCGCTTGGGTGCCTTTGCCGGCGCCCGGGGCGCCCAACAGGATCAGTTTCATGGATCTCCTCGATGCGGTTCAAAAATCTGGCGACCAGCGGGCGACTGCGCGTCCGTCTGAATTGATTCTTACAAGCGTAACATGGCGTCCGTCTTCGGCCCGACGCCCGGCTCGGGGGCCTCGCCCACCGGATGACCGGTTGGGGGGCGCGATTTCGGGCGCTTCAGGTCCAGAGCTGGCGCACGCGCTCCAGGTCTTGCGGGGTGTCGACGCCGGGGCCGGGCCGTTCGTCCGACACGTGAACGGCGATGCGCTCGCCGTGCCACAACACACGCAGCTGTTCCAGCGACTCGGTCTGTTCCAGTGCACAGGCCGGCAGGGATGGGTACCGCCGCAGGAATCCCGCTGAGTAGCCGTAGATGCCGATGTGCCGCAGCGGTGCCGGCGAGGGCAGGGCCGAGGCCGAGATCGCCTCGGTGCTCACCCCCATGCCGTCGCGCCACCAAGCGATGGGGGCGCGCGAAAAATACAGCGCCCGTCCGCAGGCGTCGGTCACCACCTTCACCACATTGGGGTTGAGGAATTCCTCTACCGTGTCGATGGCATGCGCAGCGGTGCTCATGACGCAGTCCGGGTGGGCCGCCAGCGCTTGCGCACAGGCATCGATCAGCTTCGGGTCGATCAGGGGTTCGTCGCCCTGCACGTTGACGACCAGGTCGCGCCCGTCCAGCCCCAGGTGTTCGCAGGCCTGGGCCAGGCGGTCACTGCCGGTGGCGTGGTTCACGTCCGTGAGCACCACCTCGATGCCGTGGGCCTGACAGGCCTGCACGATCTCATCGCTGTCGGCCGCCACGACGATGCGCTGGGCCCCGCTGAGCCGGCATCGCTGAGCCACGCGCACGACCATGGGGGCCCCGCCCAGATCGGCCAGCGGCTTGCGCGGCAGACGGGTCGAGGCCAGCCGGGCGGGGATCAGCACCGTCAGGCTCATTCCGACTCCGACGGGGCCGTGTTGCCCAGCACCGGTGCCTGCACCGGGGTGTCGAGTGAGCGGGCTTCATCCACCAGCATGATGGCGATGCCATCGCGCACGGTGAAAGCGAGCCGGTCGGCGTTGCACACCAGTTCGCGCGTGTGGGCGTCGAGCGCGAGCGGGCCCTTGCACACCGGGCAGACGAGCAGTTCCATCAATCGTGTGTCCATGCCGCGATGCTACCGTACCGCGGGCCTGGCGACCGAGGTTCAGGCCGGCGTGGGGCGGTGGTGCAGGGTTTCGGACAGGCGGTCCAGCCAGTCGGACGGAAGCTCGAAGGCCATCGGGGCGACCCACACCTGGAGCTTGGGGCGCAGCGGCCGGAGCCAGTCGGGGGGGAGCTTGATCGCGTCCTTTTCGGTGACGATCAGGGTGTGCACGGTCACGGGCCACGGGGGCGGGTCGAGCCGGGCGTGATCGGCCAGCGGCCACGGCTGCACCTTCAGGCCGAGCGCTTGGAGGGCGTCGAAGAAGCGCTGGGGTTGGCCGATGCCGGCGCTGGCGGTGATGGATCCGGCATAGGCCTCGCGCAGCGGGGCCACGGCGTCGAGCGTGGCGGGGCGGCCCGCCCACCAGTCTTCCAGTCGGACCAGGCCCGTGAGCTGCCGGTTCACGCACTGGCCGGGCTGCGGGGTGCTGGGGGCGGCTGCGTTGTAGACGGTCCACTGCTCGGCGGCCCGAGGTGGGGCGTCGATCGGCTCGCGCAGGGGGCCGGCCGGCAGCAGGTGGCCGTTGCCTGCGCCTCGTTCGTCAAAGACGACGACCTCGACGTCCCGGCCCAGGCGCCAATGCTGCAGTCCATCGTCGCACACGACGACGTTCACGTCGGGGTGTGCGTTGCACAACGCCTGGCCCGCGGCCACGCGGTCGCGTCCGACCCAGACCGGCACGCCGGTGCGGCGGGCCATCAGGAGGGGTTCGTCGCCCACATCGGTGGCCAGGTGGTGGGGTTCCACCGCTTGAGGGGCATGCGCTTGGCTGGCATAACCGCGCGACACAATGCCGGGGGACCAGCCCCGGGTTTTGAGGCCTTGCACGATGGCCAGTGTGGTTGGGGTCTTGCCGGCACCGCCGGCCACCCGGTTGCCCACCACCACCACCGGCACAGGCAGGTGCTGCACTGTGATCAGGTGCCGCGCATAGGCTTGGCGCCGCAGGGCCAGGAGGGCTCCGTGCAGTGCGGCCAGGGGCCGCAGGGCGAGGTGCCAGCGCCAGTCGGGCGTCGACCACAGACGTTCAATGCGCTGGGCCAGGGGCTCGGTGGCGGATGCGCTCATGCTCAGGGCTTGGCGTTGCGGCCCGTCTGTGTCGCGAAGGTCAGCTGCGAGAGTCCCACCCGGCGGGCGGCGTCCATCACGTTGATCACGCTCTGGTGGGCGGCGGTGGCGTCGGCCGAAATGATCAGCGGACGTTGCAGGTCGCCTTCGGCCGCGCTGCGCAAGGCGTCGGTGAGCGCCTGGATGCCGTTGCCTTCCAGGCGCTGCTTGTTGATCGCGTAGTGACCGTCTGCGGACACCGACACCACGATCTCACGTGGCTTCACGTCGGAGGCCGAGCCCTCGGCCGCCACCGGCAGCCGCACCTTCAGTTCCGTGTAGCGGGCGTAGGTGGTCGACAGCATCAGGAAGATCAGGATCACCAGCAGGACGTCGATGAACGGAATCAGGTTGATCTCGGCGTCGTCCGGTGGATCTCGGTGGAACTTGATGGCCATGGCGCGTGCGGGGGTCTCTCGGAAGCGGTGCGGGCTTCAGCCGCGGGCGCCGGGGAGTTGGCGCAGCAGCTCGGGCAGGATGCGGTCGGCGCCTTGTTCCAGCGACAGCACGATCTCGTTGACCCGTCCGCGGAAGTAACGATGGAACATCAGCGCGGGCACGGCCACGATCAGGCCGAACGCGGTGTTGTACAGCGCGATCGAGATGCCGTGGGCAAGGGCTTCGGGATTGGCCCCGGCCGTCGGCGTCTGCACGCCGAAGAGCTCGATCATGCCCACGACGGTGCCCAGCAGGCCCAGCAGCGGGGCTGCGGTGGCGATGCTGCCCAGCGTGTTGAGGTAGCGCTCCAGTTGATGCGAGGCGGAGCGTCCGGACGCTTCGAAGCCGGCTCGCACCGAGGCTTCCGTGGCGCCGCGCACCGAGGCCGCGCGGATGCCGCCGGCCAGCACGGTGCCGAGGGCCGAGCTGCCGGCCAGTTTGTCGACAACGTCACCGCTGGGCAGGGCGATGCGGGTCAGTCCAAGCACTTCCTCCACCAGCTGCGGTGGCGTGACGCGCGCCGCGCGCAGGTTCACCAAGCGTTCCAAGACGATGGCCAGTGCCACGATGGAGCACAGGATCAGCGGGTAAATCGGCCAGCCGGCGGCTTGTATGATCGAAAACAACGGGGTCCCCCAGGGTTCGTCGGGGCGCCGGCCCGGGTGGGTTTGGCGCGGGGTGGTGTCTCAGGCTGGGGGATTATGGCGGCAACGGCTGAGCGATTTTCCAGTTGAGGTCGGATGAAAACCGCAGAACCTTGTCGGAATTCATGGCCGGGACACGGCGCCTGGGGCCGGGATCGTGTGGGTTCCCCGCGGGTGTTGGCGTCGGATCATCCCCGTTTTCTGTGGATAACTTTGTTGAGAACTCTGCTCCATTGCCTTGAATGCGGCGTGTCCACGGGCCTTTCACTGGATTGCCACAATTTTGCTCATGTTTTATCTGTTGAAAAACAACGAGTTGCACGTGTTCATGCGGCTTCGCGGCGAGTCTGTGACATCGGTCACCGTACCCCCTCGGGTTGTGGATGACTTCAATGAATGCTTGTCAAGATGACCCCACAAGACAGGATTGACCCGGACGGGGCGTGTGACGATTTACCGTCTTCGCGTGCGACTTTTTCCTCGGTCTGGGGCGTGGCGGACCTTGTCGCGGCCATTGCGCAGACCCTGCAGCGGGGCTTTGGCGTCGTGACCGTGCGGGGCGAGTTGTCCGGGGTGACCCGGGCCGCGAGCGGCCACGTCTATTTCACGCTCAAGGCGCCGGACGGCAGCGCCAGCCTGCGCTGCGCCATGTTCCGACGGGCGGCGAGCGGGCTCGATTTCACCCCGGCCAACGGCATGGAGGTGGTGCTGCGCGGACGGGTCACGCTTTACGAGCCGCGTGGCGAATTGCAACTGGTGGTCGAAGGCCTGCGCAAGGCAGGGGCTGGCGCCCTGATGGAGGAGTTCCTGCGGCTCAAGGCGCGGCTGGAGGCCGAGGGCCTGTTCGATCCTGCACGCAAGCGGGCGCTGGCGCCCTTTCCCATGCGATTGGCGGTGGTGACGTCCCCGGCCGCCGCCGCGTGGCGCGATGTGACGACGGCGCTGGCGCGGCGCAGTCCGCACGTCGAGGTGTGGCTGGTGCCGGCTCCGGTCCAGGGCACGGAGGCGCCACCTGCACTGGTCGCGGCGCTGCAGGCGGCGGGCCGGCAGCCGGTGGATGCGGTGCTGGTGTGCCGGGGCGGGGGCTCGATCGAGGACCTCTGGGCCTTCAACGACGAGCGTGTGGTGCGCGCCGTGGCGGCCTGCCCAGTGCCGGTGATCAGCGGGGTGGGGCACGAAACCGATTTCACCCTGACCGACTTCGCAGCGGATCTGCGGGCCCCGACCCCCACCGCGGCGGCCGAGTTGGCCGCGCCGCGCCACGACCAGTTGGCGCACGAACTCGATCGGTTGCAGGACGACCTGAGCCAGCGGGTCACCCGGAGGCTGGACCGCGACCTCCAGCGGCTGGATCGCCTGGCCTCGCGCTTGGCGCGTCCGGCGCAGGTGGTGCATGCCCACCACCGTCGCCTGGCCGTGCTCGCGCAGCGCATGGAGGCCGCGTGGCCGCAGCGGCAGTTGCAGCAGGCCGTGCGGCTCGATGGCCTTGAGCGGCGACTGACGCAGGCGTTGCATCGCCGAACGGAACAGGCGGCGCAGCACCTGGCTGTGCTCGCGGCCCGTCTGACGGCGGTGGATCCGGACCAGGCGCTGCAGCGGGGATATGCACGGCTCAGTCTGGCCGACGGCTCGCCGCTCACGTCCGTGCAGCAGGCGCGGGTGAGGCAGGTGGTGCAGGCGCATCTGGCCGACGGGGTCCTGGACCTGAAGGTCAGTGCCCGCCGTGCGGGCACGACATGACCCCATGGTCCGCTGAGGTGCCGGCGGGGGTTCGGCACACGCTGCGGGCAGTCCCTACAATCGTTCGCGATCGATCCGGTTCATCCACGAAGGCGCCCCCGGCGTCTCCACTTTTCACCTGAAGGGACCCTGAACATGGCTTTTGAACTGCCCGCTCTGCCTTACGCCCAAGACGCCCTGGCGCCGCACCTCTCGAAGGAAACCTTCGAATACCACTACGCCAAGCACCATCAGGCCTACGTCACCAACCTGAACAACCTGGTGCCCGGCACCGAGTTCGAAGGCAAGGGCCTGG
>CAYYCN010000106.1:0-10989 GCA_964470355.1 uncultured Sphaerotilus sp.
AGTGACGAGGGATGAAGCGCAACGCAGAAATCGGACTTTTTACGAAGCCATCAACGCTCATCGTCCAACGTCGAATGGTGGCGCAGCGGCTGAGCGGCGGACCCTCGTAGGTCGGCTTCTCGGAACGAAAGCCGACAAATGCCCCCATCCTTTGAACAATCGGGCGTTTGTGCTGTCGCGCTGACCTCAGAGTCTCACGTCCGGGCTTTGGTCCGGGAACGAGAGAACGCCCGTTTGCGGAACGGGTGTTGACGGGAACGCCGAGTTGCACTCGGCTCAGGTTGCCGGGTTCAACCCGGCGTTCCCGGGCTCCGATTCCGCCTCGGCAGGATCATCACAGCTCAGTCCACCGGAACAAAACCGCGGCCTGTCCCCGGTAAATGCCATCCGCATCAATCAGGTTCCAGACCACGGCGTCTTCCACACGAAACCGCTTACCGGTGGACGATACCCTCACCCCGCGATAGTCGTCGATATAACCGTAGTGGGTCACCCTCTCCATCAACCGGTCCCGTTCTTCCTGGACGCCCGGTTCCGCCGAAAGCCTGGACGGGAGCCGGGTGAATTCGTCCCATGACATTTCGAAACGCGCCAGAGCCGTTTGATTCGCGTAGTTGAAGATCGGGTCAGCGTCCGTGTTGTGGGACACCACACAGAACGGCGCTTCGAAAAGCTGGCGGTAACGGTCTGGGGCGCAGAGGGCCGGGTCCACCAGATGCCGGCCGGTCAGCCGGAACAGACTCGAAAGAATCAGTTCCGCGTGGGTTCCAAGGTAATCGTTGTCCGGGCGGGGTGGGTCGATGGTTTTCACGGGTGTCACGCCTCCTTCAGATTTTTCGACAAGGATGTACCTGCCGTCATGGTTCATGTCAAGTCCGGATGTCGCCTGAATTCCCGGCGAAGCCATGATCATCACTATCGGTATCGCTATCGGGTTCGATGCCCATATCGTTTCGATAGCGATCCCGATACCGATAGCGATCCCGATACCGATAGCGATCCCGATACCGATAGCGATGGATGGTAAAGTCGAACGAACACACCTGCGGTCACCCTGTAAAACGCGTGTTGACAACATACCAATTCCATGAAACGGTTTTGTTCAGGCACTCTATGACATTGAAATGTGATGGTCTCGTAAAAAGTCAAGTTTCAGACGGCTTCGGAAAAAGTTCGAGGTCAAGGCTTGCGAATCCCGAGGAATGAGGCGTACATAAGGTACGCCGCAGTGACGAGGGATGAAGCGTAACGCTTAAGATCGGACTTTTTCCGAAGCCGTCAAATGTGTACCCAACGGCTGCCGCTCATGGCATTCGGGGTATCCTCACAAAGGACGGCGTGTCGGGAAAACGGACGGGAAAACCGGGATCACCATACAGCACGAAAGGGGAAACGAACATGACACGGCGGGTTCTGATGGGAATGGCTATCCTTGTTCTGGTCTTATGCTCTGGGGCATGGGCGGCCGAACCGCCGGAAAACCCCATGCTCCGGATCGAAACGGGGATGCATACGGCGGTGATCCGAAGGATCAGCGTGGATGCGGCCAACACGATGCTCACCACAGCGTCCGATGACAAGACTGTCCGGCTCTGGGACGCCCGCACCGGCCGGGCGATCCGGGCGATCCGGCCTCCGGCGGGCCTGAGCCATGAAGGGAAGATGTTCGCCGTGGCCCTTTCGCCGGACGGGAAGATTGTGGCGGCGGGAGGTTTTACCCAGTTTGCCGGAGAAGAAGGCGGTTTAGCGCCCGAGGGTTTGGCCATCTACCTTTTTGACACCGGCACGGGACGCCTGGTCCGGGCCATCACCGGCCTTCCCAATGTGATCAATCACCTGATTTTTTCACCGGACGGCCAACGTCTCGCCGCCTGCCTGGGAGCTGGTAAAGGTGTCCGCCTCTACCACACGGCAGACGGGTCGCCGGCCGGGGAAGACCAGGATTACGGTTTGGACAGTTACGGCGCGTCTTTCGACCCTTCCGGCGATCTGGTGACCACATGTTATGACGGTTACATCCGTCGATACGACAGCCGTTTCACCCTGGCCAACAAAGTCAGGGCCCCCGGAGGAAAAGAACCCTACGGCGTCGCTTTCAGCCCGGACGGCCGCCATGTGGCCGTGGGGTTTAACGACAGCACGGCGGTGAACGTCCTTTCCGGAGGCGATCTCTCCCTGGCCTGTGAACCGGATACCGGAGGTGCGGACAACGGCGATTTATGCCGTGTCGCCTGGTCCGCTGACGGAAAGACTCTTTATGCCGGAGGAATGTATGCGTCAGGCAGCCGGCGTCCCATCCGGATCTGGGCCGATGGCGGTAAGGGCGGGTACACCGACGTGCCCGTTGTGAACAATACCCTGATGGACTTGAAGACCCGGAAAGACGGCGGGCTTTTTTTCGGAAGCTATGACCCTGCCTTCGGGGCGTTGGACAGCCGGGGCACCCCCCTGTTCAGCCGGAAACCCCACATCGCGGATTACCGGGACATGGATTCGGGATTCCAGGTGTCCGCCGACGGACAGGTGATCCGTTTCGGGTATGAACCCTGGGGCAAATCCCCGGCGGTGTTCTCCCTTTCAGACCGGAGCCTCAGCCTGAACCAAGGTGCATCGTCCACCCCAACCCTGGCCCCGCCCCGGACAGAAGCAACCGGACTGACCGTCACGGACTGGAGAAACTCGAACCTTCCCAAACTGAACGGCCGTACCCTGGAACTTGAACCTTATGAACGGTCACGCTGTTTCGCCATCGCTCCGGACAGCCGTTCGTTCATTTTGGGATCGGATTGGGCTGTTCGTCTTTTCAACCCCGAAGGCAGGGAAATCTGGAAGGTTCCATCACCTGACGTGGTCTGGGCCTTAAACATCAGCGGCGACGGCCGTTACGCCCTGGCCGCTTTGGGTGACGGAACCATCCGCTGGTACGGCATGGCCGACGGCCGGGAGATCCTGGCCTTTTTCCCCCACAACGACCAAAAACGATGGGTACTCTGGACCCCGGAAGGGTTTTTCGACGCCTCCGAGGGCGGGGCCGAACTGATCGGCTACCACCTGAACCAGGGCAAAGACAGGGAAGCCGCCTTCGTGTCCGTGGATAAGCTCTACGACGCCTTTTACCGACCCGATCTGGTCATGGCCAAATTCCGGGGAGAAGACATCGCCGAGGCCTCCAAAGCCGTGGACGTGAACCGCCTCCTCACCGTGAAAACCCTGCCGCCGGTGGTCCGTTTCACCACGGCGTCCGGCGGGAGCGGCAGCCGTGACGCGGTTATCGAAGGGGAGATCTGCGACCAGGGCGGCGGAGTGGGGGACGTGACCCTTTCCTTGAACGGCATGCCCGTGGTGCTGGACAAGGGAGGACGGGCCCTTAAAAAACTCGGGAGCGGCAAGACTGTTGTCTGTTTTCGTTTCACCCACACCCTCACCCTGTCCGACGGGAACAACACCATCGGCCTTACGGCGAAAAACAAGGACAACACCATCGACTCCAACCGGGCCGAGATCGCCCTGGCCTTCAGTTCCGGCCACAAGGAACGGCCCGATCTTTACATTCTGGCCGTGGCGGTGAACCAGTACCGGGACGGCGACCTCCGGCTGAAATACCCCATTTCCGATGCCGATGACCTTATTTCAAGCCTTCGTTCCGGCGGAAAGCGCCTTTTCGGCAACGTGGCCGTGAAAACCGTGTATGACGCCGATGCCACCAAAGCCGGGCTGGAAGCGGCGTTCCGGGAGCTGGGGGCGAAGACGAAACGGGATGACGTGTTCGTGCTGTTCATCGCCGGTCACGGCATCACCTGGGACAAGGACGGCAACTACTACTTCCTTCCCGTGGATTTCCGATACACCGGCGATACGGCGGTGAAAACCCAGGGCGTGTCCAAGGACGACCTCATGGGCTACCTCACGAACATCCCGGGTTTGCGTTTACGTCAATTGGCGTAAGGCCGCTCCGGCCATCACGGGATTTCGATCAGGTCGGTGAGATCGAGGCGGGTGAATTCCGTCGCATCCGGCCGGCCGATTTCTCGTGACGACGCAAACGGCGCGTTGTGATCGTTGGCGATCACGACATGCGTGGGGTTCACCACGGCGAGGGCCGACGGACGGCGGTGCGGGAGGCTGAAGATCAGACCGTTCGGGTGCTCGATCTGGGTCAGGTCCACGTAGGCCACCTTGCGCACCACCCGCTCGGGCCCGAGCTTGGACAGGTCGATCTTCACGAGCCGCTTGAAGCGAGCGGGCTGCGTGTGGCAATCGTTGCGCTCCAGTCCGGCGCAGGACGGTTCGACCCCTTCGCTGTTGTCATCGTGCTCGATGATCAGCCCGGAGGTGGCGGAGATCATCTGGAAGTCCGAGACCACGTGGTCGGGCTGTTCCAGCGGGTAGCGCAGGTAGCGGCCCGTGTATTCGCGGGAATGGGCGTTCACTTCCAGGATGCGCACGACCGGCGAACCCTTGACGCGCTCGGGCTCCCGGCTGGTCGGGTCGATGAGCGGACGGGCCAGGACCGGATACAGGCGGCTGCCGTCGATCGACAGGGCCATGGCATGCAGTCCCCCGCCCGGTTGCACTTCGGCCGACGACTCGGCCACGCCGTTCCCCGCCGTGAAGACCGGGTGATCGGCACTGCGGTAGGTGTGGCTGCGCAGCGTGGTCTCGATCCACCCGAGGGCCTTGCCCTTCATGTCGAACCGGACGATGTAGGGACCGCGGTCATCACCGATCCACAGTTCGTTGCCCACGACCTGCAGGGACCTGGGCGACAGGTCGGCACCGGTCAGGTAGCGCGCCTTGCCGGCAGCGGGCGCCAGGGGGAAGGGCAGAACCTGTGCCGGATCGCGCAGCAGCAGCGATTCGCGTCGTTCGATGAGTCCCGTCTCCCAGTTCGGGCGCATGCGGTGAACGGCCAGCAACACGTCGCGCGAGGCCTTCAGCGTGTCGAATCCGTTGTCGGACAGCACGAGAAACTCGTCGCGCTTGAGCGGAACCAGTCCCGCCACGCCTTGCACGATCTGTCCTTTGAACGGAAGCGCGGCACCCGTGGCCCGGGGAGCGGACGGCGGCGACAGCGGTGAGTACGCCGGACGGGCGCCGGGCGGGTCGGCTGCCAGGGGCTCCGAGAAGGCAAACTTGCCGCTGCTGGCGAATTCGGCGCCGGCATCGGTGGGCACGTTGAATGGGGTGTCGTGGGGCAGCGCGGCTTGGCCCGCCCACCGGGCGCGCGCCATGGGCACGGTGACGACCCCCCCTGAGGCATCGGACAGGACGCGCACGGGGGCGGTTTCGGGCGTGGGCCGAACCGAGGATGGGGCCTGGGGCCGGAGGGGCGTGGCCGTTGCGGCAGGCGGTTTCACCGCAGAGGGGGCTGCGCCCAGCGTCTGGGCTTGCACAACCAGCCCGAACAGTGTCCCCGCAGCCACGGCGATCAGGCGCGAGGCGCCGAAGGCGTGGTTCATGTGTTTGTAATCCCTGAAGACAAAGAAAGGGGCACCGTCAGGGGTGCCCCAAAGCCCGAAGGCCTGAATCAGAAGTTGACGCCGATCTTGGCCGCCAGCGTCACGGGGTCGTGGTCTACGCCGCCGCGTTCGGCGGTGCTGTGGTAGCGCACGTCAAACCCGGTGTAGAGCATGCCGGCGCGGTAGTGCACGCCTGCGGCCACGCCCAGACCGATCAGCGACTTGTCGGCCGCAGGGGTGTTGACGTTGAACACGCCCAGGCTCGGTCCGACGCCGACCGACAGGCCTTGTGACAGCGGCACGGTGTAGCGAGGCGACAGTTCCAGGGCGGTCACCTGCGTGCCGTTCTTGTCTGTGCGGCTGACGTTGGCGTGGGTGCGCAGGCGGCGGTCCGGGGTCTGGAGCAGGCCGCAGTACATGCTCAGTTCCAGGCCGAGGGCGTTGGCCGTCGGTCCGGAGTCGGGCAGCACGCGGCTGCCGGTCACGGCCAGGGCCAGATCCGGCTTGTAGGACGGGTCGTTGAGCGCCGGCAGGAACTGCCAGTCGGCGGCCTGGGCGGCGGCGGAGCCGGCGGTGAGGGCGGCCAGGAGGGTCAGGCGGGACAGGGTGATGCGTGACATGAAGTCTCCAGTGAGTGACGGGAACGTGTGGATACGTCGCGGCCCCGAATCTAGCGAGCTTGTTTGGCGGACCGCCCTGGAACAGGCCCAGGATGTGGCGATCCAGCCACGTCCCGCGGGGCGGGCGGGCACGGCCCGAGTCTGCCAGAGCCGCTGGGGGCACCGGCGTGACGGCCGTGCGCTGGGCAGAATGTGGAAAAGCCGCTTGCCATGTTTCCGGGAGGTTACCGGTCCGTGTCACGCCTGTGACCCCGATCCACGGAACTGGACAAACCCGCAAGGCCGACCGTGGATTTTCGACCGATCGGGCCCCTGGCCCCCCATCCATGAGTCCAGGTGTGCGCAAACAGAGGGCGCCCCGTAGCCTGAGCGCCTGACTCCTGTGGTGCGCCCCCGTGACCTTCCGCCATTCCATCGAGAACTTCCGAGGCCTTGCGATCCTGTTCGTGATGGCTTCCCACCTGCTGACCCTGCGGTCCGCAGGACCTTGGGGCGATGCCCTGTACTTTCTGGTGGGAGACGCCACCAGCTGGTTTGTCTTTGTCTCCGGTTACCTGTTCTGCCACACGGAGATTCGCCGGTTCGACTTCCGGGCCTACCTGGCCAAGAAGCTGCGGTTCGTGTTGGCGCCTTATCTGGTGTTCGCCACGCTGGCGATCGGGGTGGGGGTCTACCACTCCCGGCCTGAACTTCTGGGGCTGACTTGGCCCGCCTACGTCTTGTGGTCCCTGGTGGTGGGCGGCTCGGTCGTGCCTCCCCTGTGGTTCGTGCCGATGATCACCGGCTTTTTTGTGCTCTCCCCGGTGTTCATCCGTTTGGCACGGAACCGGGGGCTGGGTCTGGCCGTGGCCGCCGCCATGGCGTTCAGCCTGTTTTCCGGGCGGCCCGTGGCCAATCTCAATCCGCTGCTGGCGTTGCTGCACTTTGCGGGGTTCTACCTGCTTGGGTTGCTCGTGGCGACACGGGCGCACGACACCGGCCGGGCGCTTCAGGGCTGGCGGGGCTGGGCGGTCGCTGCGGTGGGCACGGGAGTGTTTGCGGGGGCAGGCTGGCACTACGGCGGATATGCGGCGTCCCCTGAGGGTTTTGTCGCAGGGCTGGGGCATCTCAACCACATGCAACTGGGCAAGCTGGGCCTGCTGACGGCCATCTATGTGGTGTTCGAGAAGCTTTACAACCGTGAAAACAGGCTGCTGGGTTACTTCGCGAAGATCAGCTTCGGCCTGTTTTTTGTCCACGGGTTTGTGGTGCTGGCCTTGTCCCTCCTGATGTCAAGGGGGCCGCTGTTGCCGGCGGCCTGGCTGCCCGTCGTGGAGGGGGCCTGCGTGGGGGTCGGCTCGGTGCTGATCGTGGAAGGGCTCAAGTCGGCGTTCAAGCACAGGAGTCGGTATGTCTTGGGTTGTTAAGTGCGCGGCGTTGGGGCTGGGGTTCTGGATGGCCCTGGGCGCGCAGGCCCGGGAGGTGTATGTGCTGGCGCTGGGCCAGTCCCTGGCGGCCAACTGCAATGAGCACGTGTATGGCGCGGTCCCCGGGGTGTTCTTGCTGGGGGGCGACGGCTCGGAGCGTCCGGCGGCGGATCCGCTGGAAGGCTCGGACTGCCGCCAGGGTTCGATGTGGATGCCGATGGCGCGGCAGATGGTGGCCACGGGTCTGGCGGACCGGGTGGTGCTGGTGCCTGTGGGGGTGTCCGGCGCCAAGGTGAACGATTGGACCCCGGGCGGGGCGGCTTTTGCCCGCCTGCAGGGCTCGCTGGTCGCGGCCCGTCAGCGAGGTGTCGTCTTCGACTTTGCCCTCTGGCACCAAGGGGAGCAGGAAGCGACCACCTCGCGGGAGGCGTATCGCAGCGCCATGTCCCGGGTCATGCGCGAGGTCAGCGTGTCCGTCCCGGTCCGGCACTGGCTGGTGGCGCGACATTCCCGTTGCAGCGGGCAGGTGTCTCCGGAGGTGGCCGAGGCGCAGCAAGAGCTGTCCGGCAATCCGGTCCTGCGTCGATTTGCCGGACCGGACACCGATCGCCTCGGATCGGCTTACCGCATGGACGGCTGCCACCTGAACCACGCCGGTCAGGAGGAGATGGCCCGCCGCTGGGTCGATTCGATGCACCAGGCCTTGGCGTCGTCGGCCCGGGTCGACAAGGAAAGCCTGCTTCACTATTTCCGCTGGGACTTGGCGGCGTTGTGGGCGTCACCGCCGCGAGTTCCCTCCCCGGCGAGGGCACAGGTGGCGGCTGCCCACTGATTCTCCTGGGTGCGGGCGATCCGCGTTGGGGCGCGTTCAGTCGTGGGTCGAAGTCCTCCACTGCGCCATGAGTTCTGCTTCGCGTTGTTGCACCCGTGCCAGGCGTTCTGATTTCACGGGGCCGTATCCCCGGATGTCCTGAGGCAGCCGAGCGATCCGGACCGCCAGCGCCAATCGGCGCGGGGCCAGGTCTTCCAGTACTTCCGTCAGGGTCTGGAGGTAATGCTCGATCAAGGCCCTCTCGGTGCGGCGCTCGGGTGTTCGCCCGAAAGGATCGAAGGCGGTGCCCCGCAAGAACTTCAGGTGGGCCAGCAGTGGCAGCACCCGGCGCAGCCAGGGTCCGAACGCCCGCTTGGCTGGGCGTTGATCCCCTTCGGCCTCGCCGAGGAATGGGGGGGCCAGGTGGTGCACCAAACGCACAGGCCCCTCGAAACCCGCCGCGATCTGGGCGGTGAAAGCCGGATCGATCAGCAGGCGGGCCACTTCGTACTCGTCCTTGTAGGCCATGAGCTTGAACAGGTTCTGGGCGACCGCTTCGGTGAGCGGCAGGTGTGCGCCGGTGGTCCGGCCGGTGCGGGTGGAAAGTGTCTGGTCGCTGGGCAGGGCATGCAGCAGGCGCATGTCCTGCTCTGCCTGGCGCACGCGGTCGACAAACGCCAGGTAGCGATTCGCCAGAGCGCGTCCCTGATAGGCCACCAGATCCTCGGCTCGCCGGGAGATCAACTCGTCCAGTGAGGGGCGTTTGACGAACTGGATCGCCTGCTGCGTCGCCAGCAGGCTGCCCAGGCCCGACGGGGCGTGGGCGCAGTGTCGGCCCCACTCGAAGGCGTCGAGGTTGCGGGCCACCTGCACCCCGTTGAGCTCGATGGACCGGCGAATCGCCGCCCGGCTGAGAGGTACACGTCCCTTTTGCCAGGCGTAGCCCAGCAACAGGGCGTTCGAGTAGAGCGCGTCGCCCAGCAACTGCACGGCGGCCTGTTCGGTGTCCAGGGCGCCAAGACCCGACGTCCCCACGCTTTGCTGCAACAGCGTCTCGCACGCCTGCGCTGGGAAGGCCCAATCCGGGTTGTGCACCAAGTGGGCCGTGGGGGTGCCGTGCGTGTTCAGCGCAACAAACGTGCGCCCGCGGCGCATCACCGCGCGCGTGGCCGGCAGGGCGCCGACGATGGGGTCGCAGGCGATCACCAGATCGGCCTGGGCCAGGTCGACCTTGGTGGTGTGGATGGACTCGGGCCGGTTGGCGATCTGGATGTGGCTCCAGGTGGCGCCACCCTTTTGCGCCAGGCCGGCGGCGTCCTGGGTGACCACGCCCTTGCCCTCCAGGTGGGCGGCCATGCCCAGCAGTTGTCCGATGGTGATCACGCCGGTGCCGCCCACGCCGGCGACGACGATGCCCCAGGCCTGCTCGGCCACCGGCAGCACCGGTTCGGGCAGCGGAGGCTGCGCGGCCAGGTCGTGCGAGGCGTCGCGCTTGGGCGCACGCGGTGCACCGCCTTCCACGGTCACGAAGCTCGGGCAGAAGCCCTTCAGACAAGAAAAATCCTGGTTGCAGGTGCTGTGGTTGATGCGGCGCTTGCGGCCGTATTCCGTCTCGACCGGTTCCACGCTCAGGCAGTTGCTCTGGTCGGAGCAGTCGCCGCAGCCTTCGCACACCGCTTCGTTGATGACCACGTGGCGTTGCACCTCGGGCATCGTGCCGCGCTTGCGGCGGCGGCGCTTTTCGGTGGCGCAGGTCTGGTCGTAGACGATGGCCGTCGTGCCGGGGATCTCGCGGAAGGCTTTTTGAAGAGCGTCCAGTCCGTCGCGGTGGTGCACGTCCACGCCCGGCGCCAGGGCCACGCCGTCGTACTTGCCCGGGTCGTCGCTGACGATGACGAGCTTCTTCACGCCTTCGGCCAGCAGTGTCTGCATGATCTGCAGCACCGAATGCCCTTCGGGCCGTTCGCCCACACGCTGCCCGCCCGTCATCGCCACGGCGTCGTTGTAGAGGATCTTGTAGGTGATGTTCACGCCCGCGGCGATGCTCTGCCGGATCGCCAGCAGGCCGCTGTGGAAGTAGGTGCCGTCGCCCAGGTTGGCGAAGACGTGGGTGTCGGTGGTGAAGGGGGCCTGGCCCACCCAGGCCACGCCTTCGCCGCCCATCTGGCTGAAGGTGACCGTGCTGCGGTCCATCCAGGTGGCCATGTAGTGGCAGCCGATGCCGCCCAGGGCGCGTGAGCCTTCGGGCACGCGGGTGCTGGTGTTGTGCGGGCAGCCGCTGCAGAACCAGGGCGGGCGCTCGCCCACCGTGGGGGTTTGGGCCGATGCGCCGGCCGTGGCGAGGTCGGCCGCTGGTGAACCTGATGTGGATGCGCCGAGGGGCGTGGTAAGCCCCTGCAGCGGAGGAATCAGTTCGCGCTCCTTGGCCTCGATGACACGCAAGCGCTCGTCCATGCGCGCCTCGATCTCCAGCGGCACGCCCAGCTTCTTGAGCCGGCGGGCCACCGCCTTGGCGATCAACGCCGGAGTGAGGTCGGCCTTGGCGCGCAGCAGCTCCTGGCCGCTGGGATTGGGCATGGACCATTCGCCGCCGCTGCGGTCGCCCTCGACCTCGTCGAACTTGCCCAGCACGTTGGGGCGCACGTCCGGGCGCCAGTTGTAGAGCTCTTCCTTGAGCTGGTATTCGATGACCT
>CAYYCN010000107.1:0-10858 GCA_964470355.1 uncultured Sphaerotilus sp.
TCCACACCCTTGATCCGGGCCAATTCGGCCGCCACCAACGGCACCAGGGCCGGTGTGTTGGTCTTGCCCCGGTGCGGTGCGGGCGCCAGATAGGGGCTGTCGGTCTCGATCAGGCAACGGTCCAGGGGCACCATGGCCGCCACGTCGCGCAGATCCGCCGCGTTCTTGAAGGTGAGGATGCCGGAAAACGACACATGGAAGCCGAGATCCAGCGCCGCCCGCGCCACTTCCCGGGTTTCCGTGAAGCAGTGGAAAACCCCACCAACCTCCTGCGCGCCCTCCTCGCGCAACACCGCGAGCGTGTCGGCGGCCGAACTGCGCGTGTGGATCACCAACGGCTTGCGCAGCCGGCGGGCCGCACGCACATGCGTGCGCAGCCGCTCACGCTGCCACTCCATGTCTTCCAGGCTGCGACCGTTGAGCCGGTAGTAGTCCAGCCCGGTCTCCCCAACGGCCACCACCCGAGCATCCTGCCCCAGCCTGACCAGGTCCTCCTCGGTCGGCTCGAGGCCGTCCTCCTGGTCGGGGTGCACCCCCACGGTGGCCCACAGGTGGTCGTGGGCATGGGCCAGCGCCAGGACGTCGGGAAATTCCTCGATCGTCGTGCCGATGCAGACGGCCCGCGTGACCTGGGCACGGGCCATATCCGACAAGATGTCGTCGATGCGTGCGCGGAGTTCTGGGAAATTGAGGTGGCAGTGGGTGTCGAAGTACATGGGATCAGAGGGTCTGCGTGGGCTTGGTCGACTGCAGCGCCGTGCCCAGCAGGTCCTCGATGCGCACCCTCAAGGCCCGGGACTTTTCCTCGCTCGGGAAACGCACGCCCACGCCCTGGGTGCGCCCGCCCGAAGCGTTGGCGGGGGTGATCCAGGCCACCTTGCCCGCCACCGGATACCGCTGGGGGTCATCCGGCAGGGTCAGCAGCAGGTACACATCGTCGCCGATGCGGTACTCGCGCTGGGTGGGCACAAACAGCCCCCCTTCCGCGAACAGCGGCACGTACGCCGCGTACAGCGCCCCCTTCTCGCGGAACACGAGCTGGATGACGCTGGGCCGTGCCGGCACGGCGGCCACGGTGGAGGCTGGACGAGGAGCGACGGTATCGTTCATGGCGTGGAATCCCGCAGGGACGTCGCAAGGACGAGGAGTTTATCGGCCGCCACCGGTGCGCACTGGAGCGCGCCGGGATGGCCCGCCCTCCGCAGAGGCAAAGACGTCTCGTGCACGCTGCAGGTGCGCTTCGACGGCCAGGCCCAGGTTCCAGGGATGATCGGCTCGGGCGCTGGCCTTGCGCAGCTCGGCCGCCCAGGCCGTGAGCCTTTCCACGGGTGCGGTCGGCACCGAACCCTCGGTGAAATACCTTGGCGGAGCCCCCACGCTCACGCACAGCGAGTCGTGGCAAAGCTTGAGCAAGGCATCGACCAGCAGCGGCACGGTCCAGGCATTCGCCACCGGCAGAGGCTGGCCGGTCACGACCCCCGGAAAGGCCTTCCACACGGCACCGTCCAGCCCGAGGGCCGCCAGGGACAGGGCGTGCACGGGCTGACGCCCGCTTGCGTCGAGCAAGGCACTCGTTTCACCGACCCCTTGAGCACTCAACCAGGCCAAGGCCTGCGCTGGCTCGGGAGCGCTCAGGGTCAGATCCTGGCAGCGGCTGCGGATGGTCGGCAACAGTTGATCCGCCGCGCCGCAGCTGAGGACAAAACGCATGTCGCCAGGCGGCTCCTCCAGCGTCTTGAGCAAGGCGTTGGCCGCCACCGCGTTGAGCGTCTCGGCGGGGTGGATCACCATCACTTTCATGCCACCGCGCGACGCCGTGAGCGCCGCGAACTCCAGCGCGGTGCGGACCTGCTCGACGCGGATCTCCTTGCTGGGCTTGCGTTTGCCGTCTTCACCGGAGGGGCTTTCCTCGGCGTCCAGCCCCACCTCGACGCGCAGGGCCTCGGGCACGATGACACGCAGGTCCGGATGGGTGCGTTCCTCCACCAGGTGACACGCCGGACAGGCCCCGCAGGCCAGGCCGTCCGGGCGCGTCTCGGCAGGAGATTCGCACAGCCACGCCTGAGCCAACGAAAACGCCATGGAAAGCTGCCCCACCCCCTGCGGGCCCCGCAGCAACAGTGCATGGCCCCGGGTGTGGGTCAGGGCACGGCGCAGGGGATCGACCAACCAAGGCAGGGGTCGGGCGGTCAGGCCGACGCTGGGCGTCACCGCCCCCGTGGCGCTGCGGGCGCGTGTCACCATCCCAGACGCTCCAGGCCGAGTTCGATCTGCCGCGCGACGTCGTCCGGTGTACCGGCGGCGTCGAGCCGAAGAAACCGCTGCGGGTCGGCTTCACAGCGTCGGGCATAGCCCGAACGCACCGCCGAGAAAAACGCCAGATCCTGCGATTCAAAACGATCGGGCGCCCGCACCGCCGCCCGGCGCGCCGCCGCGACGGCCGGTGGCAGGTCGAACCACAGGGTGAGATCGGGCTGGCGGCCTTCCTGCACCCACGATTCCAGTTGGGCCAGCACCCCGAGGTCGTGGCCCCGACCCGCGCCCTGATAGGCAAAGGTGGCATCCGTGAAGCGGTCGCACAAGACCAAAGCCCCCCGGGCCAACGCCGGCTCAATCACGCGCTGGAGGTGATCCCGGCGCGCCGCAAAAACGATCAGGGCCTCGGTCAGGCCGTCCATGGACTGGTGCAGCATCAGCTCGCGCAGCGATTCGGCCAGCGGCGTGCCGCCGGGCTCCCGCGTGCGAACGACCTCCAGTCCGCGCTCAGTCCAACGCCGGGCCAAGTTCTCGACGTGGGTGGTCTTGCCCGCTCCGTCAATGCCCTCCACGGTCACGAATCGGCCCTGCAGCCGTGTCTGGGTCATGGTGTCTTCCTCGAACGCTGGAGCTGATAACGCTGCACAGCGCGGTTGTGGGCGTCCAGCGTGTCGCTGAACTCGCTCGTGCCATCGCCCCGCGCCACAAAGTAAAGGGCCCGACCGGGCTCGGCCCGCACCACGGCTTCCAGTGCCGCCCGGCCGGGCAGGGCGATGGGGGTGGGCGGCAGTCCCCGCCGGGTGTAGGTGTTGAACGGGCCATCGGTCTGCAGGTGGGCCCGGCGCAGATTGCCGTCAAATGCCGCCCCGAGGCCATAGATGACGGTCGGATCCGTCTGCAGCGGCATGCCGATGCGCAAGCGGTTGAGAAACACCCGCGCGATCTTGGCCCGGTCCTCCGGTCGGCCGGTTTCCTTCTCGACGATGGAGGCCAGCACCAGCAGGTCCTGCGCGGATTGCAAGGGCATGCCGTCCTCACGGGGCAACGACCAAGCAAGCTCCAAGTGGCGTTTCATGGCCTGATGGGCCCGTCGCAACACCGCCAGATCGCTGCTCCCCCGGGCGTAGGTGTAGGTGTCGGGGAAAAACTGCCCTTCGGCGGGCAGGCCCGGGGATCCGATGCGGGCCATGAGGGCCACCTCGTCCAGATCGGCGGTTTCGGACTTCAGGCCCGGAGCCGACGCCAGGGCCTGCCTCAACTGTCGAAAGTTCCAACCCTCGATGAACCGGACCCGGGCCAGGGTCTCATCCCCCGACACGAGCTTGTCGAGCAACTGGATCGGCGTGAGCGATCCGCTCAGCTCATAACTGCCGGCCCGGATGCGCGCGGACTTGCCAGACCAGCGAAACCACTGGTAGAGCCAGGCGGGCGACGTCTGGACCCCCGCATCCACCAGCGCCTGTGCAATTTGGCGGGGGGTGCGTCCCGCCTCGATTTCCACCTCCAGAGGCGTCGAGGCCCACGTCAAGGGCCGCCACAACCAGGCCCCCACCAGCCCCCCGAGGGCCAACGCGGACACCAGCAGGACCGCCACCAGGCGCACCCACACCCGCCCGCGCGAGGCCACAAAAGGATTGAAGCGAAAGGAACCAGGCTTTCTGAACGCCAAGATGGGATACCCGAGCACGCCACGACGGCAACGGCAGTCATGATAATGAGTCCATGACCCAAGCAATCGACGCTCCCCTCGGCGGTGCCTGCCTCCTCGCAGACCGTGCTCCCTTGGTGGCCGGTGGTGAAGACGCCACCAGCTTCCTGCACGGACAGCTCAGCAACGACGTCTCGCGGCTCGGCGCCTCACAGGCGCGGCTGGCGGCCTACTGCGACGCCAAGGGCCGGATGCTGGCCAGCTTCATCTACGCCAGGTGCCCAGACCGCCGTGTGGTGTTGGTGTGCCAGGCCGACGTGCTGGAAACCACGCTCAAGCGCCTGCGCATGTTCGTGATGCGGGCCCAGGTCAAAATTGAAGATGGCCGGGACCGCCTGCGCTGTGTGGGACTGGTCGGGGACGCCGCCGCCCTGGCCGTGCACCCGGGCGCTGCAGACCTCCCGCCCTGGGGCAAGATCGACCTCGCCGACGACACCCTGTTGCTGCGCCTGCCGCAGGCCGCGGGCCCGTCGAGGTGGATGTGGATCGGACCGTCGGCCGAAGCCGAAGCCCTTCTCGCCTCGCAACCCTCGGTGCGCCTGCAAGACTGGGATTGGCTGGAAGTGACGTCCGGCGTGGCGCAGGTCCGCGCGGCCACCGCCGGCACGTTTGTGCCGCAGATGCTGAACTACGAACTCGTGGGTGGGGTCGACTTCAAGAAAGGGTGCTACCCGGGCCAGGAGGTGGTGGCCCGCAGTCAGTACCTGGGCAAGCTCAAGCGGCGCAGCGTGCTCTTGACCAGCCCCCAGGCCCTCTCGGCGGGAGAGCCCGTGTTCTGGAGCCAGGAGCCTCACCAACCTGCCGGACACGTCGCGCAGTCGAGCGAGGCCGCGGACGGCTCCCACGCCGCGCTGGTCGAACTCAAGATCGCGGCCCTGGAAGCGGGCGATTTGCACGCCGGCTCGGCCGAGGGCCCACAGCTGACCCTCGGCACCTTGCCCTACCCACTGCCGCACGAAGCCCCCCCGACTTGAGTACCATCCCGGTCTTTTCCAGCCCCGCCTCGGCGGGGAAAGAATCGAGACGAGATGTGCCTGGCTGCAATCGCGCTCGACACCAGCCGACGCTTTCCGCTGGTGATCGCAGCCAACCGAGACGAATTCCATGACCGTCCCACCGCCCGCCTGGGGTGGTGGCGACCGGATCCCAACGGGCCGGAGGTGCTGTCCGGCCGCGACCTGAGCGCGGGGGGCACCTGGCTGGGACTGAGCCTGTCCGGCCGCCTGGGCCTGCTCACCAACGTGCGGGAACCCGCACGCCATGAACCCGATGCCCCCTCGCGCGGCGGGCTGGTCACGCGCTGGCTCACCGGTGACCACCCACCCGACAGGTTCTGGGTCCGCGCCTCCCTCATGGGTCACAACGGATTCAACTTCATCGCCGCCGATTTCAGCCGCGGCGAATGCCACTGGATGTCCAACCGCGCCCGCTATGCCCAGCGGCTGGAAAAAGGCATCCACGGGGTCTCCAACGGACGGCTCGACGAGCCCTGGCCCAAGGTGGTCCGCCTGAAGCAGGATCTGGCCGACGCCCTGGCACAGCACGAAGACACGGCGCCCGGCCCCGACGCCTTGGCGCAGGCCCTCATGGCCGCGCTCACGTCCCGCACGGTGGCCCAGGACGAGGACCTGCCGGTCACCGGGGTGGGGCTGGACCTGGAGCGACAACTCTCCGCCGCCTTCGTGCGCACCGCCGACGGCCGCTACGGGACGCGCTCGTCGACGGTGATCGTGACCGAACGGACCGGTCGCACCCTCGTCACCCACGTCTTCGAGCGCAGCTATCCGGCCGCACAGGGCATGGCGCTGATGCGCCGCGCCACGCTCAAGGACTGGCCGCCACGCTACCAGACCTCGCCCATCGAGGTGCCCGTGGACCCGCGTGGGGCGGACTACGCCGCACCGGTTCAGGAGGCGGACATGACGGGTTTTGAACACGAAGGCGACACGTCCGGTTCGCCGGCCCTGCCCCCGGCCACACGCACGGTGCGCCCGAGGGTGCGCAGCCTGCTCAGGCCGGCTCGCTGATCTCCAGGGCCTGGCGCAAGGCCTGCGCCAGGTGGTCTTGGGCCTGCACGGCCTCGGGGATCTGCCGGCCGAGCTTGATGAAGTCGTGGGTCACGCCCCGGTACAGTTCCAAATCGACCGGCACGCCGGCCATGCGCAGGCGATCGGCATAGGCCACCCCTTCGTCCACCAGCGGATCACACTCGGCCAGTCCGACCCAGGCCGGGGCCACGCCGTCCAGGTCGGACACGTGCAAGGGCGCAAAGCGCCAGTCGATCCGGTCTTCCCAGTCGATGTAGTGATCGAAGAACCACTGCACCGAGTCCCGCTCCAGCAGGTAACCCGTCGCATAACGCAGATGGGACGCCGTGTCCGCATGCGCCGTGGTGCCGGGGGTGATGAGCCCCTGCAATTTCACGGGGAGGTTCCGGTCGCGGGCCCAGAGGGCGGCGCCGGCCGCCAGCGTCCCCCCTGCGCTGTCTCCCACGACCGCCAGCCGTGTGGGATCCAGACCCCATTGATCGGCGTGTCCAGCCAGCCACTGCAGCGCCCCCACGGTGTCCTCCCACGCCGCCGGAAACCGGTGCTCGGGCGCCAGGCGGTAGTCCAGAGCCACCACTGCCGCGCCACTGCGCAGGGCGATCTGCCGGCACAGGCTGTCGTGCGTTTCCAGTCCACCCACGACAAAACCGCCGCCATGGAGAAACAGCACCACCGGCCGGACGTCCGGCCCGTTGGCGTACAGACGCACGCGCCGCTCTCCACCCGGCCCCACCGGGATCAATCGGTCCTCGACACGCACCAAGGGGGCCCGCGGCAGGTCCAGGGTCTCGGCCACGACCTGATAGGTGGCGCGGGCCAGTTCGGGCGTCATGTCGTGAAAACCGGGCCGGCGCAGCCGATAGGCCCGCTCCAGCAGGTGGCGCATCGCGGGCGTCAGGTCTCGGTCGTCGGGCAGGTGGGCGGCGTTCATGGGTCGTGGAAAAGTTCAGTGGTCGACCACCGGCGGCCCGTAAGTCACGGGCGCCTGGGATGCCGACGAAGGCCACATGGGGGCATCTGCGGCGGGGGCAGAACCGTCCACCGCCGGCAGGCCCAGGCCATACACCGCGGCGCCTCCGGCCAGTTCGACGTACGACCACCCCTCGGTGGTCTGGGTTAAGCCCCCGGGCGGATTCAGGTGCGCCACGGGAACGCCCGACAGGGCGCGGCCCATGTAGTCGATCCACAGCGGCAGGGCCAGACCTCCACCGGATTCGCGGGCCCCCAGACTGCGAGGTTCGTCGTAACCGATCCAGGCGACCGCGGCCACACCGGGCTGGAATCCGGCGAACCAGGCGTCGACGGCGTCGTTGGTCGTGCCGGTCTTGCCGTACAGGTCCGGCCGCTTCAGCATCGCCTGGGCCTTGGCCGCGGTCCCGCTGCGCGTGACCTCCTGCAGCAGGGTGTTGACGATGAACACATTGCGATCCGGCACCGCCCGAAGGTCCTCGCTCAGGGCCGGCGGCGGTGGCGCCTGCCAAACGGTCTGGCCCTTGGCGTCCACGATGCGCTCGATCACCGTGGGCGTGACCCGGAACCCCCCGTTGGCCAGCATGCTGTAGGCCGACACCATTTGCAACGGCGTGGCGCTGCCGGCCCCCAGGGCCAGCGTGAGGTTGGCGGGCTGGCGCTCCACGTCAAAGCCGAAGCGGCCCACCCACTGCCGGGCGTCCTGCACACCCACGTATTGCGTCAGGCGGATGCTCACCATGTTCTTCGAGCGGGCCAGGGCCTGACGCAGCGTGAGGGGCCCGTCGTACCGGCCATCGCTGTTCTGGGGCGTCCAATCGCCGAGCCCGTCGATCGGACCGTCGTAGATCAGGGTGGACGGCATGACCGCGCGCTCCAGCGCCGCCGAATACAGGAACGGCTTGAGTGTCGAGCCCGGCTGCCGCCACGCTTGCGTGACGTGGTTGAACTGCTGGCGGGTGAAGTCGAAGCCGCCGACCATCGAACGGATGCGTCCGCTGGAGGGCTCCATCGAGACGAACGCCCCCTGCACCTGCGGCCACTGGGTGAGGGTCCATCCCCCGCGGGTCTGCAGCACCCGGATGACCGCCCCGCGCACCAGCGCCAGCGGCCGCTGGGCGCCGGGCTGGAGCGCGGCCTTGGCCCAAGTACGGCTGGCGGCATCCAGCGGCACCAATTCCCCGGTGGCCAGTTGAACCGTCACCGCCGAAGGTCCGGCCTGGAGCACCAGGCCCAGGCGAAGGTCCTCATCGTCCCGATACTCCTTGAGCACCACGGCAGCCTGCGCGCTGCCGGCCTGAACGTCATCGGCCAGGGTTTCATAACCCTCCGGGCCACGCCACGGCTGTCGGCGGTCGTACTCCAGCAGACGGCGGCGCACTGCGTTCCAGGCCACCTGCTGGTCCGCAGCCACCAACGACGTATAGACCCGGAAACCTTCGGTGTAGGCCCGGTCGCCGTACCGCTCGAACACCGCCTGACGGGCCATTTCCGCCACATGCTCGGCGTGCACTTCCACGTCCAGACGCGAGCGCACCGTGAGTTTCTCGTTCACGGCCGCGGTGTACTGGGCAGCCGTGATGACCCCGGTGTCACGCATGCGCACGAGCACGATGCGCTGACGCTGGATCGCACGATCCACATTGGTGGTCGGATTGGCGTAGACCGGGTTTTGCGGCAAACCCGCCAGCACCGCGGTCTCGGCAATGGACAGCTGCGCCATCGGTTTGCCGAAGTACACCTGGGACGCCGCGGCAAAGCCGTACGCACGCTGCCCCAGGTAGATCTGGTTCATGTACAGCTCGAGGATGCGGTCCTTGCTGAGCGTGCGCTCGATGCGCAAGGCCAGCGCCGCCTCCTTGAGCTTGCGCTCCAGCGTGCGCTCCTGGGTCAGGTAGAAGTTGCGCGCCACCTGCTGGGTGATGGTCGAGGCCCCCTGGCGGCGCCCGCCGGTCAACGCAGCCACGATCGCCCGCAGGATGCCCCACAGGTCGATGCCCACATGCTGGCGGAACCGGGCATCTTCCACCGCGATGACGGCCTCCTGCATCATCGGCGGAATCTGCTCGATGGGCACGAACTGGCGGCGCTCGGAGCCGAACTGGGCGATCTCGACGCCGTCGCGCGTGTAGACCTGCAGGGGCTGCCGCGGCTGG
The DNA here is from genome assembly GCA_964470355.1 of uncultured Sphaerotilus sp. Classification (GTDB taxonomy): domain Bacteria; phylum Pseudomonadota; class Gammaproteobacteria; order Burkholderiales; family Burkholderiaceae_C; genus Sphaerotilus. Next base: position 9,138 of record CAYYCN010000107.1, read on the forward strand.
TAGTCCGTGACCCGGTCCAGTGCCGGCAGTTCCGGGAAGAAGCGGCCGGAGGCCACGGACGTGGTCCCGATCGAGAGCACCAGCAGACCCACGACCAGGGTCCGCCACCAGTCACCGAGCGAGGCCCTGCGCCTCGTCATGGGGTCAGGCCGCCACATGTGCATCCATTTCATGAGGCCCGGATTATGGGCATCCTGGCGAGCGCGATCCCGGGAATAGACCCCGGCCGACCCGCGCCCATTTGGTATCCAGCATCGGAGTGGCTCAGCGTTTGCCCTGCTGCAGCTTGGCAAAGGCCGCGGCCATGGCACCGCCAGCCGCAGGTGACGATGGCCCCCCGCGCCCCCCCGCCCCCGCACCGGAGCGCCCGGCGGAAGGACCCGCCGCCCCCACCCGCTCACCCCGGCCGGCCGGCCGGAAACTGTTGTCCGTTTTGCCAGCGCACTTCTGGATGGGCGCATCGAGCTTCATCGTCAGCGAGATGCGCTTGCGGGCGACGTCCACCTCCAGCACACGCACCTTGACAATGTCGCCGGTGCGGACCACCTCACGAGCGTCGCTGACGAACTTGTTCGACAACTGGCTCACATGGACCAGCCCGTCCTGATGCACGCCCAGGTCCACGAAGGCCCCGAACTGCGCGACGTTGGACACCGTGCCTTCGAGCACCATGCCTTCGACCAGGTCCTTGATGTCCTCGACGCCGTCGTTGAAGCGGGCCACCTTGAAGTCCGGACGCGGATCGCGGCCGGGCTTTTCCAGCTCGCCCAGGATGTCCTTGACGGTGATGGCGCCGAACTTGTCGTCGGCCAGGGCTTCGGGCTTCAGGCTCTTGAGCACGTCGCTGCGGCCCATCAGCTCGCCGATCGGCTTGCCGGTGGCGGCGATCATCTTCTCGACGACCGGATAGGTTTCCGGGTGCACGCCGGTGATGTCCAGCGGGTTGTCGCCGTCGCGGATGCGCAGGAAGCCGGCGGCCTGCTCAAACGTCTTGGGGCCCAGGCCCGAGACGTCCAGCAACTGTTTGCGGTTGCGGAAGGCGCCGTTCGCGTCGCGCCAGCGCACGATGCTGGCGGCCACCGTCGCGCTCAGGCCCGACACGCGCGACAGCAGCGGCGCCGAAGCGGTGTTCAGGTCCACGCCCACCGAGTTCACGCAGTCCTCGACCACCGTGCCCAGCGTGCGCGCCAGCTCGCTCTGATTCACGTCGTGCTGGTACTGGCCGACGCCGATGCTCTTGGGGTCGATCTTGACCAGCTCGGCCAGCGGATCCTGCAGTCGACGGGCGATGGACACCGCGCCGCGCAGGCTCACGTCCAGGTCGGGCAGTTCCTTGGAGGCGAACTCCGAAGCCGAATAGACCGAAGCGCCCGCCTCGCTCACCACCACCTTCTCGATGTGCGTGCCCGGGGAGATCTGTTGAATGCGCTTGATCAGGTCGGCGGCCAGCTTGTCGGTCTCACGGCTGGCGGTGCCGTTGCCAATGGCGATCAGGTTCACGCCGTGGGTGGCGCACAGGCGACCCAAGGTGTGCAGCGAACCTTCCCAGTCGCGCTTCGGCTCATGCGGGTAGACGGTGGAGGTGTCGAGCACCTTGCCGGTGTCGCTCACCACGACCACCTTCACGCCGGTGCGGATGCCGGGGTCCAGACCCATCACCACGCGCTTGCCGGCGGGTGCCGCCAGCAGCAGGTCGCGCAGGTTTTCGCTGAAGACCTTGA
>CAYYCN010000108.1:0-10847 GCA_964470355.1 uncultured Sphaerotilus sp.
GCATGTCGGCATGGAAAAAGCCGTCGCGGAACACCTGGGTGAAGAAGATGGTCACGCCATCACGCGCCAGCTTGGGAATGTCGACCCCGGCTTCGCGCAGGCGGTCGACCTGGCTGATGGGCACCCCCACCATGCGCTCCATCACCAGCACCTCGGCACTGCTCAGGTCCCAGATCATCTCGGGCGCCAGCAGCAGGTCCAGGCCCTCCATGTTGCGGCGCAACTGGGTGGCGTTGGCGGCTTCGCGGGTCAGGTCCAGTTCGTCGTGCAGGTACTTGTCGAACTCGGCCACGACCTCTCGCGGGCGCAGCCGGCGGCCATCGGCGGACACCCGCTCCAGCCACGCGGCGGCGCTGCGCAGCAAGCCCAAGTCGGCGTCGATGATGTCGAGCACCCCCGGGCGCAACACCTTCACCGCCACTTCCCGGCCATCGTGCAGCCGCCCGAAATGGACTTGCGCGATCGACGCACTGGCCACCGGATCGACCTCGAACTGGGCAAACACCGCCTCGACGGGCCGACCCAGCCCCGCCTCGATGAGGCGACGGGCCTGCGCGCTGGAAAACGGCGGAACACGATCCTGCAGCTTGGCCAGCTCGTCGGCGATGTCGGGCGGAATCAGGTCGCGCCGCGTGGACAGCACCTGCCCGAACTTGACGAAGATCGGCCCGAGGCGCTCGAAGGCCAGCCGCAGGCGCTCGCCTCGGGGTGCATCAAGCGAACGGCCGATCGACAGCACCCTGGCCAGACCCCGCACCCAAGGCGACGGAATGTGCTTGAGTGCAATCTGATCCAGCCCATGGCGCAGGCAGACCCAGGCGATCAACGCCAGACGCAACGCATGTTTCATGTGCAGACCGACCGACAGACCATCACACCCCACAGGGCCCAGGACACCGACACTCCGGCGCGATCAGCGGGACGCGCCGGGACGGGGCACCCGCTGGGCCAGCCCCCGAACCAAGCCCATCGCCGTGGACGCCACACGCGTGAGGGCCCGGGCCGGCGCATCGCCCACGATGCGGGCCAGATCGTCCTCGATGTCCCAGCGCAGGTTCTCGGCCAGCCAGCTCACCTCGGCGGCAAAACCGGCATCCCCCCGGATGTCCATTGGCGGCCGCCCCGACGCGCCCGAAAGCACCCAGCCCATCAGCTGAGAACCATCGAGCGTCACGATCAGGGAGGCTTCGTCACTGGAGGGCGACGTCTGCACGCCGCCTTCGTCCAGCTCCAGCAGCCCCGCAGGCGTGATGCGCCAGACCGGTGCAGGCGGCGGCGGCAGGACCGAAGGCCACTTCTGCCAGACCACCCCCACACTGCGCCCGACGTGCCCCGAGAGCCTGCGCACGGCTTCCGGCTCGGCGTGAATCACGTGGTTGAGCAACAGCGTCACACGGGCCAGCGCCTCGCGGCCAAGGGAATCGAACAGGGAATGCAGCATGTCCGCGATTGTAGGTGGCGCAGACCTGGGCGTCCGGGCTGCACCGGCCGTGGAGCCGCACCCCGAACGCCACAGCGGGCCGTGCACTCACACCGGAATGGGCGATTTCATCCCGGCGGTCACGAAGGGCATGATCCGGGTTCGCCACAATGGACATGTCACGACATGTATCGATCGATCCGTACCAACCCGCGGTCGCATCGATCCGCCCCCTCTCCAACCCGCTCCGACTGCTCATGGCCAAGATCCTCCTGACCGGTGCCACCGGCTACATCGCCTCCCACACCTGGCTCGCGCTGCGCGCCGCCGGCTTTGAAGTGCTCGGCGTCGACAACTTCGCCAACAGCTCACGCGTCGTGCTCGACCGCCTGGAGACCCTGCTCGGCGAGACACCCATCTTCGAAGAGGCCGACGTCAACGACAGCGCCGCGATGCAGGCCATCATGGAACGCCACGGCATCGACGGCATGGTGCACTTCGCCGCCCACAAGGCCGTGGGCGAGTCCGCCGACAAACCGCTGGAATACTTCCGCAACAACCTCGGCGGCCTGATCAGCGTTGCCCAGGCGCTCGACAACGTCGGCCAACGCGTGCTGGTGTTCAGCTCCTCGGCCACCGTCTACGGCCAGCCCGAGCGCCTGCCCATCGACGAAGCCTGCGCCCTCACCTATACCAACCCCTACGGCATGACCAAGCTGCTGGGTGAGCAGATGCTGCGCGAACTGGAGCGCTGCAAGCCGGGCTGGGCCATCGCCTACCTGCGCTATTTCAACCCCGTGGGCGCCCACCCCAGCGGCACCATCGGCGAAGACCCGTGCGGCATCCCCAACAACCTGATGCCCTACGTCACCCAGGTGGCCGTGGGCAAGCGCGAGAAGCTGTCGGTGTACGGCGGCGACTACGAGACGCCCGACGGCACCGGCGTGCGCGACTACATCCACGTCATGGACCTGGCGGCCGGCCACGTCGCCGCGCTGCGCTACCTGCTGGAGCAGCAGAAGTCCGTCACCGTGAATCTGGGCACCGGCCAGGGCTACAGCGTGCTGGACGTGGTCAAGGCGTTTGAAGCCGCCAGCGGCCGGCCCGTGCCCTACCAGATCGTGGACCGCCGCCCCGGTGACGTGGCCTCGTGCTACGCGGACCCGATCGAAGCCGAGAAGCTGCTGGGCTGGAAGGCACAGCGCGGGCTCAAGGAGATGTGCGAGGACAGCTGGCGGTGGCAGAGCCAGAATCCGAATGGGTTTGAGGCGGCGTGATCGTCCCGGCGCTTCGCTGCTGACTTCTTTGAATGGGCCCGAGGGCCCATTTCTATTTGTTGAGAGGCGTGAAGGCCCCCTCCTGTAAACGCTCAGCGCGCCGCCGACCGCCCGACCCTCCGCCTCGGCCCCGACACGTCCAGGGAACGCTCTCTGCGACAATTCCGGGCATGGACACCTCCACCGACGTCATCGCCTACATGAACCGGGTCGGCGCTGCCGCCCGGGGTGCCGCAGCCGCCATGGCCGCCGGCTCCACCGCCGCCAAGAATCAGGCCCTCACCCTGCTGGCGGCCAAGTTGGAAGCGCACCGCACGCTGCTGGCCGCCGCCAACCAGCTGGACCTCGACAAGGCCGCGGCCAACGGCCTCGAAGGCCCACTGCTGGACCGCCTCAAGCTCGACGCCAAGAGCCTGGCCACGGTGGCCGAAGGCTGTGTGCAGCTCGCCGCCATGCCCGACCCCATCGGCGAGATCCTGAACGTGCGCCGCCGCCCCACGGGCATCAGCGTCGGCCAGATGCGCGTGCCGCTGGGTGTGTTCGGCATGATCTACGAGAGCCGCCCGAACGTGACCATCGAGGCCGCCTCGCTGGCCATCAAGAGCGGCAACGCCTGCATCCTGCGTGGTGGCTCGGAAGCGATCCACTCCAACGTCGCGCTGGCCCGCCTGGTGCGCGAGGCCCTGCTCGAAGCCGGCCTGCCCGCCGACGGTGTGCAGTTGGTCGAAACCACCGACCGCGCCGCCGTGGGCCGCCTGATCGCCATGCCGGAATTTGTGGACGTGATCATCCCGCGCGGCGGCAAGGGCCTGATCGAGCGCATCAGCGCCGAAGCCAAGGTGCCGGTCATCAAGCACCTGGACGGCAACTGCCACACCTACGTCGACGCCGAGTTCGACCTGGAACAGGCGCTGGTCGTCACCGACAACGCCAAGACGCAGAAGTACAGCCCCTGCAACGCCACCGAGTCGCTGCTGGTGCATCAGGCTGCTGCGGCCACCTTCCTGCCGCGCATCGGCGAAATCTTCGCCCGCAAGGGTGTGGAGATGCGCTGCGATGCCGCCTCGAAGGCCATCCTGGCGGATGTGCCGGGCGCCAAGGTCGTGGACGCCGTCGAATCCGACTGGGCCGAGGAATACCTCGCCCCGATCATCAGCGTGAAGGTCGTGGCCGATCTGGACGAGGCCATCGCCCACATCAACCGCTACAGCTCGCACCACACCGAGGCCATCCTCACCACCAATCATCCGAACGCCATGCGTTTCCTGCGCGAGGTGGATTCGGCCAGCGTGATGGTCAACGCCAGCACAAGGTTTGCGGACGGCTTCGAGTACGGCCTGGGCGCCGAAATCGGCATCTCGACCGACAAGTTCCACGCCCGCGGCCCCGTGGGCCTGGAAGGGCTGACCTCGCTGAAGTACATCGTGCTGGGTCAGGGCGAGATCCGCAAGTGAGCACTGCGGAGAACGCATCCGGCCGGGTGCGGCCGTCTGAGCGACCTGGCTCAATGGCCCCACAGGACCCTCGGACCGCCCTCGTCCTGTTCTCCGGCGGACAGGACTCCACGGCCTGCCTGGCCTGGGCGCTGGACCGCTACGCCCGCGTCGAAACCCTCGGCTTCGACTACGGCCAGCGCCACCGCATCGAGCTGGACTGCCGGCTGACGGTGCGTGCCGAGCTGGCACGCCAGTTTTCACGCTGGGCACCCAAGTTGGGTGATGACCACGTGCTGGATCTCTCCCTGCTCGGGCAAATCAGCGCCTGCGCCCTGACCGAAACCCGCGCCATCGAGATGCAGGCCAACGGCTTGCCCAACACCTTCGTGCCCGGTCGCAACCTGCTGTTCCTGACTTTTGCAGCCACGCTGGCCTACCGCCGGGGGGCGTCGGTGCTGGTGGGCGGCATGTGCGAGACCGACTACTCCGGCTACCCGGACTGCCGCGACAACACGCTCAAGGCACAACAGGTGGCCCTGAGCCTCGGGCTGGACACGCCCATGACGATCGAGACTCCGTTGATGTTCCTCACCAAGGCCGACACCTGGGCACTGACCCAGCAGCTCGGCGGCGAGGCCCTCAACGCGCTGATCGTCGAGCACACCCACACCTGCTACCTCGGTGAGCGCGGCACGCGCCACGCCTGGGGCCATGGCTGCGGCACCTGCCCGGCCTGCGAACTGCGCGCCCGCGGCCACGCCGAATGGGCCGCAACGCTTTCGGCATGACCACATCGCTGGCCATTCTGGCCATCCTCGTCTTCTGGCTGATCGGGGCGCACAACCGGCTGTCCAAGCTGCGCCATCGGCAGCTGAACGCGTTCTCGCCTCTCTGCCATGCCCTCCGGCAGCGCCACGTGGTGGCCTTGACGCTGGCTGAAGCCGCACGCAATCTGCGGGGCGCGCCCGGCGAACAGGTGGAGGCGGTCATTGCCGCGGCCCACCGCGCCACTGCGGCCAACCACGCCCCGCAGATCCGGCAGCAGGCCGAATCCCTGCAGCGGATCGCCGACGCCGAAGAGGCCCTGGGCCAGGCCCTGGACACCCTGGTGCACACCCTGCACGACCTCAGTTTCGGCGCCACACCCGATCCCGCCGTGAGCGAGTTGCTGCGCCAACGCCACGCCCTTCAGGGTCAGATCATCTTCGCGGCACAGGTTTACAACGACACCGCCCGCACCTACAACGACGCCTTGACCGTCTTTCCCACCCCGGTGGCGGCTCGACTGCTGCGATTCGAACCGGCCCCCGCCTTCCTGCATGCCCTCGTGCGTCCGGCGGTGCTCCTGGACAGCGAACAGGCCGCCCACACCCGCCCAGCCGCCCTGGAAGACTTCACCACGTCGCGCGTGCCATCCAAGGCGCGTCCGGGCGACCTCATCTGAACCGGAACGCATGACTTCTGACCTCACGGCCTCGACGCCGTCGCCCACCCTCGCCCGGCTGCTGGGGGCCTGCGCCAAGACCGTCGGCGCCGTGCGCCAGGGTCGCTCGCTGACGGACGCCCTCGCCCGATGTCCCGCGCCCTTGCGTCCTGGCTGCCAAGCCCTGAGCTTTCGGGTGTTGCGCTGGCTGGGTGGGGCCCTGGCTGCTCGCCAGGCTCTGGTGCCCCGCAAACCGCCGCGTGAAGTCGAGGACCTGCTGCTTTGCGCCCTGGCCCTGCTCTGGCCCGAGCAGGACGCCCCCTACCCCCCGCACACCCTGGTCGACCAGGCAGTGGCGTGCGCCCGCAAGACCACGCCCGCCCAGGCGGGCCTGATCAATGCCGTCTTGAGGCGTTTCCTCCGCGAAGCCAGCACGTTGGTGCCCCGCCTGCAAGCCGAAGATCCGGTGGCTCGTCACCAGCATCCGACCTGGTGGATCGATCGGCTGCGCCAGGACTGGCCCCAGGACTGGATCGAAGTGCTGAAAGCCGGGCAGTTCCAAGCCCCGATGGCCTTGCGGGTGAACGCCCGCCAAAGCGACGCCAGCGCCTATGGCGCGGAACTCATGGCTGCGGGACTGGCCAGTGTGTCGGTCGGCGCCCATGCCTTGGTGCTGGAGGCCCCCGTTGCGGTGGACCGGTTGCCGGGCTTCGGCACCGGCCGCGTGTCTGTCCAGGACCTGAACGCCCAACGGTCCGCCGCCTGTGTGGTAGGCACAGGCGACGACCGCTTGCCCGCCGGCGCCCGTGTGCTGGACGCTTGCGCTGCGCCTGGTGGCAAGACCGCCCACCTCCTGGAGATGGCCGACCTGGACGTGACCGCCCTGGACGTGGATGCCGATCGCCTGACCCGTGTCACCGACACGCTGCAGCGCCTGCACCTGAGCGCCCACCTCCACGCCGCCGATGCCGCCGAGCTCGAACGCTGGTGGGATGGCCGCCCCTTCGACGCCATCTTGCTGGACGCACCCTGCAGCGCCTCAGGCATCGTTCGGCGACACCCGGACGTGCGCTGGCTGCGCCGGGCCACCGACATCGACACCTTGGTCGCCACCCAGCGTCGGCTGCTCGATCGCCTGTGGCCCCTGGTCCGCCCCGGAGGTCGTCTGATCTACGCCACATGCTCGGTCTTCAAAGCCGAGGGCCAGGGTCAGATTGAAGCATTTTTGCAACGAACACCGGACGCCTTGGCGGTCGACAGCCCCGGACACCTGCTGCCCTTGGCCGACAATCGGCAAGCATCGTCCGACGCCCGCGTTGGAGATGGGTTCTTTTACGCACGGCTGGACAAGGTCTTGCCGGACCTCCCGCCCCCCTGATTGCCCACCCGCCCGCCGCGCCCTGTCCCATGACGCGACCGCTGCAGTATTCACGGCCTCGACGCGCGACTCGGTCTCCCCTGGTCGCCGGGCGGCGCCTGTGGCTGCGGCAGTTGGGGGCCATGGCGGTGACGGCGCTCGTGCCCTGGCCCGCTCGTGCCATCGACCTGGCGCTGTTGCGGGTGATCCGCAGTGAACAGGGCGTGCTGGTCGACTTCGAGACCCGGTTCGAGTTGCCCGCCGGTGTCGCCGAAGCGTTGCAAAAAGGGGTGGCGCTGCACTTCGTCGCCCAGGTGGAGCTGATCCGCCGCCGGTGGTACTGGCGCAACAAGGTCGTCGCGCAAGCCTCGAGGACCTGGCGCCTGGCCTATCAGCCCCTCACCATGAGCTATCGCGTGAGCCTCGGCGGCCTGTCCCAGACCCACCGCTCGCTCGACGAAGCCCTCCGGACCGTGCGATCCAGCGCCCAGTGGCGCATCGGTGAAGCCCTTCCGCCCGACGATGACGGAGAGAACTACCAGCTGGAGTTTGCCTACCGGCTCGACACCGATCAGTTGCCACGCCCCCTACAGATCGGCATCGGCTCGCAGCCCGAATGGAACCTCCAGCTCGAACGGACCCTGATCCTGACGAGTGAGGCGCGCTGACGCCGCCCCGTCCGCCACTGGTCCACCACACCCCATGAGCCGTCGATCCCTGCGCTGGACCCTGTTGATCGCTCTGCTTGCCGCCGGAGCGACCGCGCTGGTGCTGGTGTTCCTGCTGACGGTGGCCACGAACAACCGCGCCATGTACGAGCGCCACTTCGGCTGGCTGCTGTGGACCAACATCGGTGTGGCCGCCACCCTGGCCGGGGTCATCGTCCTGGCGCTCTATCACCTGGCCCGGCGCATGCGCCACGGCAAGTTCGGCAGCCGGCTGCTGTTCAAGCTGGCCGCCATTTTCGCGTTTGTGGGGGTCGTGCCCGGCGCGCTGATCTACGGGGTGTCGTACCAGTTCGTCTCGCGCAGCATCGAGAGCTGGTTCGACGTGCAGGTCGAAGGCGCCCTGGAGGCCGGCCTGAACCTGGGGCGCGACACCCTGCAGTCCCTGGTGAAGGATCTGGGAGACAAGACCCGGGTGGCCGCCGAGCGGGCCTCCGATTCCCCGGACCGCATGCAGGTGCTCTCGCTGGAGCGCCTGCGCGAGCAACTGTCCGCGCGCAGCGTGGCGATCCTGGCCGCCAACGGACACGTCCTGGCCTCGGCCGGCGGCTCGCTGGGCAGTGCCCTACTCCCGGATCGACCCTCGGCCTCGCTGCTGAAGCAAGCACGGGATCTGCGGGCGACCTCGGTGCTGGAAGGCCTGGACGACGAGCCCAACCTCGACCACCAGCCCCCCCCGGACGCCCGCATCCGGGCGTTGGCCTGGATCCCCTCGTCAGGTTACCAACTGGGCAATCAGGACCGCTACCTCCAGGTCACTCAGGCCGTCCCGCCGGAGTTGGCCCTCAACGCCCTGCGCGTGCAGAACGCCTACCGCGAATACCAGCAGCGGGCCCTGGGCAAGGAAGGTCTGCGCAAGATGTACATCGGTACGTTGACGCTCGCGCTCATCCTGGGGGTGTTCAGCGCCCTGCTGATGGCCGCCGCACTGGGCCATCAACTGGCCCGGCCACTGTTGGTGCTGGCCGAGGGCGTGCGCCAGGTGGCGCGCGGCGATCTGCGCCCCACCGAAGTGTTCCACTCGCGCGACGAGCTCGGCGGCCTCACCCGGTCCTTCGCGGACATGACCCAGCAGCTCGCCGACGCCCGCGCGCTCGTGCAGACCAGCCTGGCCGACGTGGAAAGTGCCAACGCCCACCTCCAGGCCATTCTGGACAACCTCACCGCCGGGGTCATCGTGCTGGACGCCCACGGCCGCATCGACATCGTCAACCCTGGCGCCACGCGCATCCTGCGCGCGCCCCTGCAGGCCTTCAAGGGCCAGACCATGACCGAAGTCCCGGCACTTCAGGCGTTCTCTCGCACCGTCACGCAGCACTTCATCGCCGCCCGCCAGGACCCGGAAAGCAGCGAAGTCGGCCACTGGCAGAACACGTTGGAACTCCCCGTGGCCACCGACCGCGAAAGCACCGCCATCACCCTGCTGATGCGGGGCGCCGTGCTGCCCGAAGGGCAGGAAGTCATCGTCTTCGACGACATCTCCGACGTGGTATCGGCGCAGCGCAGCGTGGCCTGGGCTGAGGTGGCTCGCCGCCTGGCCCACGAAATCAAGAACCCGCTCACGCCCATCCAGCTCTCGGCCGAACGGCTGCAGCTCAAGCTTGAATCCAAGCTCGCCGACACCGACCGGCAGATGCTCACGCGCTCGGTGGGCACCATCGTGGCCCAGGTGCAGGCCATGAAGACCCTGGTCAACGAGTTCCGCGACTACTCCCGTCTGCCCGCCGCCTCGCTGGTGCCTCTGGACCTCAATGCTTTGGTATCGGACGTGCTCGGGCTGTATGCGGTGCAGACCGAACAAGGCCTCCTGCGGGCGGAGCTCGGATCGAATCTGCCACGGATCCAGGGGGACGCGACCCAACTGCGCCAGGTCGTGCACAACCTCGTCCAGAACGCCCTGGACGCCGTGAGCGGCCAGCCCGAGGCCGAGGTGACCGTCCGAACCGACCTGCGCCCCGGCGACGGCCCCCATCACGACCGTGTGCGCATGACCGTGACCGACAACGGCCCCGGCTTCTCGGAAAAGGTGCTCAAGCGGGCTTTCGAGCCCTACGTGACCACCAAATCCAGAGGAACCGGCCTGGGCCTGGCCGTCGTGCGCAAGATCGTCGAAGAACACGGCGCGCGCATCCGCATCCGCAACCGAAACGAGAGCCCGACCGACACCAGCTTTGATATTGCGCAAAACGGCGCAGAAGTTTCTATATCATTTTCGCGTTGGGAACGTACAACAAGCGCCGCGTCAGGTGTGACCGCTTGAATCACGGCCTCGCACGACCGCATCCAGACCCTTCCGAACCTGTCCATGGCCAACATTCTTGTCGTCGACGATGAAATGGGCATCCGTGCCCTTCTCCAGGAAATCCTCACCGACGAAGGACACACCGTCGAACTGGCCGAAAACGCCGCGCAGGCGCGCTCCGCTCGCGACCAGTTTCAGCCAGACCTCGTCCTGCTCGACATCTGGATGCCCGACGTCGACGGCATCACGCTGCTCAAGGAATGGGGCACGGGCGCACAGCTGAGCATGCCCGTGATCATGATGTCCGGGCACGGCACCATCGACACGGCGGTGGAAGCCACAAAGTACGGCGCGATGGCTTTTCTGGAAAAACCCATCACACTCCAGAAGTTGCTGCGAGCGGTCGAGCAAGGCTTGGCCAAACCCGCCCCCCGCCCGGCCAATGGCCTGGAGGCGCCCATCGGCGTCCACCGCAACGGCCTGCCCTACTCGCCCTACACCCACACCGAGGCGCCGGCATCCGGACTCGGCACTGCCTATGCGGCGGGGTCCCTGGGGCACAGCCATCCGGTCGGCACCTACACCCCGCCCGGGGCGGTCGCCCTGCACGCTGCCGGACAGGTCGCCAGCCACGGCCCAGGCCCGGAACAGAGCTTCAGCCTGGACCGCCCCCTGCGCGAAGCCAGGGACGCCTTCGAAAAAGCCTACTTCGAGTTTCACCTCATGCGCGAGAACGGCAGCATGACGCGCGTGGCCGAGCGCACCGGGCTGGAGCGCACCCATCTGTACCGCAAACTCAAGCAACTCGGCGTGGATCTGAGCCGCAACAAGCGCGGCGGGAACTGACCCACAGAAAAAATCTCAAAAAAGTGTTGGACAGCATCAGGAATCGCGTTATAGTAGCGTTCTTGACGGCCTGGTAGCTCAGTTGGTAGAGCAGCGGATTGAAAATCCGCGTGTCGGTGGT
>CAYYCN010000109.1:0-10799 GCA_964470355.1 uncultured Sphaerotilus sp.
GGTGCTGGTGCCCGACTTCCGCGGTCGCCTGGAAAAGGCGCTGGACATCCTCAAGACGTCCCCGCCGGACGTGATGAACCACAACTTGGAGACGGTGCCGCGCCTGTACAAGGAAGCCCGCCCCGGCGCCGACTACGCCTTCAGCCTGAACCTGCTCAAGCGCTTCAAGGAAGAAGTGCCCGGCGTGCCGACCAAGAGCGGCCTGATGGTCGGCCTGGGCGAGACCGACGAGGAAATTCTCGAAGTGATGCGCGACATGCGCGCCCACGGCATCGACATGCTGACCATCGGCCAGTACCTGGCGCCCAGCGGCCACCACCTGCCGGTGCTGCGCTACGTGCATCCGGACACGTTCAAGATGTTTGAGGAGGAGGCCTACAAGATGGGCTTCACGCACGCCGCCGTGGGGGCCATGGTGCGGTCTTCGTACCATGCGGACCAGCAGGCGGCGGGGGCTGGCGTGCATGTCAACAACTCGAAGTGAATGGGAATATTTCGAAGCTGGCGAATCGAGATAAGTTGTTGATTCGTATTGAGATATCAAAGATATTCCCGGCCACTTCGCTAAATTCTGACCCTGAAATTCCCCGTCTTCTTTGAGTCATTGACGGGAACGCCTCGCAGCCGGTGGGAAATGAGCCGAGTGAAGGGGTCTCCATCCCCGCGAATCCACGTCTTGCCGGCGGTGCCGGGTGGCCCGAATCGATTGCAGCCGAGCGGTGTGCAGGCCGCCGCCCGTGCAGGGTCAGACTGAGCACGGCAAGTTGAAGCATTCATCTCTTTGTGAGATATTTGCTTCATGACTCCTTGGCTGATCCTCACGGCCACCCTGCCGACCACACCCAGCGGCCTGCGCGTACGCGTTTGGCGAGCCCTCAAGGCCACACATTGCGCCACGCTGCGTGAAGGGGTCTACATCCTTCCGGCCAGCACGACGAGCGGTTCGGTGTTCTGGTCGCTGGATGCCACCATCCGTGAAGCGGGGGCTGACTCGCACCTGTTGGAGGTCACGGCCCGAGACGAGGCACAAGAGGCCACCTTTCGGGCGTTGTTTGACCGCACAGAGCACTATGCCGAGTTCTGCCGGACCTTGAATGAGGCCAGGACCGCGTTGGCCGAGGCCCCCGAGGCCCATGCCCGGCGCCTGCTTCGGACATTGGATCAACAGCTTCAATCCCTTCTGTCGTCCGATTTCTTCGCGGGCCCGGCCGCCGAACAGGCGCAAGATGCCCTGTCGGCCCTGCGCACCGAGGTGGATCGCCGGTTCTCTCCGGACGAGCCGAGCCTCTCTACAAACGCGGTGCGGCAACGGGATCCTTCCGCGTATCAAGGACGCCTCTGGGCCACCCGAGCCCGTCCCTGGGTGGACCGTCTGGCATCGGCCTGGTTGATCTCGCGTTTTGTGGATCCCCAGGCACGGTTCGCCTGGTTGACGGACTTGGGCGCCTGTCCTGCCGAAGCGGTCGGCTTTGACTTCGACGGGGCCGACTTCAGCCACGTCGAGGGACTCGTCACCTTTGAAGTGCTGGCGGCCTCGTTCGGGTTGAACGCCCATCCAGGGATCAAGCGACTGGGCGAATTGGTGCACGTCCTGGATGTGGGTGGGGCGCCCATGGATTCAGCCCCGGGACTGGAACTGATGGTGCGGGGCCTCCAGGCGCTGCACCACAACGACGATGTGTTGCTCGCCGCGGCACAGCCGCTTTTTGATGCCGCACGTGCCGGCTTGGCCGGCATCGACACCGCCACCGTCAAGAACACATGACTTCCCTGAATGCTTCGGCCTCTGCGACTTCCAAGCCTTCCGTCGCACCCGCTGCCCCCACGTTCTGGCAGGCGCTGATCTACTGGCTGCGGCTGGGCTTCCTCAGCTTTGGCGGACCTGCGGGGCAGATCGCCCTGATGCACGAAGACCTCGTCGAGCGAAAACGCTGGATCTCCGAGAAGCGTTACCTGCATGCCCTGAACTACTGCATGGTGCTGCCCGGCCCCGAGGCCCAGCAGCTGGCCACCTACATCGGCTGGTTGATGCACCGCACCTGGGGTGGGATCGTGGCGGGGGGGCTGTTCGTGCTGCCTTCGCTGCTGATCCTGATCGGGCTGTCCTGGGTCTACATGGCCTGGGGCCACGTGCCGGCGGTGGTCGGGGTGCTCTACGGCATCAAGCCGGCCGTGACGGCCATCGTGGTGTCGGCCGCCGTGCGCATTGGCTCTCGGGCGTTGAAGAACGGTTGGCTGTGGGGGATTGCCGCCGCCGCTTTTGCCGCCATCTTTCTGCTGGGGCTGCCCTTCCCGCTGATCGTGTTGTTGGCGGGGGCGGCAGGATACCTGGGTGGGCGTCTGGCCCCCGGAAAGTTTGCGGTGGGAGGGGGGCACGGCCCGGCTGGAAAGTCGCACGGTCCCGCTGTGGTGGACGACGAAACGCCCACACCTGTTCACGCTCGCTTCACGTGGGGGCATTTCTGGCGGGTCCTGGCGGGATGCCTGACCCTGTGGCTCGTGGCCTTTGGAAGCCTGATCGTCCTTCTGGGCTGGGACGCCGTGCTGACGCAGATGGCCTGGTTTTTCACCAAGGCGGCGCTGTTGACTTTCGGCGGGGCCTACGCGGTGTTGCCCTACGTCTACCAGGGGGCCGTCGAGCACTTTCAGTGGCTGAGTGCGTCGCAGATGATCGACGGCCTCGCACTGGGGGAGACCACGCCGGGGCCGCTGATCATGGTGGTGTCATACGTGGGCTTTGTCGGGGGGTGGACGAAGGCGCTGTTCGGGCCGGACGCCTTGCCCTGGGCCGGTGTCGTCGCCGCGTGTGTGGTGACCTTCTTCACGTTCCTGCCGTCGTTTTTCTTCATCTTTCTGGGGGGACCGTTCATCGAGTCCACCCACGGCAACCTGAAATTCACCGCGCCGCTCACGGGCATCACGGCGGCGGTGGTGGGCGTCATCGTGAACCTGGCCGTGTTCTTCGCCTATCACGTGCTGTGGCCGGTCGGATTCAGCGGGTCTTTCGAGTGGGCGGCCGCCGTGATTGGAGCGGGTGCCGCCATGGCCCTGTTCCGTTTCAAGGTGGGCGTGATTCCGGTGGTTCTGGGGGCAGGCCTGATGGGATGGGTTTGGCTGCTGGTGCGGTGAAGCGGGCTTCAGTCCCGACCCGACAGCACTTCCATGCGCATCCGGGCCGTGCCTCGTCGCACGATGCCCAGCTCCCGGGCTGCCGCCAGCGAGAGGTCGGCCATGCGCTGGCGTGACACCGGTCCCCGGTCGTTGACCTTCACCACCACGCTGCGTCCGGTCGAGGGATCGGTGATGCGCACCCGCGTCCCGAAGGGCAGCGTCCGGTGGGCCATGGTGTAGGCCTCGGGATCGAAGGCTTCGCCGCTGGCCGTGCGGCGACCGGCAAACTCCTTGCCGTAGTAGGAGACGGATCCCACCTCGGCCTGTGCCGTGGTGGCGCAGGCGACGGCCGCGAACGTCAGAATGCCGCACAGGATCCCGCGTGAAAAGAGTGTGTTCAGCCCCATGGTGCGGCGCAGTCTAGCGGTTGTGTCCGGTCTGCGGGCTCCACGGAAGTGGGGTTCTCCGCCGAACCGGAATCGTTAGACTGCCGGAGTGGGCAGCGGTCCGCTGGAAAAAACACGACGGGGGAATGTGCATGGGTGACTTCTGTGAAAGCGGGCCGGTCCGTTGGGACGGGGCGGTCCGGGCGCCTCGCCGCCGGTGCCTGGCGGTCCTGTTCGGGGCTGGATGGGGTTCCGTGGCGTTGTCTTCCCGGGCGGCGGCCGTCAGTGCCTATGAAGCGGCCGTGGGCCTGAAATCCACGCTGGAACAAGGCTCCCGCCTGGCGGTCACCCAGCTGGGAGTCAAGAACGGATTTTTGGGCAATCCCGCGGTGCGGGTGCCTTTGCCGCACTGGCTGGCCAAAGCGGCCGATCTCAAGCGGGCCTTCGGGCAGGGCGACGAAGTCAATGCCCTGATCGTGGCCATCAACCGGGCGGCGGAGGCCGCGGTGCCTGAGGCTTCTCCCTTGCTGATGGGGGCCATCCGCAGTCTGTCCGTGCGAGACGCGCAACAGATCCTGGGTGCTGGGAACACCGCAGTGACGCAGTATTTTGCCGAGGCGGCCAAGGAAGACCTGACGATGCGGATGTTGCCAGTGGTCACCCGCAGCCTGCGCCAGGTCGGCATGACCGAACACCCGGAGCAGGCCTGGGGTCAGGCCGCACGGCTGGGCCTGAATCCGACCCGGCAGACTTTGGAAGCCCACGTCAACGCGCATGTGGTCCGGGGGCTGTTCACCGTCATCGCGGCCTATGAGAAGGACATTCGCCAGGACCCGGTGCGGTCTGGGTCCGTGCTGCTGGGGCGTGTCTACAGTGCCATGAAGTGATGTGCGTCCTGATGCCAGGATGGACAGGTGGGCCCTCTGACGCTAAGCTGTTTGTAAAAAGGTTGTAAATAATCCGTGCGCGGGTTATCTAGGGAGGGTCGGCTTTTCGAGCGTTGGCGGCCCAAATCTGACAAACAGTTTCAGGGTGAGTCTCCGTTCTGCGTGGAGCGGATGGAGGGTGCCTGTCAGGAGGTCTGCATGACGACTGGCCGTTTTGAACTCGTCCGTGGCGGGGAGGGGCAATTCCGCTTCTCGCTGAAGGTGGACAGTGGCACGCTGCTGAGCAGCGAACTCTACAAGGCCAAGGCTTCTGCCGAGAACGGCATCGCGTCCGTGCGGACGAATGCCAGCGCCGACGGACGGTACGAGTTGAGGGTGTCGAGCCACGGCAAGCACTATTTCAACCTCAAGGCATCCAACGGACAGGTCATTGCGTCCAGTCCGATGCATGCTTCGCCAGAAGACCGCGATCGGGCGGTGTTGACCGTCAAGTCGCTGGCGGGGCTGGCCGAGATGCGGGATCTCACCTGAGGCGACAATCCGGGCTTCACCGTTTTCGCTGGAGAGCGTCCTGTTGTCCCAGATGCAGATCGTTGCCTTGCGTGCTCAGCCGCAGGCGTCTCGCCTTGAGGGCTCCGCCGTGATCCGGTGTGTGTGCCTTCGGATCCGGCGTGGCCGCGTGGACCCTCGCCGGAGGGTGTGATGGATTTTGTTCAAGGGTTGCGCCGGGCGCTGATCACGTTGTGGGTCGGCGGTGTGCTTCTGATCGTGGCCGGGCCCTGGGCGTTGTATCGGATGGGCTTGGGTTCCCTTCCGGTGTTGCCGCAGGCCCCGCAGACGCTGTCTTCACCCCAACTCCAGCGGGACGTCTGGCAGCGCTGGGGAGGGCAAGGCGAGCCTGAACTGGTGGTCCTGGATCCCGTGTCCTATGTGATGTCCGCGGCCGGTCAGAACGTCCCCCCGCCATCGACCTTGTTCGCTTGGCGGGTGGCCTCGGCTCACACGCAGGCCCACCTCCAGGGGGGAGGCAAGCTGGGCTGGAATCTGGCCACATCGGCGTTGACGATCTGGGTCACACGCCACTGGACGCTGGAACAACTCCTGTCCGAGGTGTCGCGCCTGGACGCGGCGAATCCCGCCGAGCCCCGGTCGGCCCCCGCATCGCCTCCCGATGGGCGGGGCACGCCATGAACCGGCGCGTGTCGCGATGGGATGCCGCCTGGGTCTGCCGGTCAGGCGCTGATCGAGTGAAGGGTCTGGATTGATGGCGTTTCCCTTGTTGTTGCGGGTGATGCTCGTGGGGGTGGTGTGGCTGGCGGGCTGTGCTTCACCCGACCGGACGCCGCAGCCGCCGCGCACCATCACGTTCGAGGAGTGGCGTCGGCAGAACGCCGATGAAGTGGCGGACTTTTCCGCGTGGCTGCAGCTGGAGGGGGTGGACGGCCTGGTGCCGCTGTCGCAGTTGTTGCGCACCGCCTCGTCCTGGCATCAGTGCGGCGGGCAACCTTACGAGGTGCCGCCGCGTTCGCAGTGGGCGTCGGTCGGGTCCGTGCTGCAGTTGGTCCGAACGCTGCAATCCGACGGCGTCTTGGGAAGCTTCCAGGTGCATTCGGCCTACCGCAGTCCCACCATCAACGTGTGTGTCGGGGGCGCCAAGCGCAGTGCCCACGCGCTGGCCTTTGCCCTCGATCTGACGCCCGCAGGATCCATCGACGGCGAGGATCGGCTGTGCGGTTTCTGGGCCGCACAGGGGCGGGAATGGCGCATGGGACTGGGGCGTTATCCAAATGGACGCCTGCACATCGACACCTTTGGCTACCGTTCCTGGGGGCCGGACGGCACCTGGCGGACCTCCAGTTGTCCCGGGGCGCGGCCCATGGCGTTTTGAAGGGGAATTCGGTCATGTCGGTGTGGCGGTCTTGGTTTCCTGGCCTGCGGTGGCCCTTGTTCCAGGCGCCCATGGCTGGCGTGCAGGACGAGGCCCTGGCGGTCGCGGTGTCGCGGGCCGGTGGCGTGGGGGCGCTTGCGGCGGCGATGCTGGACGCGGCGACGCTGCGGGCGCAGATCGCAGCATTTCGTCGGGCCTCCGGTGGGCCTTTGAACGTCAACTTCTTCTGCCATTCGCCCGCGCCGGACGATCCGGTGGGGCAGGCCCGCTGGCGGGCGTCGCTGCGCGATCACTTTCATGCATATGGAATCGACGGATCGGACCTTCCGTCCGGCGGGGGCCGTCGGCCGTTTGACGAGGTCATGGCCGAGGTGGTCGAGGACACCCGTCCGGAGATCGTGAGCTTTCATTTCGGCCTGCCGACGGAGGCGTTGCTGCAGCGGGTGAAGTCGACCGGGGCCCGGGTGCTGTCCAGTGCGACCACCGTGGATGAGGCGCTGTGGTTGCAGGCGCGGGGCGTCGATGCCGTCATCGCCCAAGGCCTGGAGGCTGGGGGACACCGTGGCATGTTCTTGTCCGACGACATTTCCACGCAGGTGGGCACATGGGCGCTGCTGCCTCAGATCGTGAGCGCTGTGAGGGTGCCGGTGATTGCGGCCGGGGGGATTGCCGATGCCCGGGGTGTGGCTGCGGCACAGGTGCTGGGGGCGTGCGGTGTGCAGGTCGGGACCGCCTACCTGTTGTGCCCGGAAGCGCGCACAGGTGCTCTGCACCGCGAGATGCTGAAGCGGCCCGAGGCCACCCACACCGCGCTGACCAACGTCTTCAGCGGCCGGCCGGCACGGGGCATCGTCAATGCGTTCATGCGTGAGCGGGGGCCGATGGGCCCGGACATTCCGCCGTTCCCCACGGCGGCCCTGGCGCTCGCACCCCTGCGCGCCGCCGCCGAGGCCACCGGATGCGTGGACTTCACGCCGCTGTGGGCCGGTCAGAACGTGTCGGGCTGCCGGGAGCAGTCCGCAGCGCAAACGACGCAGGAATTGGCGCGGGGGTTCGGTGGGGGCTGAATCCAGCCGGCCGCGAACGGGTCGGCCCGCTGCGGGAACGTGGCTTCAGGACAGGCTTTCCCGTCCGCCGTCGCTGCCTTCATCGAGGGCGTCTGCCGTGTCCAGGTGCGTGGTGTCGCCCCAGGCCACCATGGTGAAGGTCCCTTCGGTCCACAGCAGGCGGTTGATGCTGGCGTTGCCCAGCTGCCAGGTGCGCGGCGCGCTCAAGTCCATGCCCGTGGCGGCGCGGTACAGGCAGTCCAGCACGCCGCCGTGCGCCACCAGCACGACGGTTTCGCCGGTGTGTCGGGCCGCCAGGGCCGAGGCCGTGTCGACGCAGCGCTGCTGGAACTCACGCAGGGTTTCGCCCTGCGGGGGGCGGAAGTCGGGATCGCGGTTTCGCCACTGGGGGGTCTCGTCGGGAAAACGGGCCTTCACCTCGTCGACGGTGTGTCCCTGGAACGCGCCAAACAGACGTTCACGCAAACCGGTGTCGAGTTGCAGGGGGCAGCCGGTGCCGTCGGCGATGGCTTGCGCGGTGTCCCGGGCGCGCACCAGATCGGACGTGTAGATGGCGCTGAGGTCGTCCTCGCCGGTGAGTGCCTTGGCCACCTGCCGCGCTTGCCACAGGCCCCGATCGTTGAGTCCGATGTCGAGTTGGCCCTGAATGCGGGTGTCGACGTTCCAGGCCGTCTCGCCGTGGCGGATGGCCAGGATGCGGGTCGTGTGGCGGTGGGGCATGCGCAGGCCGGGCTTCAGCCGCGCAGGCGCGGGTTGAGGGTGTAGGTGACGGTCAGGCTGGCCTGGGCCAGCACGTGGCCGGCGATGGCGTCCCGGACCTGGGCACCCGTGAACGAGCCCTCGACCGGGCAGCGCTCCAGGTCGGTGGCGTACACGGTGAACACGTAGTGGTGCACCCGGCTGTCGTTGAAGGGAGGGAACGGGCCGTCGTAGCCGTGGTAATCACCGGACATCTCGGCGTGGCTGGCAAACCAGCCGGTGTAGTCGTTCAGGCCGTGGCGGGCGCCATGCAGGGTGGCCGGGCCGGTCTTGCCGCGCGCCGTGAAGCCTTGGCTGAATTCGCCTTCGGCAAAGCCCCGCACGTGGGTGGGCAGGTCCACCAGCACCCAGTGGAAGAAGTCCACACGGGGCAGGTCGGCGGGCACTTCGCGGTCGCTCTGGTTGACGTCGTCACCCCGGCTGGGCACGTCGGGATCGTGGCAGATCACGACCAGGCTGCGTGCGCCCTCGGGCACGTCGTGCCAGGCCAAGGCAGGGCTGACGTTGTCCGAAAAGGTGACGATTTGGGCGGCGTCGGGTTTGCCCGCCGCAAAACGCGCCGCAATGGCTTGCCCGTCGGTGAGGCTGGTGCTGGTGAGTTGCATGGCGGTGTCCTCGTTGAGGGGGCGGGGTTGGCGGGCGTCACACGCCCCAGACGATGTCCTTGTCGGCTTCCAGGCAGCGCTTGAGCATGTCGATGAGGGGCCACGCGCGCTGGCGCATCGACACGTCCGGGCCTCTGGGCGGGGGCAGCCCGTCTTTCTGGGCGTCCTGGATGGCCTGCTGGAGGGCGGTTTCCTCCGCTTCGATGGCCTTGAGCAAGGCCTGGATCAGGTGTGGCATGTCGGCCGTCTGGAAGATGCCTTGTGGCGCCGGCTCCCGGCCCATCGCCTGCAGCATGCGGTCCCCGACCGGCGCGGTCATGATGACGTCTCCGGCCGCCTTGGACTTGAACTTGTAGATCATGCGTGCTCCTGCTGCGGCAGCGCCGCGCTGATGCGGTCCTGAAGCAGCCGCGACAGCGACCGCCGATCGTGCCCTGTGGGGTCCACGGGTGGAAGGTAGCGTACCCTGACTTGCAGGCCTTGTGCACGGGCGATGTTCCACAGGCTCTGCACGAGCGTGGTGTCGCCGATGTAGACGGCGGCGGGGCTGACCGCATGACCTGGCTCGGAAAACCGCAGGGCCAGAGGCTGCACCGGGGTGGCGGTCGCGACGGCCGCCTGCATCAGGTTGGCATGGAACGGCAGCAGGGCGTGGCCGTCGCCGGTCGTGCCTTCGGGAAAGACCGCCACGGCGTCACCGGCCTGCAGGGCCGCCGCCATCTGGTGGACCACGCGCATGGCGTCGCGCTTGCTCTCTCGCTCGATGTAGAGCGTGCCGGCGGCATCCACCAGCGTGCCGATCACCGGCCAGTGGCGCACGTCGGCCTTGGAAACGAACCGCGCCCGGGGGCAGGCGGCGTGCACGGCCACGATGTCGAGCCACGAGACGTGGTTGGCGACGATCAGTTGGCCACCGGCGCCCGCGCCGCCTTCGGTGATCACCTCTACGCCGAGCAGATGCAGCAGGCGACGCGCCCACCACTGGATGCGCATGAGGCGATGAACCTCTCCGGCGGTGCGAAACTCCCTTGCCACGACCCAGACCCCGTGCAGCACGTGTCCGGCCACGGCGCCCAGGCGCCGGATCGCCCGCAGCGTCATCCGTGGATCTCGTGGGCGACGGTGCCGGCCACCAGCGTGGCGCGCACCCGGCCCGGCAGGGCCATGCCGGTGTCCTCGAAGGAGAACGGGGTGTGTTTGCCCTGGCTGTGCAGGACATCGGGGGTGACCGACCACGTGGTGTCTGGATCGAACACGCACAGATCGGCCACGCCGCCCTCGACCAGCCGGCCGGCGCTCGACGCCAGCGAGCCCAGGGCCGGGCCCAGCACCCGCACGGGGTCGGAAGTCACGCGGGCCAGGGACGTGGTGAGCGGCAAATGGAGGTCCTGGCCCCACTTGAGCGCCAGGCTCAGGAGCAGTTCCAGGCCGGTGGCGCCCGGTTCGGCTTCGGCGAACGGCAGGGTCTTGGCGTCGCCTTCGACCGGGGTGTGGTCGGACACCAGGGCGTCGAGCGTGCCATCGGCCAGCGCGGCACGCAGCGCGTCGCGGTCCCGGCCCTGGCGCAGCGGCGGGGTGACGCGCATGGACGAGTTGAAATAGCCGATGTCCACGTCGGTCAGGTGAAGTGAGTTGATGCTGACGTCGGCTGTCACCGGCAATCCCTCCGCCTTGGCCTGTCGCACCAGTTCCACGCCTGCGGCACTGGACAGGCGGCACAGGTGCACGCGCGCGCCGGTGGAGCGCATCAGTGCAAAGAGGGTGTGCAGGGCAATCGTTTCGGCCATGGCGGGAACGCCCGACAGGCCCAGACGGGTGGCCACGCCCCCGCTGGCGGCCACGCCCTTGCCCAGCCAATAGTCCTGGGGGCGCAGCCACACGGTGTAGCCGTGGGTGGCGGCATACATCAGGGCACGTTGCAGCACCAGCGTGTCCTGCACGGCCACTTCGGCCTGGGAGAAGCCGACGCAGCCGGCCTCGGTCAACTCGACCAGTTCGGTCAGCGTCGTGCCCTTGAGCCCGCGGGTGAGGGCGCCCAGCGGGAACAGGCGGCAGCGGCTGAGCTTGCGGGCGCGGAACTTCAGCATCTCGACCAG
>CAYYCN010000110.1:0-10777 GCA_964470355.1 uncultured Sphaerotilus sp.
CACCGTTGGCCGCGGCCAGCGCATCGGCCTGTTCGCCGGCTCCGGTGTCGGCAAGTCGGTGCTGCTGGGCATGATGGCCCGCTACACCGCCGCCGACGTGATCGTGGTCGGCCTGATCGGGGAGCGGGGGCGGGAAGTCAAG
Organism: uncultured Sphaerotilus sp.; assembly: GCA_964470355.1. Lineage (GTDB taxonomy): Bacteria > Pseudomonadota > Gammaproteobacteria > Burkholderiales > Burkholderiaceae_C > Sphaerotilus. Next base: position 143 of record CAYYCN010000110.1, read on the forward strand.
GAATTCATCGAGGACATCCTGGGCGAGGAAGGGCTGCGCCGTTCGGTGGTTGTGGCGGCGCCTGCCGATGCGCCGCCGTTGACCCGCATGCAGGGAGCCACCTACGCCACCGCCGTCGCCGAGCATTTCCGCGATGAGGGGCTGGACGTGCTGCTGCTGATGGATTCGCTCACCCGCTACGCCATGGCCCAGCGCGAAATCGCCTTGGCGATTGGAGAGCCGCCGGCCACCAAGGGATATCCGCCGAGCTGCTTTGCGAAGCTGCCGCAACTGGTGGAGCGTTCGGGCAACGGCATGGCCGGACAGGGGTCGATCACGGCCTTCTACACCGTGCTGTCTGAGGGCGACGATCAGCAGGATCCCATCGCCGACGCGGCCCGAGGCATCCTCGACGGTCACATCGTGCTTTCGCGCGAACTGGCTGAAGGGGGTCACTATCCGGCCATCGACATCGAAAAGTCCATCTCCCGGGTGATGACAAACGTCGTGCCACGGGAGCACATCGATGCCGCCCGTCGCATGCGCCAGATGTTGTCCCGGGTGAACAAGGCCCGTGACCTGATTCAGCTGGGGGCCTATGCCCCGGGCCACGACGCCGAACTCGACGCCGCCGTGCGGGCGCAGCCGTCGATGATCCGGTTGTTGCAGCAGGACACGGACTCACGCGCTTCGCTCAACGAGAGCGTGCAGACCCTCAAGCAGATCGGCTGAAGTCATGACCCATCCCTCTCTGCAACCTTTGTTCGTGCTGCTGGAGCAGGCGGAGCGCGATCGCGACGATGCCTTGTCCCGCCAGCGTCGCGCCCAGGACCAACTCTCGGCTGCTCGAGCCCAGGAAAGCAGCCTGCGGGCGTACCGCCACGAATACCAGGAGCGCTGGGGGCAACAGTTTCGCCAAGGGGTGACCATGACGCTGGTGCACTGCTATCACGACTTTGTCGGCCGCCTGCATGGCGCGGTCGACCACCAGGGGCAGCAAGTGGAGCGCTTGGCGCGCGACGGGGAGCGGGCCCAGGCCGAGGTCCTCGCTGCCGAGCTGCGGGTGGCGTCGGTGCGCAAGCTCATTGAACGCCGTGAAACCGCGATGGCCCGCAGTGCGGAGCGCCGAGACCAGAAGGGGCAGGACGAAATGGCGTCCCGAGCGGCTTGGCAGCGCCTGCAGACCGAACGGATGGCGGAGCGGTGATGGGTGCCATGAATGCCTCTGTCGGCACCTCATCGAGTGCGTCCTTGTCGGCTCAGACGGCCCGTGCCGAGCGCCGGCACGCCGAGCGTCAGGGCCCTGCGCAGAACACCTTTGCGGCCCTGATGCAGTCCCGTGAGACGGCCGGCGACGAGGGGGCGAAGAAACCCCCGGGCGCGGGCCTGACCCGCTTCGGCGGAGAGGATGCCTCAGGCGCTCCTGCCGAGGCGGAGGTGACGTCCCGGCGCCAGCAGGATCGACTGCAAGAGGCGTCGCAAGAGGGGCCTTCGGATCCGTCCTGGTGGTCGTGGAACCTGCCGGGCCTGAACGCTTACCAGACCGGTCCCGAAGCCTCGCAGGGGCGCGCTTCGGCGCCGGAGGACGAAGCGGCCGACGAGGTCGAAGGGGAGTCGGCCGCCTCCGCGGAGGCGGGGAGGGGCGTGCGCTCACGAGGTCGGGCACGTTCCGGACCGTCTCCCGACGGATCGGGGCGAGAAGCCCGAGACACGTTGGCTGCCGGGATGGATCTGCAGGGCGGCCGCCCCGGAAGGGGCGCTTCCCACGAGCAGGGGGACGCGGCCGACCGGGCATCGCACCGGGATGAGGTTTGGGCGTCCCAGGTCGGGGATCCGGGGGCTGGAGACGGGCGGCCTCCGGCCGGTGAGGGCGGGGTGTCTTCGGACGTCTCCGCCGCTTGGGCTGCCGGGGGGGCGCAGGGGGCAGAGGCCGTGCTTGTGCCGCCGCCGCCCGACGGGGCCGGTTTTGCAGCCCAGTTGATGGGCGCCCGCTCCGAAGCCAATGCCCGGGCGGGAGAGTCGGCTCCCGAGGGCCCTCGGACTTCCGCGCACGCCGTGCTTCAGGCGGACGATCCGGGATTTCCGGGACAGGTGGCACTCAAGGTGGCGCAATGGAGTGCTTCTGGGATTCAGCAGGCGACGCTGGACCTGCATCCAGCCGAGCTGGGGCCGATCCAGATCCGCATCGATCTGGACGGGAACAACGCCAGCATCCGGTTCGGCGCGGCCCACGAGGGCACCCGTTCCTTGCTGGACGAGGCCTTGCCCGCGCTGGCCGTGGCTTTGCAGGCCGACGGATTGAGCCTGGCGGCCTCGCAGATCACGGACATGGTCAAACCGACCGAGGACAGCTCTGCCCTGGCGGACCGCGGATCGGAGAGCCGAAGCCCGTCATCGGACGGGTCCGCGGGGTCCTCCGGATCCGGATCGGGCGACCCTCGGCCCCGGTCCGCACCGACCGATGCCGGCCTGTCCACGGCCTCCGGCCTGGCCCCCGGGGCCTCGGCTTGGCAGGCGGGGGCGCTGCCCGGCGCCGATGCGGCGTCCGAGGCTCCCCTGCGTCCCTCGGGTGGGCGCCTGCGGCTGGACCTCTACGCTTGAGCCGCAGCGCACGGACGCGAGCCCCCGCTGGGGTTCTTTCCTGACAGGCACTTTTTTACCGGCTTATCGCCCCATTGGTCTGAAGTCGCCCCTCGAATAATCGAGACGACTGAGAACCAGGAGATTTGCCATGTCTGCAGCTGCCGCGACCGACGCCGGTGACGCCCCCAAGAAGAAGGGCTCGAAAAAGCTCATCATCATCATCGTGGCGGTGGTCCTGCTGCTGGCTGCGGCCGGTGGGGGGGCGCTGTTCTTCATGAAGAAGAAGGCGGCTGAAGAGGAAGAAGGCGATGCCGAAGGCGGGGGCGCCCACGCCAAGCCCAAGGCGGCCGAGGTGCACAAGCCGGCCAAGAAGCACGATGCCGCCCACCCGCCGGTGTACGTGCCGCTGGAACCTTTCACCGTCAACCTGGCCGATCGGGAACAGGATCGATATGCGCAGATCGGCGTCACGCTTGAGGTGGATGAGCAAAAGACCGCCGACGAGATGAAGGGCTACATGCCCTCGATCCGCAATGCCATCCTGATGGTGCTGTCGCACAAGACCGCTGCCGAGCTGCTGGCCATCGAGGGCAAGGAACAGCTGGCCGAAGAGATCATGCGCGAGGCCGTCCGCCCGATGGGCATCGACATCGACGCGGAAGAAGAGGAGCCGGCCGGCAAGGCCCGCAAGAAGCGCCGTCAGCCGGTCTACAACCCGGTCCAGCACGTGCACTTCTCCAGTTTCATCATTCAGTGAGGGACCCCATCGTCCCCCGCACGGCACGGCCATGAACCAGCAGATCCTCTCCCAGGACGAGGTGGATGCCCTCCTGCAGGGCATCACCGGCGAGAGCCAAAAGCTTGAGCAGGAAGACGCGCCTGCCGCCGGCATCCGCGACTACGACCTGGCCAGCCAGGAGCGGATCGTGCGTGGGCGCATGCCCACGTTCGAGATCATCAACGAGCGGTTCTCGCGCAACATCCGCGTGGGCCTGTTCAACCTGATCCGCAAGACGCCCGAAGTGAGTGTGGGCGGCATCAAGGTGCAGAAGTACAGCGCCTTCCTGCGCGAGATCGTGGTCCCGACGAACTTCAACATCGTCTCCGTGCGCCCGCTGCGTGGCCAGGGGTTGATCGTGTGCGACCCGACGCTGGTGTTCGCGGTGATCGACGCCCTTTTTGGCGGATGCGGCAAGTTCCACACCCGCATCGAGGGACGTGACTTTTCTCCGACCGAGCAGCGCGTGATCCTGCGAGTCGTCGAGGTCATCGTCGAGGAATACAAAAAAGCGTGGCACGGCATCTACCCGCTGGAGCTGGACTACCAGCGTTCGGAGATGCAGCCCCAGTTCGCCAACATCGCCGCCCCAGGCGAGGTGGTGGTGACGAGTTCCTTCACGCTGGAGATCGGCGACACCACGGGGACGATCCATTTCTGCATTCCCTACGCGACGCTGGAGCCGATCCGCGACGTGCTGTATTCGAGCACCCATGGCGATTCGGCCGAGCCGGATCGTCGCTGGGTGAAGCTGCTGACCCATCAGATCCAGGCGGCCGAAGTGCAACTGGTGGCCGAGTTGGCCCATGCGCCCGCGACGGTGGAGCAGCTGCTGGCGTTCAAGCCGGGGGATTTCCTGGAGCTCGACCTCAACAAGGTCATCGAGGCCAAGGTGGATGGCGTGCCGGTGCTGGAGGCGCAATACGGCCTCTCGAATGGGCGTTATGCCCTGAAGGTGGAGCGCATGTTGACCAATCAGAACATGGGATGGATCGGAGAAAGCAATGGCGGCTGAAGAAAATCTCGACGAACAGGACGCGATGGCGGCCGAATGGGCCGCAGCACTGGAAGAGCAGACGCATTCCGGCGGCGGGGCCGTTTCGGAGGTGGTGGCCGGCATGCCCACCGAATCCGTCGCGCCCGCGGCTTTTGCGAACTTCTCGTCTTCGCCCTCACCCATGTCGTCCGGCCTGGGGGCCAATCAGGACATCAACCTGATTCTGGACATCCCGGTCCAATTGACGGTGGAGCTGGGCCGCACGCGGATCCCCATCAAGAACATTCTGCAACTGGCGCAGGGGTCGGTGGTGGAGCTGGACGCTCTGGCGGGCGAGCCCATGGATGTGCTGGTCAACGGCTACCTCATCGCGCAAGGGGAGGTGGTGGTGGTGAACGACAAGTTCGGCATTCGGTTGACGGACATCGTCACCCCGAGTGAGCGCATGCGTCGCCTTTCGCGCGGCAACTGAGGTCATCCATGACTGGACAGGGATATGCCTGGGTGGTGTTGTGGCTGGCGGTGATCGTGGTGCTGATTCCGCTCAGCCTGTGGGTGTTCAAGCGCACCGGGGCGGCGGGCGGAGGGCGTTCCGGGGCGGGCGGATTGCGGCACGTGGCCAGCTTGGCGCTGGGGCCTCAGCAGCGGGTGATGACCGTGGAGGTGGGCGAGGGTGAATCGCGCCGCTGGCTGGTGTTGGGCGTCACGCCGCAGAGCGTCACCCCCTTGCACGTGTTGCCTGCGGGGTCCCTGGAGGACGTTGGCGTTCGACCTGCCGCTGGTTTTGCACAGATGCTGACGCGGTTTCAGTCTTCCCACACCGGTATCCAGGGGGATGGCCATGCGCGTTGATTTTGTCGTCTGGTGCCGCTGGATGGGGCGGCTCCTGGGCTTATCGGTGATTTCGGCATGGGCTGCACCGGCTTTAGCGCAATCTGCGGGGACCGGTCTGCCGCTGCTGGTCGGACAGGGGTCGGGCGGCAGCTATTCGGTGCCCATCCAGACGCTGCTGTTCTTCACGGCGCTGTCGTTCCTGCCGGCCATGCTGCTGCTGATGACGGGGTTCACCCGCATCGTCATTGTGCTGGGCCTGCTTCGCCAGGCGTTGGGCACGCAGGCTGCGCCGCCCAACCAGGTGATCGTCGGCATGTCGATGTTCCTCACGCTGTTTGTGATGGGGCCGACCTTTGACCAGGTCTACGAGCAGGCCTACAAGCCCTATGCCGCGCAGCAGGTCTCGTTCGAGGAGGCGATCTCGCGGGGGGAGAAGCCGGTGCGGGGCTTCATGCTCAAGCAGACCCGTCAGTCCGATCTGATGCTGTTCTACAAGCTGGCCCGCATCGACCCGGCCACGCCGGCGGATCAGGCTCCGTTGCGGGTGCTGGTGCCGGCGTTCGTGACCAGTGAGTTGAAGTCGGCTTTCCAGATCGGGTTCCTGATCTTCATCCCCTTTCTGGTCATCGACATGGTCGTGGCCAGTGTGCTGATGAGTCTGGGGATGATGATGCTCTCGCCGGTGCTGGTGGCCTTGCCGTTCAAGCTCATGTTGTTTGTGCTGGCCGATGGCTGGAATCTGTTGCTGGGCTCTCTTGCGGCCAGCTTTGCCACCTGAGCGTCCGCTCATCGTCCAAGGAATTCCGAATGGAAGCCTCTCAAGTCTTCACGATCGGCCAGGAAGGATTGACGATCTTGTTGTCGGTGGCGGCGCCGATGCTGCTGACCGTGCTGGTCGTGGGGCTGCTGGTCAGCATCCTCCAGGCGGCCACGCAGCTCAACGAGGCCACGCTGTCCTTCGTGCCCAAGGTGTTGGCCGCGGTGGCCGTCATGGCGATCGCCGGTCCGTGGATGCTCTCCACGTTGGTCGAGTACCTGCAGCGGGTGCTGCAGTCGATTCCGACGATGGTGGGCTGAGGGGCGCTGCCGTGATCGGCTTCACCGAGACGCAGATTCTTCAGTGGTTCCTGCCGGTGTTCTGGCCGTTCCTGCGTACCTTGGCCCTGATGACGTCGGCACCGGTGTTGTCGATGCGCACGGTGCCGGTGCGGGTCAAGGTGGGGCTGTCGATGCTGGTGGCGCTGGGGGCTCAGGCGTCGCTGCCGGAGATGCCGGTGGTCCCGATGGACAGCGCCGAGGGCCTGCGGTTGGTGGCCCAGCAGGTGGCAGTGGGCCTGACGATGGGTTTTGCCGCCCGGATCGTGTTCACCTCCGTGGAGTTCGCTGGCGAGTTGATCGGCCTTCAGATGGGCCTGAACTTCGCCAGTTTCTTCGACCCCACCACCGGCTCGCAGGGCACGGCGACGTCCCGGTTTTTCTCGACCATGGGGGCCTGGCTGTTTGTCGTCATCAACGGGCACCTGCTGCTCATGGCGGCGGTGATCCAGAGCTTCGAGGCCTTTCCGGTCGGTGGGGCCATTCTGGGGGTCGTGACGGAGTTGCATCCGCAGACCTGGGGCGGCGACATTTTTCGCCTGGGCTTGTGGCTGGCCCTGCCCATCGTCTCGATGCTGTTGTTCGTGAACCTGGTGCTGGGGGTGATCTCCCGCGTGGCGCAGCAAATCCAGATTTTTTCAGTGGGTTTTGCGATCACGGTCTGTATCGGGCTGGTCGGCATGCTGCTGACCCTGCCCTTGATGGAGCAGCCGTTGCGCGCGGCCCTGGAGCGCGCGCTGGGCCTCTTCCATTGAAGCTTGCGTCATCGGGCCGACCTGAGTTGATAATCGCCGCCCATGGCTCGTCTGCTCCTGCTCGCCCACGCCCCGCTTGCCTCTGCCCTCAAGGTCGTGGCCGCGCACACCTTTCCTGAGCTCATGGATCGGGTGGATGCGCTGGACGTGCCGGCCGAGACGTCCGCCGACGACCTGGAGCGCCAGGTTCGCGCCCGCGTGGCTGCCAATGTGACGTCCGGTGATGGCGAGACCTTGATCTTGACGGACGTTTTTGGCGCCACGCCATCCAACGTGGCGCAGCGTGTGTCCGACGGCGTGCGCGTCAAGGTGCTGGCGGGCGTGAATGTGCCGATGCTATGGCGCGCTCTGAACTACGCCGCCCTGCCGCTCGACGACTTGGTGACCCGTTCGCTCGCCGGCGCTTCCCAGGGGGTCATGCCCGTGGCCTCCTCCCGACCTCAGAACCAGGCTTCACAGCCCAACGTCCATGATTCGATCCACGATCACCATCAGCAATAAGCTGGGATTGCATGCGCGGGCCTCGGCCAAGCTGACGAAGCTGGCCGGAGGGTTTCCCTGCGAGGTTTTCATGAGCCGCAATGGCCGGCGCGTGAACGCCAAGAGCATCATGGGCGTCATGATGCTGGCAGCGGGCCTGGGCAGCGAGGTCGAGATCGAGACGGACGGCAACCGTGAGCAAGAGGCCATGGACGCGATCCTCGCCCTCATCCAGGACAAGTTCGGCGAAGGCGAGTGACGTCGGGCGTTCGCTCGAGGCGACTCAGGCTCCGCCTTCCAGGAAGTGCCGGCGGTACTTCGTGGGCAGATCCTGCAGTCGCAACATCATCGGCAGGTCGGCGGTGTTGAAGTCCGGATCCCACGCCGGGGCTCCGAGGATCTTGGCTCCGCAGCGCAGGTAACCCTTGATCAGTGCCGGCGGTTCGACCGTCAGGTCTTGCTGGAGGTCGTCGATGGGCAGCGGCAGGCGGGGTCGGACCTGATGTTCGATCGGCGCCAGGTGGGTTTTTTCCAACCGGTTCCACAGGCTGGCCGCCACGTGACCACCGTCGCGCATCGAGACGCTGGCGCAACCGATCATCGTGTCCAATCCATTGCGCACCATGAACTGGCCCAGTGCGCTCCACAGGGTCATGATGACACCGCCAGTGCGGTGATCCGGGTGCACACACGACCGCCCAAGTTCCGCCATGCGGTCGGTCATGTGACGCAGGCGGACCAGATCAAATTCAGTGTCGCTGTACCATCCGCCGATGCGCTTGGCTGCTGAAGGGGTCAACACCCGGTAGGTGCCAATCACTTCTTCCTCGTCGTCTGTGCGCAGGCGCACCAGCAGGTGTTCGCAATACGGGTCGAACACATCGGCGTCGTGTCCCGCCGGCGTTCCGGGCGTCGACGCCAGACGAGCGCCCATTTCCTGGGCGAACACCAAATGGCGCAGCCGCTGGGCGGCTCGGACGTCGTCCTCGGTTCGTGCCCATTCGACATGAATCGATTCGGCAGACATCGGTGAGGCCCGTGTGCGCGCCGTCTCCGGCATCGGAGGTGTGAGTGCGGGCGGCAGGGTGACCGGGCGGCGACGCAGCCGCAGTTCGGCCAGGGGCATGGTGGGCAGTGGCAGGTCGCGCATGCATGACTCCTCTTATTGAATTGATGGTCATGCTCACAGGGGGGGGTGACATGTCCATGTCGAGGCGATGACGGACCTGTGACGGTGCTCCGCTCTGGCACGGTCGGCGGTGGAAGGGGCTGTTAGGATCCAGGGGCATGAGCCTTCAAGTCTTCGGATTGCCCGTCTCGCGGGGCGTGGCCATCGGCCGTGCCGTTCTGGTGGCGTCGAGTCGCGTCGATGTGGCCCACTATTTCGTGGAGGACTGGCAGGTTCCGGCCGAAATCGACCGATTGCGGGCCGCCCGCAGGGTGGTCCACGATGAATTGAGCGCCCTCAAGGCGGGCGAAGCTTCGGATGCGCCGGCAGAAATTGCGGCTTTGCTCGATGTGCACCTCATGTTGCTGCACGACGAGGCCTTGGCTGCGGCCACCCGTCATTGGGTGGAGGCCCGGCACTACAACGCCGAATGGGCGGTGTCGGCCCAGCTGGAGGTGCTGGCCCGGCAGTTTGACGAGATGGAGGACGAGTACCTCCGGGATCGCAAGGCCGACATCGAACAGCTCGCTGAGCGGCTGTTGCGGGCGCTGGCCGGACAGGAGTCGGGGGTGTTCCCGTTGGTGCCTCCCGTGGGCGCCTCGGCGGATCATCCTCTGGTGCTGGTGGCCAGCGACATTTCGCCCGCTGACATGCTGCATTTCAAAGGCAGCGTCTTTTCAGGCTTTGTGACCGACGTGGGGGGACGCAACTCCCACACCGCCATCGTGGCCCGCAGCCTCGACATCCCGGCGGTGGTGGGGGCTCGTGAGGCCAGTCGATTGATTGGCCAGGACGACTGGGTCATCATCGACGCCGACCAGGGGGTGGTCATCGTCGATCCCTCGCCCATACTTCTGGACGAGTACCGGTTTCGCCAGCGTGAGGCGCAACTGGAGCGCGATCGTCTACAGAAGCTGCGATTCAAGCCGGCGGTGACATTGGATGGCGAGCGTGTTGAGCTTCTGGCCAACATCGAGCTGCCGGGCGACTGTGAAGCGGCGCTGGCTGCGGGGGCCGAAGGGGTCGGCTTGTTCCGCAGCGAATTTCTTTTCATGAATCGCGAGGGGCAACTGCCGGATGAAGACGAGCAGTACGAGGCTTATGCGCAGGTGGTCCGGACCATGGCGGGGCGTCCGGTCACCATTCGGACCGTGGACGTGGGGGCCGACAAGCCGCTGGACCGCATGTCCGTCTCGGAACTTCGTCATGAACACACGTTGAACCCGGCGCTTGGACTGCGGGCCATTCGATGGAGTCTGGCGGACCCCGGCATGTTTGCGGTCCAACTTCGTGCCATTCTCAGAGCGGCGGCGCTGGGGCCTGTCAATTTGCTGTTTCCGATGTTGTCGCGGTCAAGCGAAATCCAGGCGACTTTGCAGGCGGTTCGTCGGGCTCGGCAATCGCTGGAAGATGAGGGCATTGATGCGGGTGCGGTGCGACTGGGGGCGATGATCGAGATCCCAGCGGCTGCGCTCATCTTGCCGGCCTTTCTCCACGCCTTTGACTTCGTGTCCATCGGGACCAACGATCTCATCCAGTACACCCTGGCCATTGACCGTGCGGACGAATCGGTGGCGCATCTGTACGACCCATGGCATCCTGCCGTGCTGGCCTTGGTCGCATCGGTCATCCGTCAGGCACAGGCGGCTTCCAAGGGGGTCAGCGTGTGTGGCGAAATGGCGGGAGATCCAGCGTTCACCGAACTCCTGCTGGCGTTCGGCCTTCGATCCTTCAGCATGCATCCTTCCCAGTTGCCGACCATCAAGCAACGCGTGCTGCGCAGCGACACGTTGCGCTGCGCCCTGAGAGGGGAGGGGGTGACGGCCGACGCAGATCCTCGGTCCAAGTGGGAAGGTCGCGTGACACCGTGACAAGGCAATGACCATGTTGTTGACAAGGTTTGAGTTTGATTGCACAATCTCATCTCTCTGCTGCTGAATGACTTCGGTGGCAACGCAGAAGTCCT
>CAYYCN010000111.1:0-10658 GCA_964470355.1 uncultured Sphaerotilus sp.
TGCGGTTGAACTTGTCGGCGTGCTCCCACTGCGCCCAGTGGCCGCAGCGGTTGAAGATGTGCAGCTCGGCGTTCGGCAGGCCCCACACCAGGCGCAGGCCCACGTCCATCGGCACGAAGCGGTCGTCGCGCCCCCAGATCACCAGCGTGGGCGCGGCGACTTCGCCCAGACGGTGCCCCACGTCCGGGAACTGCTTCGGGTTGGCGGCCGCGCTCTTGACGAAATTCTCCAGGTGGTCGCGCCGCGCCATCATGTTGTCGAGGCGGGCCTGATACAGCGCGTCGGTCAGGCTGCTGGTGTCGAACACGAACACGGCCATCATGCGCTTGAGGTTCTCGATGGTCGGGTCGCGGTACAGCGCCTGGATCAGCTTGATGCCTTCGGTCGGCATGGGCACAAACTGGCTGGGCCCGCCCGTGCCGCCGCCCATCAGCACCAGCTTGCCGACGCGTGTCGGGTTCGCCAGAGCAAAGGCCACGGCGCTGTGGCCGCCCATCGAATTGCCGATGAGGTGGGCCTTCTCGATCGACAGCGCGTCCATCAGGCCCTTGAGCGCCTGGGCATTGAGGTCCGAGCGCGAACCAGTGCACACGATGGGATCGCTCTTGCTCCAGCCCGGGCAGTCCATCAGGATCACGCGGTAGCCGGCCACCACCAGCGGCTCGATGTTGCGGTGGAAGTTCGCCCAGCCCGATGCGCCGGGGCCGGAGCCGTGCAGCATGACGACCACCTCGTCGCCGGTGCCCAGGTCGTTGTAGTGCAGTTGCAGGTCCAGATCACCCTCACGGATGCGGATGAGGCGGCTGCTGGCGGCTTCGCTGATGTCGACGGGGTTCATGGGAAATCTCCTGAAAAGGGGTGAGTGCCACCAGCCACCGGAGGCCGGACTGCCCGACAGGGGAAGGCCGGCACGGGCGGGCGAGAACGACCGGAACGGGCCTCAGTCCGGCTTGAAAGGGCGCGGGCCAAAGCCGATCGGCGCCGGGGCGCAATCGACCAGCCGGGTGTACAGCGATGAAAAGTCCTCCTGCGCCGGGCCGATGGCCCGGGCGGCTTCCGCAAAGGCGGCATCCACCACGGCCCAGTCCTCGGGCGTCAGGTGACGACGCACCAGCGGCAGCACGACATCCTCTTCCAGCACCATGTGGCTGCGGTAGAAATCGGCGTAGGCGTTGAAGGCGCGGGCAAAGTCGGTGAAGCGGGACGCATCGGCCTGCAGATCGGCCAGCGCCCGGTGAAGCACGGTGATGCGTGCGTGGGCCGCCTGGTGCTGTTCGTCCAACTGCTGCAAGGCCTCTCCGCCCTCGGCATGGCGCTCGCGGAAGTAGTGGAACAGCACGTCTTCCTTGGGATGGTGGCGCTGCTCGGCGTAAGCGTCGAGGTAGTGGACCATGGCCTCGAACAGGTCGAGGTCGGGCTGGAGCCGGCTGGCCTCCACCTCCTTGAGCATGAAGCGCATGGCGTGCAGCACGCTGGCCAGAGACTGGTGTTCGGCGGAAATGGTGCGTAGGGCTTCCATCGAAGACTCCTCGGAGAAAAGGTCTGGGATCGGGCAGGTCAGCGCTGCGGATCAGGGGCTGGCATCGAGCACGAGCGTTGGGTGCAGGCTCAAGTGGCCAGCATGTCCTGGTGTTTGCCGGACAGGCCGAGATAGCTTTCCACCACACGCGGGTCGTCGCGCAGTTGCTGCGCGGGGCCGTGCATCTTGATGGCGCCGTTTTCCAGCACGTAGGCGTGGTCCGCCACCTGCAGGGCCGCCCGCGCGTTCTGCTCGACCAGCAGGATGGACACGCCCCGCTCGCGCAGCTGCGTGATGATGCGGAAGATCTCGCGCACGATCAGCGGGGCGAGGCCGAGGCTGGGCTCGTCGAGCATCAGCAGCTTGGGCTTGGCCATCAGCGCGCGACCCACAGCCAGCATCTGGCGCTCCCCGCCCGACAAGGTGCCGGCGGCCTGCGCCCGGCGCTCGCGCAGCCGGGGAAAGAGCGTGAAGACCTCTTCTATCGTCTCGGCCGCATCGCGGTGGCCGCTGCGATGGCGCTGGAACGAGCCCAGCAGCAGGTTGTCCTCGATGGTCATCGTGCCGAACAGCTCGCGCTTTTCCGGCACGAGGTTCATGCCGCGGCCCACCATGCGCTCCACGTCGGCGTGTACCTCGGGCGCCCCGTCGAAGGTGATCTCGCCCTTGGAGGGCAGCAGCCCCATGATGGCGGCCAGCGTCGTCGTCTTGCCGGCACCGTTGGGCCCGATCACCGTGACGATCTGGCCCTCGCCCACCGACAGGTCGATGCCGCTCACGGCCTCCACCTTGCCGTAGGCCACGCTCAGGCCCTTCACTTGCAGCAGTTGGCGCGTCATCGTCACACCCCTCCCAAATAGGCTTCCAGCACGGCAGGGTCCTTCTGGACCTCTTCCGGCAGGCCCTCGGCGATCTTTTCGCCAAACTCCATCACCACGACGCGGTCGACCAGGCCCATCACGAAGTCCATGTCGTGCTCGACCAGCAGCACGGCCATGCCCTCGGCGCGCAGGCGGCGCAGCAGCTCGCCCAGGGCCTGCTTCTCCTTCAGGCGCAGACCGGCGGCAGGCTCGTCGAGCAGCAGCAGGCAGGGGTCGGAACACAAGGCCCGCGCGATTTCGAGGATGCGCTGCTGGCCCAGGGCCAGGCTGCCGGCTTCCTCGTGCATGTAGGCCCCCAGGCCGACACGCTCCAGTTGCACCGCCGCTTCACGCAGCAGGCAGGCTTCCTCGCGCCGATCCAGGCGCCACGCCGAAGGCAGCACCCCTTGGCTTCCACGCCGGTGGGCACCGATGGCCACGTTCTCCAGCACCGTCATGCGCGGCAGCAGCTTCACGTGCTGGAAGGTGCGGCTCATGCCCAGCGCCGCGATCTCGCGCGAAGAATGTCCGGCCACAGGCTGGCTGCGGAACAGCACCTCGCCCGAGGTCGGCGTGTCCACGCCCGAGAGCTGGTTGAACATGGTGCTCTTGCCCGCGCCGTTGGGGCCGATCAGTGCCAGGATCTCGCCGGCCTTCACCTGAAGACTCATGCGGTTGTTGGCCACCAGGCCACCAAACTTGCGCGTGACCTCCTTGGCCTCCAGGATGACCTCGCCGTGCGGCGGCTGCTCGCGCTTGGGCAGGGCCTCGGCCTGCGGATCGATCACCCGCGGCTCGGGGCGCACCGGCACCCAGCGGGCCAGCAGAGGCCACAGGCCTTCGCGGGCCCGCAGCAGCAGGATGACCATCATCGCGCCGAACACGATCACCTCGTAGTTGCCGGCGCCACCGAAAATCTTCGGCAGCACGTCCTGCAGCCACTGCTTGAGCACCGTGATCAGCCCAGCGCCGACCACCGCGCCCCACACCTGCCCCGCCCCGCCCAGCACGGCCATGAACAGGTACTCGATGCCGATGTGCAGCCCGAAGGGCGTGGGGTTCACGAAGCGCTGCAAGTGGGCGTAGAGCCAGCCGGCCGCGCTCGCATGCAGCGCGGCGATCACGAAGATCACCATGCGCGAACGCGAGGTGTCCACACCCATCGACTCGGCCATCACCATGCCGCCCTTGAGCGCGCGGATGGCCCGCCCTTCACGAGAGTCCAGCAGGTTGTGCGTGGTGTACAGCGCCACCAGCACAAAGGCCCAGACGAGGTAGAAGTAGTGCCGCGCATCGTCCAGCACCCAGCCGAACAGCGACACCGCCGGGATGCCCGACATGCCCGAATGCCCGCCCAGGAACTCCATGTTGCCAAACAGGAAGTACAGGCTGATGCCCCAGGCCATCGTGCCCAGCGGCAGGTAGTGGCCGGAGAGCTTGAGCGTGACCGAACCCAGCACCACGGCCACCAAGGCCGTCAGCACCAGCCCCAAGGCCAGTCCGGCCCACGGCGACCCGCTGCCCCAGGCCAGCCAGCCCGGCAGGTCCGTCGAGGTCGTGAGCCAGCCCGTCGCGTAGGCCCCGAGGCCCACGAAGGCCGCCTGGCCAAAAGACGTCAGGCCACCCACACCTGTGAGCAGCACCAGACCCAACGACACCAGCGAGGCCAGTCCGACGTAGTTCAACAGCGTGATGTAGAAGTCCGACAGCAGCCAGGGCGACAGCGCCAACGCCACGAGGAAGGCCCCCAGCACCCACGAGGCGCGCAACAGGCCACGCCCAGCCCCGCCAGACAGGGAAGCCTCCGCGAAGGAAGGCGATGCCATCGATGAAGTCGGTTTCATTCTTCATCCTCCACGTGGTGGGAAGTCATCGAACGCCACATGAGCACGGGAATGATCAGCGTGAACACCAGGACATCCTTGTAGGCACTGGTCCAGAAGGACGAGAACGACTCCAGCAAGCCCACCAGCACCGCCCCACCGGCCGCCAGCGGATAACTGGCCAGCCCGCCGATGATGGCGGCCACGAAGCCCTTGAGCCCGATGAGAAAACCGCTGTCGTAGTAGATGGTCGTCAGCGGCGCGACGAGCACGCCGGACAAGGCCCCGATCAGGGCCGCCAGGAAAAACGTTAGCCGTCCGGCCAGCGCGGGCGAGATGCCCATCAGCCGGGCGCCGTCGCGGTTGATGGCCGTGGCCCGCAGCGCCTTGCCGTAGAGCGAACGCTCGAAGAACAGGTACAGCCCGACGATCAGCACCACCGACACGCCGATCACCACCAGCGTGTGTCCGCCGATCATCAGCGAGCCCACTTCCAGCTGCGCTTCGCTGAACGGGGTGGTGCGCGAACCTTCCGGCCCGAACATCAACAAGCCCAAACCCACCATGGCCAGGTGCACCGCCACCGAGATGATCAGCAGCACCAGCACAGGCGCCTGCCCGGCCGGCTGGAAGGCGATGCGATAGACCATCGGCCCCATCGGCACGACGATGGCCAGCGACAGCCCCACGCGCAGCCACGTGGGCAGGCTCTGCAGCGGCAGCACCCACAGCAACGCGGCCAGCGCCACCGGATACACCACATTCCACAGCACCGAACGCAGCACAGGCGGCTGCCGCTGCCCCTGGTGACGGCCCCACAGGTCCAACGCCAGCGTCAGGACACCTGCGCCCATCAGCAGCCACACCGTGCCGGGGTACTTGCCCGACTCCAGCAGCGCCATCGTGAGCGCCCCCCAGGCCAGGAATTCCCCCTGGGGAATGAAGATGATGCGGGTGACGGCAAACACCAGCACCAGCGCGAGGGCCAGCAGCGCGTAGATCGCGCCGTTGGTCACCCCGTCTTGCCCGAGCAGGGCGAAGATCTCGGCATTCATCTCAGCCCACCTTCAGGCCGCGCTGGCGGGCCATGGTCAGGGCGGTGTCTTCGATCATGTCTTCCTGACCGCCAACCATGCCCTTGCGACCCAGCTCCACCAGCAGCTCACGCGCTGGGATGCCGTACTTCGCGCCTGCACGCTTGGCGAACAGCAGGAAGGATCCGTAGACACCGGCGTAGCCCAACGTCAGCGCGTCCCG
The DNA here is from genome assembly GCA_964470355.1 of uncultured Sphaerotilus sp. GTDB lineage: Bacteria > Pseudomonadota > Gammaproteobacteria > Burkholderiales > Burkholderiaceae_C > Sphaerotilus. The sequence continues at coordinate 5,460 of CAYYCN010000111.1, forward strand.
GTCGATGCGCACCGGCGTGTCCATGATCGGCACCACGCGGTCTTCGGCCACGTCCTGGATCTTCCAGACGTCCACACCCGTGGCGATGCCCATGCGATCACACACCGCGATCAGCACTTCCATCGGCGTGTTGCCGGCTCCGGCACCCAGTCCTGCCGCTGCAGCATCGATGCGCGTAGCCCCGCACTCGATGGCCGCCAGGCTGTTGGCGATGCCCATCGCCAAGTTGTGGTGGCCGTGGAAACCGAGTTCGGTTTCCGGCTTGAGCGCATCGCGCACCGCCTGCAGGCGGGCTTTCACATCCCCCGGCAGCATGTAGCCCGCCGAGTCCGTCACATAGATGCAGTTCGCGCCGTAGCTCTCCATCAGCTTGGCTTGGGTGACCAGCCCCTCGGGGCTGTTCATGTGCGCCATCATCAGGAAGCCCACCGTGTCCATGCCCAACTCACGCGCCTTGGTGATGTGCTGCTCGGAGACGTCTGCTTCCGTGCAGTGCGTGGCCACGCGGATGGTGTTCACGCCCAGGCCGTGGGCCATCTTCAGGTGGTCCACCGTACCGATGCCCGGCAGCAGCAGCGCCGAGACCTTGGCCCGCTTCATCAGCGGGATGACGGTGCCCAGGTATTCCTCGTCCGTGTGGGCCGGGAAGCCGTAGTTCACCGAGGAGCCGCCCAAGCCATCGCCGTGGGTGACTTCGATCAGCGGCACGCCCGCTTCATCCAGGCCGGTGGCGATACTGACCATCTGGTCGAGCGTCATCAGATGGCGCTTGGGGTGCATCCCGTCGCGCAGCGTCATGTCGTGGACCGTGATCTGGCGGCCCGCCAATGTGCTCGTCATGTTCGTGTTCCTTGGGAGGTGTCTGTGGGTACGCCTAGCGCGTTGAGCGCGCAGTGGCGCCATGGAGCGGTTGCGCAGTCGATCCGTGCCTCAGCTGGCAGCGGCAATGGCGGTGGCTGCGTTCGATCCGGTGGGCGTCAGCACCAAGGCGCCGGAAAGGATTTCCTGCGCGAACATCTCGGCGGTGCGGGCGGCAGCGGCGGTCATGATGTCCAGGTTGCCCGCGTACTTGGGCAGGTAGTCGCCCAGGCCTTCGACTTCGAGAAAAACCGTGACACGCTGGCCGTCGAACACCGGGCCGTTGACCAGCCGGTAGCCCGGCACGTACTTCTGCACCTCGGCGATCATGTCGTGGATGGACTTCGTGATCGCGGCTTGGTCCGGAGCGCCTGCGGCCTCGTCCACCAGGCAATGCACCGTGTCGCGCATGATCAGCGGCGGCTCGGCCGGATTGATCACGATGATGGCCTTGCCCTTATTGGCGCCACCGACCTTCTCCACCGCACCTGCCGTGGTGCGGGTGAACTCGTCGATGTTCTTGCGCGTGCCGGGGCCGACCGACTTGGAAGAGACGGTGGCGACGATCTCGCCGTAGGCCACGGGCTGCACGCGAGACACGGCCGCCACCATCGGGATGGTCGCCTGCCCGCCACACGTCACCATGTTGACGTTCATCTCACCGGAACCCACGTGGGCCTTGAGGTTCACGGGGGGAATGCAGTACGGGCCGATGGCCGCAGGCGTGAGGTCGATCATCAGCGCGCCCTGCGCGTTGACCTTGCGGGAGTTCTCCGCATGCACGTAGGCCGAAGTGGCGTCGAAAACGATCTGAACGCCGTCAGCCTGCATGTGGGGCACCAGGCCGTCTACGCCGTCAGAGGTGGTCTTGAGACCCATCTCGCGGGCACGCTTCAAGCCGTCGGAGTTGGGGTCGATCCCCACCATCCACACCGGCTCCAGCACGGCAGAGCGCTGCAGTTTGGCCAGCAGGTCGGTGCCGATGTTGCCCGGCCCGATCAGGGCGCATTTGATCTTGTTGCTCATCTTCCATCTCCAATAGGCCAATCAGGCTCATCGCTCGGGTTCGCAGGATGGGCGCGTGTCCGTCACATGCGTGGCCACCCGCAGAAGCGACCCCATGTGCGCGACAGCGCCGCAGGACACGTTCTGAATGCCGTCAACCTCAAGCAAATTCGGCGCAGACGTGACCCAGGCCTTCGATGCGGGCCTCGAACCGGTCCCCCGACGTGGCGGCCACCATGGGGCCCAAGGCACCGGTCAGCACGATGTCACCGGCCAGCAGCGGACGACCGCAACGCGCCATGACGTCGGCCAGCCAGACGGCCGCATTGAGCGGGCTGCCCAGGCAGGCCCGACCGTTGCCGCGCGAGACGACTTCCTCACCGCGTGTCATCTGCATGGCGCAGGCGGTCACGTCCACGTCCGTCAGGCGCACCGGGCGCCCGCCCAGCACGAACAGGCCGCTGGAGGCGTTGTCGGCCACGGTGTCGACGAAGCGGATATTCCAGCCCTCGATGCGCGAGTCCACGATCTCGATGGCGGGCAGCACAAACTCGACGGCTCGCATCAGGTCTGCGTAGGTGTGCCGCTCGTGGTCCAGGTCCCGGCCAATCACCAGGGCGATCTCGGCCTCGACCTTGGGCTGGATCAGCCGCCCCGCCGCCACCGGCTCGCCATCGCCCACGGACATGTCCGCGAACAGCATGCCGAAGTCTGGCTGGTCCACCCCCAACTGGGCCTGCACGGCCTTGGAGGTCAGGCCGATCTTGCGGCCCACCAGGCGACGCCCCTCACCCAGCCAAGCCTGGGTGTTGAGCTCCTGAATCGCGTACGCAGCCTCGACGTCGGTGCGCGCCAGACGGTCGCGCAGCGGTGCCACGGGCTGGCCGCTGATCGCCGCGGCCTTCAAAGCCGCTGCCGCGGCCTCGGTGCTGAGCCAGGAGGAGCCCGGCATCACTTCACCAGCTTCCAGTGGTTGTCCTGCACCTTGATCAGGACGATGGAACTCGCGTCGTAACCCGCGTGATCCCCGCCGGCCATCGTGTAGACCCCGTTGGTGCCCACGAGCTTGCTGGACTTCTCGAGGCCGTCACGCAGGGCCGTGCGGAATTCCGGCGTGCCCGGCTTGACCTTGGCCTTCTGCGCGCTCTGGATGGCGTTCTGGACCAGCAGCCACGCATCCCAGCTCGCGCCGGCAAACGTGGAGCGCGAATCCGGCCCGTTCTTGGCCTCGAAGTTCTGCACAAAGGCCACGGCCGATTTTTTGTTCGGATGGCTGTCGGGGAGTTGCTCGGCCACCAGCACCGGGCCAACCGGAATCAACGCCCCTTCCACGTCCTTGCCACCGACCCGCAGGAATTCCTTGCTGGTCACGCCATGCGACTGGTAGATCGGTCCCTTGAAGCCGCGCTGGCGCAGCGTGATCTGCGGCATGGCCGCCGGCGTGCCCGAGCCCCCCACGAACACCACGTCCGGCTTGGCCGCCACCACCTTGAGTACCTGCGCCTGCACGCTCGGGTCGGCGCGACCGTAGCGCTCGGTGGCCACGATCTTCACCTTGCCCTCGGTGGCCTTGGTCAACGCCTTGAGCAGCACCTCGCCCCACGAGTCCGAGAAGCCGATGAAGCCCACCGTCTTGGCACCCCGCTCCACCATGTCGCGCACCACCCGCTGCACCATCAGGTCGGCGCTGGGTTCGCTGCGGAAAACAAAGCTGCGCTTGTCCCCGGAGACATCCAGCGGTGCCACAGACACCATCGGCACCTTCTCGGCTTCCGCCACATCGGCCATCGCCATGGCCGTGCTGATCAGGTTGGGGCCGAGTAGAGCGTCCACCTTGTCTTCGCCGATGAGCTTGCGCACGTTCTTGACGGCGTTGGTGGGGTCGGTGGCGTCATCCAGGACGATGAAGTTCACCTTTTCACCACCCACCGAGGTCGGAAACAAGGCCACGGCCTTGCGGGTCTCGGCACCCAGCGCGGCGGCCGGCCCGGTCATGGAAGCGACCACGCCGACGTTGATGTCGGCCCAGGCGGCGCCGGAACTCAGCAGGGCCGCAGCGGCGGCGATCCAGGTCTTGCGGTTCATGTGAGGGTCTCCTTTTGTGTGCGTGACGGTGACCGGAAGGCCAGACCGCCCGCGTTTCTCGCAGGCACGGACGCACCCCTCCCTGCGTCGGTAAATCCGGAACGCACGGATGAAGCACGCCAACAGGGAGCCGGACCCATCGGCCCGGCGGGACTCAGAGGAGGTGCAGAGGTCGCGCGAGCCGCCTGGGCTGCAGAACCGATCGATTCGTGACCTTCATGTGCCTTGTCTCCAGTGAATGTCGGACGGTGTGGCTGCACCAGGCAGAGCGCCCGTCCTTGAAAAAATTCTAGGCAGTCCCCGGGGCACGGCCAAACCGAATCCTCAAACGTTCACTGAGTGCACAACCCTGATCCAAAAGGGAAAATCAGCGACCCACTTGAAAATAAGGCGCAAACGGTGCCGCCAGGGGTTCGCCGATGAACACCCCCTGCTGAGGCCAGGCCACGCTCTTCCAATAGGCCTCCAACGCCGAGGCCCCCTGGAGGTAGTGCAGCAGCAGCAACTGGGGATGCGGAAACTTCTGGACGTGGTTGCACGGCTCGCTGACCGTGCCGTAAGAAGCCGTGGCCCCAGACGTGATCCAGTCCAGAGCCGGTGACTGCCCCGCCGAACCGTCGAGCACACCCCCAAAGGAGGTCAGGTGATCGGCCAAGGCACCGGGCACCCACTGCCCGTTCAGGCCGTCCAGCCCATCGAGCCGAGCCGCCCCCGTCTGCACCAGCAACATCCGGGTCGGCTTGTCAGGCACCACCCCTTTGCCGAGGTGAACCGCGACCGGCGAGCGCCCCACCGGTCCCGGAGGAGGAAACAGCGGCAACCGCACGCTGCGGGCCATGTCGTCGTTGTACAGGTACAGCGCCTGCACGGGCGCCTGGGTTGCCAACAGGCTGTGGTCCGAGGCTGCGCCCCGATCCACCAGTGCTTGGCCGGCCCCGACATCCGCCGCCGCCAGCAACATGGAGGGCCGCAAGCCCAGATCCTTGAATGGCTGCGACGAGCGGGCATTGAAATACCTCGACGGCTGCTGCGGCGCACCACAGGAGTGGCTGCACAAAGCCGGATCCAGCCCCAGCGTGATTGCCGACGTGATGGACTGGCACCCCACCGCATACGGTTGCCGCCACACCAGCGCCAGCGCCTGCACCGCAGGACCCATGTGTCCCCGAATCTGCTCGACCAACCCCTGGAAAACATCGGCGGGCAGCGTCGCCTGCACAGGCAGACTCACCCGCAGCACCTGCTCTTGCG
>CAYYCN010000112.1:0-10614 GCA_964470355.1 uncultured Sphaerotilus sp.
GTACTTGGCTACGAACCAAGGGGTCGTGGGTTCGAATCCTGCCAGCCGCACCAATACAGCAAGGGCAGCAATCGTGAGGTTGCTGCCCTTACTCGTTTTTGTGGGGACTTTGGCCGCATGAACGTCCGCATCTCGAGCTCGCTGCCCTCGGTCCGATCGCGCAACCGCCCTTCGGTGAGTTGTGTCGTGCCCTGTTTCAACGAGTCCGGCAACGTCGAGGCGTTGGTGGACCGCCTGGAGCCGGTGCTGCAGGCGCACGCCGCCGGATGGGAAATCGTGTTTGTCGATGATGGCAGCCGCGACGACACCCCCCTGCATCTGCTTCACCTGAGTGCAACCCGTCCCGGGGTGTGCGCGCTGCTGCTTTCTCGCAATTTTGGCAAGGAAGCGGCGCTGAGTGCCGGCATCGATCGGGCCAAGGGGCAGGTCGTGGTGCTGATGGATGCCGATCTGCAGCACGATCCAGCCTTCTTGCCGGACATGCTGACGCATTGGCGCGCCGGTGCCGACGTGGTCTACACCCGGCGGCTCAACCGCGACGACGAGCCCCGTTTCAAGCGGGTGGCCACCCGGCTGTTCTACAAGGTGCTGAACGCGGCCCATCGGCGCGTGCGGGTCCCCGCCGATGCAGGGGACTTCCGTCTCATGGACCGGCGTGTGATCGACGCCTTGCGCCGATTGCCCGAGCGCAACCGATTCATGAAGGGCATGTACGCGTGGGTGGGTTTTGCCACCGCCGAGATCCCCTACACCCCCGCCCCTCGGGCGGCGGGACAAAGCAGCTTCAACGTGGGCCGACTGGCGCAGTTGTCCCTGGCGGGCATCACGGCGTTCACCAACTGGCCGCTGAGGGCCTCCAGCGTGATGGGGGTGGTGCTGGCGATGCTGTCGTTCGCCTACGCGGCTGCGGTGGTGCTGCAGTACCTGATCTGGGGCAATGAAGTCACTGGCTGGACCACCCTGGTCGTGGCCATGCTCTTCCTGGCGGGGGTGCAACTCATCAGCCTGGGCGTGGTGGGCGAATACGTGGCGCGCGTGTACGAGGAAGTGAAGGGCCGGCCGCTCTACGTTGTGCGTGAGGAACTGGGGCGAGGGCTCGAGGCTGTTCCCGCCGGCCCCCCGGGTTGCCCGCTCAACGAGTTTGATGGCGGAATGCCCAACTGCGGCTCACGATGAAAGTGCCCACGGCCACCAGCACCAGCACCGCGGCCAGCGTGAGGTCGTAGCGCCAGCCGCCCCAGTGCAACAGCACGGCGTAGGTGGCTTCGTTGATCAGGAAACCCACGAGCGATACCCCGAAGAAGCGGGGCAGGGCCGAGGACAGCCGCGCGCCCTGGGCCGAAAACGTGAAACGATGATGTCCCCAGAACGACACCCCGAAGGCCATCAGCCAGCCGGCGACGTTGGCGCCCAGCGGCGATCCATTTCCCGTTTCGACGAGGGCACGGACCACCGCCCAGTGGGTGGCGGCAGCCGTGCATCCCACGGCGATGAACCAGGGCAGTTGATGGCGGGCCGAACCGGCGGCCTCGGAGGGGAGTGAAGGCATGTCCGAGATCCTAAGCGAGACCTGCGGCACCGCCGGGGCGGTCTTTGCCGCAGCCCGAACGCCGCGTGCGATCTGCATCTGCGTGGACGACTACGGGCTCCATCCGGGTGTGGACGAGGCGTGTCACCGGCTGGTGGACCTCGGGCGCATCGGTGCCCTGAGCGTGATGGCCGATGGTCCCACGTGGCCCAGCAGCGCCCGCAGGCTGCGGTCCGTGTCGCCGGAGGTGCTGGACGTCGGGTTGCACCTGAATTTCACCGAATGCTTGGGAGCTGCCGGTCCGGTCTGGCCGTTGATGCAATTGCTGGTGCGGGCGCCGTTGCGCCTGTTGCCTCGGCAGGCGATGCGTGAAAGCATCCGTCGTCAACTGGGGGGCTGGTGGACGCGTTGGGGCGGGCGCCCGCGCACGTCGATGGTCATCAGCACGTGCAGCAGTTGCCGGTCGTGCGTGATCTCCTGCTGGATGAACTGGCGCAGGCCATGGACCGCCTGGGCATTCCGGTGGGCTCGCTGCAGGCCCCGTGGCTGCGCTGTGGGCAGGCCCCCCGCTCTCCTGCGCTGCCCGAGCGTCGCAAGGCGCAGATCATTGAAGCGTTTGGGGCTCGTCCCTGGGCACGTTCTGCCCGGTCTGCGGGGTGGCGCTGCAGCGATCACCTGCTGGGGGTGTACGGATTTGATGCCGGCCCGGCCCGTCTCCACGGCCTGTGGCGGGACTGGCTGGCGTTGGCCACCCCTCGTGACGTGATCATGTGCCATCCTGCCGCCCACACACCGGTCGACGACGTCATCGGCGCGGCGCGGCGCCGGGAGTTCGAATGGATGACCCACCCGGATTTTGGGCGGCTGCTCTCGGAGGCTGGGGTGGTGGTGCGCCCTTGGGGTCAGGGCCGGGTCGGCGAAGGGTTGCAGGTGGCGGTCGGGGGCACGTAGGCCCAGTGCAGGAGGGCCGGGGCGGCGTTTGTGCGACCCGGTCCTCTGAATTCGATGGTTCCTCGCTGGGTGTCGTCGCGCAGGGCCTCGGGCACTTCGGGTGGCCAGGGGGGCGGGGTGTCCAGTTGGACCAGCATGGACCCTTGCCGGGCCAACGTGGCGGCGTCGAGCCAGGGACTTTTGGAGAGATCCAGCTCCACCAGTCGGGGGGTTGGCCCGGCGTAGACCGCGACCATGCCCGATTCAAAACCAGGTCCCCTCACCAGGCGCAGCGGACAGGTCGTGTGTGCTTGCCACGCCTGCGTGACCCCATGGGCCAGCGTCTGGGCTGGAAAGAACTGGTCAACACGCTGGCGGTCGCTGTGGCCGCTGCCCATCCAACGCGGCAGGGCGTAACTCAGCGCCCAGGCCCCATGCAGCACCAGGGCGACCGTGATCCAGGTGCGCCAGCGTGCGGCCACCGAGCGGCCGTACAGCGACGCCACGGCGAGGCACAGGAACTGAAAGCTCTGGATGCCCCAATGGTCCTGCAGCTTCAGGCCGCCCAACATCACCGTGACGACCAGCGCCAGGGCTGGAACCCCCACCAGTCCGATCAACCAGGCGCGCTGTTCGGTGCGGCCGTCGGCCTCCACCGCGAGGTGCGGTGTGCGATGGCGCCAGGCCAGCCCGATCAGCAGCAGCACGAGGGCTGGGCCCACCATGCGCAGTTGCAGCACGAGGAACACCCCGAGGCTGGACAGGCGCTGCCCGAAGTCGAGGGCCGTGCCGGACTGGCTGGCGTAGGTGACCGTGCTCCATTGGTGCTGCGCCACCCACGACAGATGTGGGAGGAACACCCCAATGGCCACCCCGGCCGCCAGCAGCGCGCCTTTCCAGACCTGGGGCACCCGCAGCGCGCCGCTCCAGGCCAAGGCCACCAGCAGTCCCACAAGCGGCACAACCGCCTGGTATTTGGACAACGAAGCCAGCCCGGCCAGCACGCCGACCCCCACCCAGTGCCAGCGGGCGGTGTCACCTCGACCTGAGCGGCGCGCGGCCGCCAGCGTGGCCCAGGCCGTGGCCGCGACCAGGGCCACCAGGGCCGAGTTGTGGTTGAACAGCTGGGCCTTGCTGGCAAAACCTTGCTGCAACCCCCACAGCAACAGGGCCAGTGCGGCCCGCTCGGCCCCGATCAGCGCCTTCCCGATCTGCCAGGTGCAGGTGGCGGTGACCGCCAGGCACAGCGCCGAGAGCACCGAAGGCCACGCCGGTTGGCGGCCCACCAGCGAGTTCAGCGCAGCCAGCATCCAGCTTGGGAAGGGTGGGTGTTTGGGGTAGCCCCATTCCAGGCTTTGGGCCCAGGCGAATTGCTCGAAGTGATCGCCGTACTGCGACGTGTTGACCACCAGCGTGAACGCGACCCAGGCCAGGACCAGCGACACGGCCAGCCAGGCCGGATGGGGCGTGAGGTCAGCTTGCGGACGATTCGGGGTTTCGGGGAGGACGGACAGGGACATGCGAGCAGGGCGATTCAGGGCAGCCGCGATCTTAGCGATCGCAATGCTAGATTCCCGGCTGATGCGGGACACCGCCGTCCCCGATGCCGTTCCCGGTTGCCGAAGCCTTTTCCGATGACATCCTCCGCTCCCCGAAACCTGATCGTCGTGGTCCTTCTGGCTCTTTTGGCTGGTGGGGCCTGGTTCTGGCAGCGAGGGGCACAAGCGCCGGCCGGGGCCCCGGCGGCGTCCGCGGCCCCGACCCCGCTGGTGTCCGTGGCGCCCGTGGTGCGTCGGGACCTGCCGGTGCTCTTTGAGGCGTCCGGCACCATCGTGCCGTTGCAGAGCGTCGAGGTGCGCCCCCAGGTGAACGGCACGCTGGTGCAGCTCCACATTGAGGAGGGGCAGTCGGTCGCCCGGGGTCAGCTCCTGTTCACGCTGGACGACCGGACCGCCCGCACCGAATCCGATCGTGCGCGGGCCCAATGGCTGCGAGACCGTGCCCAGTTGGCCGATCTGGAGCGCCAGGAGCGGCGGGCGCGTGAACTGCTGGCTGCCGAATTCGTGTCGGCCGGTGCGCTGGAGTCCGTTCAGGCTCAGGTGCAGGCCCAGCAAGCCGTGGTCCAGGCGGACGAGGCGGCCATGAGGGCCGCCGAAGTGGCGATGTCCGACACCCGTCTGAAGGCCCCGATGGCGGGGCGGGTGGGCGCCATCACGGTGCGTCCCGGGGCGCGGGTGCAGACCACGGGCGAGGCCTTGGCCGTGATTCGGCAGATGGATCCGATCGGCGTGGGCTTTGCGGTGCCTGCGTCGGCGCTGCCGTCGCTGGTGGGGGCGCAGGCGCCTGTGGCCACGGTCGAGGTGCAGTTGCCGCCTGCGGCCCAGGGCGGGATGTTGGCGCAGGCGTCGACATGGAGCGGGGCGATTCATTTTGTCGACAGTGCGGTCGACAGTGCCACCGGCACCGTGGCGGTGAAGGGGCGGCTGGACAACGCCGATCGGCGCCTCTGGCCCGGGCAGTTCGTGCAGGTGCGGCTGAAGCTGGCCACGCTGCGCCAGGTGCTCGTGATCCCCCAGGCGGCGCTGCAGCAGCGGGGCACCGAGCGGCAGGTCTATGTGGTCGACCCAGACGGTCGGGCTCGTCTCCAGCCCGTGCGTCTGAGGCACACGGATGGTGATTTGGCGGCCGTGGATGGTGTGGACGAAGGGGCGCGGGTGATCGTCGAAGGGCGTCAGCAGGTGCGCCCAGGCACCCGGGTTCGGGTGACGGATGCGGCGCAGCGATCCGGTGGCCGTGACGGTTCGGCGTCCGCGGTGCCGGCCGCCGCTTCGGGGCGGCCATGAACGGGCGCTGGACCGATCTGTTCATCCGGCGGCCGGTGATGACCGTGCTGCTGAACCTCGCCATCGTGCTCGCCGGCGCCTTTGCGTTGGCGCGCATCCCGGTGGCGGCCCTGCCGTCCTACGACACGCCGGTGATCCAGGTGTCGGCCAGCCTGCCGGGGGCCAGTCCCGAGACCATGGCAAGCTCGGTGGCCTTGCCGCTGGAAAAGCAGTTTTCGACCATTGCCGGCCTGGTGGCCGTGAGTTCGGTCAACACACTGGGGCAGACCTCGGTCACGCTGGAGTTCGAGGCGTCACGCTCCATCGACGGGGCGGCTCTGGACGTGCAGTCGGCCCTGCTGCGGGCGCAGCGATCGCTGCCGACGGAGATGACGACGCTGCCGTCGTTCCGCAAGCTCAACCCGGCCGATGCGCCCGTGCTGCTGCTGGCCATGACGTCGCCGACGCTGGTGCCTTCGGAACTCAACGACTACGCCGAGAACCTGATTTCGCCATCCCTGTCGACGTTGCCGGGGGTGGCGCAGGTCTCGATCTTTGGCCAGAAGCGTTACGCCGTGCGCATCCAGGCGCGTCTCCAGGCACTGGCCGAGCGCAACCTCACGCTCGATGAATTGCGGGCCGCCGTCGCCGCCGCCAACCCGAACACCCCGCTGGGCTTCGTGGAAGGGCCGCGCCAGACGCTGACGGTGCAGGCGAACGCCCAGTTGCGCAACGCGGCCGAGTTTGGCGAACTGATCGTGGCCCGTCAGGGGGGGGGCGGGCTGCGGCTCAAGGACGTGGCCGATGTCATCGACAGCATCGAGACGGCGCGTTCGGCCGCCAGTTTCAATGGGGAGCCTTCGATCACCCTGGCCGTGCAGCGACAGCCTCAGGCGAACACGGTCGAGGTGGTGCGTCGGGTGCGAGCGCAACTGCCGCGGTTCCAGGCGCAGTTGCCCGCCTCGGTGACGCTGGTGCCGTTCAACGACCGATCCGTCTCGATCCAAGAGGCCCTGCACGACGTCAACCTCACCTTGGCACTGACGCTGGTGCTGGTCGTGCTGGTGATCTTTCTGTTCCTGCGCCGGGCCGCCGCCACGCTGATTCCGGCCCTGTCGTTACCCGTGTCGCTGATCGGGGCCCTGTCGCTGCTGTACGTGGGAGGCTACAGCCTCGACAACGTGTCGCTGCTGGGCATCACACTCGCGGTGGGGCTGGTGGTGGACGATGCCATCGTGATGCTGGAGAACATCGTGCGTCACGTCGAGGCGGGCCTGGCCCCGTTCGAAGCTGCGCTCAAGGGCGCCCGGGAAATGGCCTTCACCATCGTGTCGATCTCGATCTCCCTGGTGGCCGTGCTCATCCCGATCTTTTTCATGCCGGGGGTGATTGGGCTGTTGTTTCATGAATTTGCGGTGGTGGTGGGGTTGTCGGTCCTGGTGTCGGCGCTGGTTTCGCTGACGCTGGTGCCGATGCTGGCCAGCCGTTTCCTGCCGGCTCATGGGCAGGTGCGCGAGGGGGCCCTGGGGCGGCTGTTCGAGGCGGGGTTCGATCGCCTGCTGGCGTTGTATGCGCGCACCCTGGACGCAGCCCTGGCGCATCGGGTGGCGGTGGGGGCCTTGGCGGTGGGCAGCCTCGTGCTGTCGGTGTGGATGTTCCAGGCCATTCCCAAGGGCTTTTTCCCCCAGGAGGACATCGGTCAGGTAATGGTCAACACCGAAGCCGCCGAAGACATTTCCTTCGACGCCATGCGGCAGTTGCAGGACCGGCTGGCCGCCATCGTGCGCGGAGATCCGGCGGTGGAGGCCGTGGGCTCGTTCTTCGGCGGAGGCGGCAGTGCGTCGACGCTCAACACGGGCCGCATGTTCGTGTCGCTCAAGCCCCGGGCACAGCGGGGTTCGATGGAAGAGGTGCTCGCGCGCCTGCGCCGGTCGGTGCGGGAGGTGCCGGGTGTGCAGGTCTACTTCAACCCGGTGCAGAACCTGCGGCTGGGCGGCCGTGCCAGCAAGAGCCGATACCAATACACGCTGCAGAGCGTGAGTGCAGATTCGTTGGGTCAGTGGGCCGAGCGCTTGCAGGCCCGCCTGCGCGAGGACGACCGATTCCGCGACGTCACCAGCGATGCGCAGTCCCGGGGCCTGCAGGCCCGCCTCGAGATCGACCGCGACCGCGCCAACCTGCTGGGCGTGGACATGGCGCAGATCCGCAGTGCGTTGTACAGCGCGCTGGGGGAGCGCCAAGTGTCGAGCATCTATGCACCCGGCAACACGTACGTGGTGTTGCTGGAGGCGCACCCCGAGGAGCGGGCCTACGAGGCTTCCATCGGTCAGATTCGGGTGCGGGCCCAAGGTGGCGCGCTGGTGCCGCTGTCGTCCGTGGCCCGGGTGGTGCGCACGACCGGTCCCACGGCGGTGAATCACCAAGGACAGCTCCAGGCGATCACCTTGAGTTTCAACCTGGCGCCGGAGGTGCCGCTGGGCGAGGCCACCCGCCGACTGGAGCGCCATGTGGCGGACCTGCAGGTGCCGGCGTCCGTCATCGGGACGTGGGGCGGTGACGCCGCGGTGTTCCAGGACTCACAGTCCGGGCAGTGGATGCTGTTGCTGGCGGCCATCGCAGTGATCTACCTGCTGCTCGGGGTGCTCTACGAGAGCTACATCCACCCGATCACCATCCTGGCCGGGCTGCCCTCTGCCGCCGTGGGGGCCCTGGCCACCCTCATGCTCCTGGGTCACGACCTCACCCTCATCGCCACCATCGGCATCCTGATGCTGATCGGCATCGTGAAGAAGAACGCCATCATGATGATCGACTTCGCCCTGCAGGCGCAGCGCGAGGGGGGGCTGGCGCCGGAGGTGGCGATCCGTCAGGCGTGCCTGCTGCGGTTGCGGCCGATCACGATGACGACGCTGGCCGCGCTGATGGGTGCCTTGCCGATCGCGTTGGGCTGGGGGGCGGGGGCGGAACTGCGTCAGCCGCTGGGGCTGGCGGTGGTGGGCGGGCTGCTGGTGTCGCAGGCCGTCACGCTCTACATCACGCCGGTGATCTACCTGGCGCTGGACCGCTGGAGCGGTCGGGGGCCGATCCGCGAGGAGACGCCGGAGCCGCCGTTGGCTCGGACCTGACGAGGTCTTGGGTCTCCAGCCGCGAGGCCGGTGGGAAGCGAGGGGGCAGGGCGCCGAGGCAGCGTCAGCCCTTCTTGGCCGCCGGGGGATCCGGCAGCAGGCAGGCCTCGATCACCTGCAGGTGGTTGTCTCGGGCGAAGTTCATCACGAAGTCCCAGGCCATGGGCTCGATGCCCTTGAGCGCTTCGTTGACGACCACGCATTTGGTCCCGCCGATCACGGTGGGAATGCAGTAGGGTGAATAGCCGATGGCCGAGCCGATGCCGCCGGGACCGGCCTTGGCACCCCCGGGCCGGAAACACGACATCGCCCCGGCCAGGCGCTCGGCCCAGTCGCTGGGGCGGAAGGTGCGGCCTTCCAGGGTGATGCCCTGGATGAACACTTCACGCGGTTTGGTTTTTTGGGTCACCTGGTTCGATCCTTGCCGCCTGGTGGGCGCGCGTTGGCCGCTCTGGAGAGTGATCTAGAGACTGAAGTTGTGAGGTGCTGCAACACCCTTGGTACAGACTGTCGCGCACCTCACGCGGTGATCGTGCCTGCTTGGCACAACCCGGCATTCTGACAGCAACGGCTGTCTTTTCGCTGTCGAGTCGTGCCGGTTTCCCAGTCCGTACAATGGCATTGGCGCCCACGCTTGCCGGGGCGCCATTTTTCATTCACCCCGTTTTTGCACAGGGAGATGCGCCTGATGAATGCCGCCGTGACCCCGACCGTCGTCGAAGAACCTCACGTGATGAAGACCTATGGCCGACTGCCGATCGCGCTGTCCCATGGCCGAGGCTGTCGCGTTTGGGACACGGCGGGGCGCGAATACCTGGATGGGTTGGGGGGAATTGCCGTCAACACCCTGGGCCACGCCCACCCCCGGTTCGTGGCAGCGCTGCAGGAGCAGGTGGCGACCCTGATCCATTGCTCGAATTACTACCACGTGCCGGGCCAGGAGCAACTGGCTGCCAAGCTCGTGGAACTGTCGGGCCTGACCAATGCCTTCTTCTGCAGCACGGGCCTGGAGGCCAACGAAGCCGCTCTGAAGCTGGCGCGCAAGTTTGGCCACGACAAGGGCATTGCGTCGCCGAAGGTCATCGTCTACGAGAAGGCCTTTCATGGCCGTTCCATCGCCACCTTGTCCGCCACCGGCAATCCCAAGGTGCAGGCCGGCTTTGGGCCGTTGGTGGAGGGGTTCGTGCGGGTGCCGCTCAACGATGTGGCCGCCGTCGAGGCGGCGTTGCGCGAGCACCCCGATGTGGTGGCCATCTTCCTGGAGACCATTCAGGGAGAGGGCGGGGTGAATCCGGCACGCTGGGACTACCTGCAGGCCCTGCGCGCCCTGTGTGACCGGCACGACCTGTTGCTGATGCTCGACGAGGTGCAGTGCGGCATTGGGCGCACGGGCAAGTGGTTTGCGCACCAGTGGGCGGGCATCGTCCCGGACGTGATGCCCTTGGCCAAGGGCCTGGGCTCGGGCGTGCCCATCGGGGCCGTGGTCTGCGGTCCGCGCGCGGCGCACATTTTCCAGCCGGGCAATCACGGCACCACCTTCGGCGGCAATCCGTTGTCGATGCGGGCAGGGATCGAGACGCTGCGCATCATGGAGGAGGACGGGCTGCTGGCCCACGCCGCCTCGGTGGGCGCCCACTTGAAGGCGGCGCTGGAGCGTGAACTGGCGGGTCTGGCCGGGGTGGTCGAGATCCGCGGCGCGGGCCTGATGCTGGGCATCGAGCTGGATCGTCCGTGCGGTGAGGTCCTGACGCGGGCGATGAACGCCGGACTGCTGCTGAGTGTCACGGCCGACTGCGTCATCCGCCTCGTGCCCCCGCTGATCCTCACGACGGCCGAGGCCGACGAGATCGTGGCCCTGCTGGGGCCGATCGTCCGGTCGTTCCTCGCGCCCTCGGCCTGAGACCGGCCCCGCGCCGTCCGTGCCACACCCCATGCCCCTGGGCCCGAGAGAGCCCCCACCAGAGACGATGCCATGAAACCCGGGATGAGCCTCATGAAGCACTACCTGCAGTTCAAGGACCTGCGTTTGCAGGAATACGCGTACCTGTTCGAGCGCGCTCGCCTGATCAAGACGCGCTTCAAGAACTACGAGCGTTACCAGCCCCTGGCCGATCGCACGCTGGCCATGATCTTCGAGAAGGCCAGCACCCGCACCCGCGTGAGTTTTGAAGCCGGCATGTACCAGCTCGGCGGCTCGGTGGTGCACCTG
>CAYYCN010000113.1:0-10418 GCA_964470355.1 uncultured Sphaerotilus sp.
GCGACCTTCGTCAGCGACCTTCGGTTGAAACTTAGCCATTTCGTGTTCCTTCGTGAGCGTGCGATGCGCTTAGAACTGCAGGCCGCCTTCACGGGCAGCGTCGGCCACAGCCTTGACGCGTCCGTGATAAGCAAAACCCGAACGGTCGAAAGCCACCTTCTCGACGCCAGCGGCCTTGGCCTTGGCGGCAATGCGCTGGCCGATCAGAGCGGCTGCGCTCACGGTAGCACCCTTGCCACCCGCGCCGATCTGGTCGCGCACTTCCTTCTCGACGGTCGAAGCCGTGGCCAGCACCTTGCCACCGCAGCTCGAGATCACCGAAGCGTAGATGTGCAGGTTGGTGCGGAACACGGTCAGACGCGCGATGTCTTGCTGGGCAATACGCGCGCGGGTCTGACGGGAGCGACGCAGACGTTGTTCTTTCTTGGTCAACATGATGCGGCTCCTTACTTCTTCTTGGTCTCTTTGATCACGACCTTCTCATCCGAATAACGGATGCCCTTGCCCTTATAGGGCTCGGGAGGACGGAATGCACGAACCTCAGCAGCCAGCTGGCCCACGACCTGACGGTCAGCGCCCTTGATCAGGATTTCGGTCGGCACAGGCGTTTCCACCTTGATGCCAGCCGGCATTTCCTTCACCACCGGGTGAGAGAACCCGATCTGCAGGTTGAGCTTCTGACCCTGGGCCTGGGCGCGGAAACCCACGCCGACCAGGTTCAGCTTCTTTTCGAAGCCCTTGCTCACACCGTTGACCATGTTGCTCACGAGAGCACGCATGGTGCCGGACATGGCGTTCGCCGCTGCGGACTCATCCACAGGAGCGAAGCTCAGCACTCCGGCATTGCTTTCGACCTTGACCAGCGGATTGGCCGCACGGACCAGAGTGCCCTGGGCACCCTTGACCGAGATCTGGTCAGCACCGATCGTGACTTCCACCCCTTGAGGAATGGCAACCGGCATCTTTCCAACGCGGGACATATGCGATCTCCTTCCTTAGGCGACGTAGCAGAGCACTTCGCCGCCGATACCGGCTGCGCGTGCCTTGCGATCGGTCATCACACCCTTGGGGGTGGTGACGATGGCCACACCCAGTCCGTTCTGGACCTGGGGAATGTCGTGACGGCCCTTGTAGATCCGCAGGCCCGGACGACTGACGCGCTCGATGCGCTCGATCACCGGACGACCTGCGTAATACTTGAGACCGATTTGGAGCTGCGACTTGCCGTCTTCGCTCTTCACGGAGAAACCGTCGATGTAACCCTCATCCTTCAGCACTTGCGCGATGGCAACTTTCAGCTTGGAGGACGGCATCACCACAGCGGCCTTTTCGACCATCTGGGCGTTGCGAATGCGGGTCAGCATGTCGGCGATAGGATCACTCATGCTCATGGAATAACTCCTGTTCGTACCCTAGGGCGCCGGATTACCAGCTGGCCTTGATGACACCGGGGATGTCACCACGGAAGGCCAGTTCACGGATCTTCGTGCGACCCAGACCGAACTTGCGGAAGGTACCGCGAGCACGACCGGTGATTTCGCAACGGGCACGCAGACGGGTCGGATTGGCGTTGCGCGGCAGCTTTTGCAGTGCCAGGCGGGCCAGATAACGCTCGTCTTCAGACTTGCTTTGGTCGGCGATGATGGCCTTCAGTTCAGCGAACTTCTTGGCGTACTTGGCGACCAGCTTCTCGCGCTTTTCTTCGCGCTGGATGAGAGAGAGTTTTGCCATGTCAACCTCAGTTCTTGAACGGGAAGCGGAACGCTGCCAGCAGCGCCTTGCATTCGTCGTCGGACTTGGCGGAAGTGGTGATGCTGATGTTCAGACCACGGACCGCGTCGACCTTGTCGTACTCGATTTCCGGGAAAATGATCTGTTCCTTGACACCGATGTTGTAGTTGCCACGACCATCGAAGGAACGACCCGAGATCCCGCGGAAGTCACGCACACGCGGCAGAGCCACGGTGACGAAACGATCCAGGAATTCGAACATGCGGACACCGCGCAGGGTCACCATGCAGCCGATGGGCACGCCGTCACGGATCTTGAATCCGGCGATGGCCTTGCGGCTCTTGGTCACCACGGGCTTCTGGCCTGCGATCTTGGTCAGGTCGCCCACGGCGTGATCCATGACCTTCTTGTCGGCGACCGCTTCGCTCACACCCATGTTCAGGGTGATCTTTTCGAAACGCGGCACTTGCATGACCGACGTATAACCGAACTTTTCCATCAGCTGAGGCACCACCGTGTCACGGTAGAAAGCCTGCAGACGAGCTTGTTGTTGCGACATTCTCAACCCCTGCCTCAGGCCTTCAGCTCTTCACCGCTGGACTTGAAGACGCGCACTTTCTTGCCGTCGTCCAGCAGCTTGATCCCCACGCGGTCGGCCTTGCCGGTCGCGGGATTGAAGATCGCCACATTGGATTGGTGAATCGGCATGGTCTTGTCGACGATGCCACCGGTCGTGCCCTTGAGCGGGTTCGGACGAACGTGCTTCTTCACGACGTTGACGCCATCGACCACCAGGTGATCGGCATCCACACGCAGAGAAACCGTGCCGCGCTTACCCTTGTCGCGACCGGTCAGCACGATGACTTCGTCGCCTTTGCGAATCTTGTTCATTGCCTGTCCTTCGGTCGGCTTAGAGCACTTCAGGAGCCAGCGACACGATCTTCATGAAGCGCTCGGACCGCAGTTCGCGGGTCACGGGGCCGAAGATGCGGGTGCCGATCGGCTCCAGCTTGGCGTTGAGCAGCACGGCTGCATTGCCATCAAACTTCACGAGCGAACCATCTTGGCGACGAACGCCCTTGGCAGTGCGAACCACAACAGCGTTGTAGACCTCGCCCTTTTTCACGCGACCACGCGGCGCAGCTTCCTTGATGCTGACCTTGATCACGTCGCCGATGGCGGCATAACGACGCTTCGAACCGCCAAGCACCTTGATGCACATGACGGACTTCGCGCCGGTGTTGTCCGCGACGTCCAGTCGCGATTGCATTTGGATCATGTTTACCCCAACTTATCCCGTACTCGGAGCCACGCTGGGCACCGCCGCGGTCAGTCTTGGGCCCGTCGCTTCCCCGAACATGAATTCGAAGAAGGTTTGGGGCGAAACCAGATTGCACCACGCACGGCCAGGCACGTGACACAAGCCAGAAGAGTCTGACATTATGCACCGGCCATCCGCCTTTTGCAAGCGGGCAGCCGATTCATTTTCCAGGTCAGTCGTACACCTCGGCGTTGGGGTCGGTCGCTTCCAACTCATAAGAAGCGGCCAGCATCGCCAGGCGACCGATGACCCCGTACATGTAGAACCGATTCGGCGCACTGGCACCTGGACGCGCTCCGCTCTTGGGGAGGTGGTGACTCTTGGCGAACGCCAAGGGCACATAGGACGCGCCCTTGGCCCCCACACCCTCCGGCTCCGTGTGGATGCGATAGAACCCGCCCACCACGTACCGGTCCATCATGTAGACCACCGGCTCGGCCACCGCGTCGTTGATGCGCTCGTGCGTCGGCACCCCCTCCTGCACCAGCAGCCCACACGTCGCGGCAGGATCGAGGTGGCGACCCAGCCGCGCCCAAAAGGCCTCGTCCATCTCCCGGGCATCCCGCACCACACAAGGCGGCAGGCCCTCACCCCCCAAGCCATCCTCCTTGATGACCACAAACGGCTTTTCGTTGATTCCGTATTCTTTGTACTTGCGCCGCACCTTGGACATCACCGCCTCGACCGCGGTGCGCAACACATCCTCACGCCCCGCCCCAGGCTCGAGCGTGCACGCGCCGTACATGGGATGGATCAGCCACGGATCCATGCCCAGCAACTTCGCAAACTTCTTGGCCACCTCTTCGTAGGCCTGGTGGTGATGGACACGACGGCGCACCGAATCACTGCCATGCAGCGGCGGCAGCACGTACTGCTCATGCAGATCCTCCACGACACCCGGCACCCCCTTCGAGAGCCGGTTGTTGAGCAAGATCGTGCAGGGGTCGAAGTTCTTCAGTCCCAGGCGACGCTGCGTGCGCAACAGCGGCTCCACGCACAGGGCGTCACCGTCGGGAAGTTCAAAGGTCCGCGACTCCTTCAGGGACGGATCCAGGCTGCCATAACGCACGTTGAGTCCCGCCAGCGAAAAGATGCGCCCCAAGCGCGCCACGTTTTCCAGGTGAGACACGCTGCCCGTGCGCTCCGGAATCACCAGCAGGTTCTTGGCTTCCGGGCAGATCTTCTCAATCGCCGCCATTGCCGCCTGGACCGCCAAAGGCAGCATTTCATCCGTCAGGTGATTCCATCCATCCGGATACAGGTCCGTCTCGACAGGCGCCAACTTGAACCCGGCGTTGCGCACATCCACGGCGGTATAGAACGGCGGCGTGTGCTCCATCCATTCAAGGCGAAACCAGCGCTCGATCGCCGGCATCGAATCCAGGATGCGCGCTTCGAGTTCATTGATCGGACCATTCAAGGCGGTGGCGAGGTGAGGGACCATGAGCAGCTACCTGGGAGGTGATGTGCGGGAATGCCCCATTCTAGGAACGACGGGATCGGTCCCCGAGAATAAAAAATGGCCACCCGAAGGTGGCCACATTCCGACTCAGGATGTTCGGATCACTTGTGATAGGCGGTTTCGCCGTGCGAGCTGATGTCCAGGCCTTCGCGCTCTTCGTCTTCAGCGACGCGCAGACCGATCACGACATCCACCACCTTGTAGGCGACCAGCGACACCACCGCAGACCACACGATGGTGATGCCCACGGCCTTGGCCTGCGTCCAGACCTGACCCGCGATGCTGTAAGCATCCGGAGTGACCATCGCCACCGTCGTCCAGTCGGCCACCAGGCTCGGGCCACCCAGATTGGGCGAATTGAACACACCGGTCAGCAGCGCGCCCAGGATACCGCCCACGCCGTGCACACCGAAGACGTCCAGCGAGTCGTCAGCACCCAGCAGGCGCTTCAGTCCGTTCACACCCCACAGGCAGACGAAGCCCGCCAGACCGCCGATGATCAGCGCGCCAACGATGCCCACGTTGCCGGCCGCCGGCGTGATGGCCACCAGACCCGCCACGGCACCCGAAGCGGCACCCAGCATCGAAGCCTTGCCCTTCATGAGGGCTTCACCGACACACCAAGCCAGGACGGCCGCAGCGGTCGCGAACAGGGTGTTGATGAAGGCCAGAGCCGCGAAACCGTTGGCTTCCAGTGCAGAACCGGCATTGAAGCCGAACCAGCCCACCCACAGCAGCGAGGCACCGACCATGGTCAGGGTCAAGCTGTGCGGCGCCATCGACTCACGACCGTAGCCAACACGCTTGCCCACCATGTAAGCACCCACCAGGCCGGCCACAGCGGCATTGATGTGCACGACGGTACCGCCCGCGAAGTCCAGGGCACCCATTTGCCACAGGAAACCAGCCTTGCCGTTCATGGCATCGACCACATCGGCACCGGTGTACGCATCCGGCCCCATCCAGTACCACACCATGTGCGCCACAGGGATGTAGCTGAAGGTGAACCAGATCACCATGAACAGCAGCACAGCGGAGAACTTGATGCGTTCGGCAAAGGCACCGACGATCAGCGTGCAGGTGATGCCCGCGAACGTGGCCTGGAAGGCCGCAAACACGATCTCGGGAATGTAGACACCCTTGCTGAAGGTGGCCGCGGGAACGAAGGTGCCGGCGAGGTTGTCCCAAACGCCCTTCATGAACAGACGATCAAATCCACCGAAGAACGCATTGCCTTCCGTGAACGCCAGGCTGTAACCGTAGATGGCCCACAGCACGACGATCAGCGCAAAGGTGACCATCACCTGCATCAGCACCGACAGCATGTTCTTGGCTCGCACGAGGCCGCCGTAGAACAGGGCCAGACCCGGCAGGGTCATCAGGATCACCAGCAGAGTGGACAGCATCATCCATGCGGTGTCACCCTTGTTGATCTCGGGCGCGGCTGCGGCAGGCGCAGCTTCCGTGGCCGAAGCCGCCTCGGCTGCGGCCGCGGGCGCCGCAACCGCAGCACCGGCCAGCGCGACATCGACGCGGCGGGCTTCTTCGCCTTGACCGGCCGTGATGTCTTCGGGCTTCTGCAGGAGGACCCGGTCTTCCGCCACACCCGCCGTCACCAGCGCAGCCTTGACGTTCTCGGCACGCTGCTTGGCCAGGGCCTTGTTCTGCTCGGGGTCGCCGGATCCATCCACAAAACCGGACAGCTGGACCTTGGCATCCTTTTGCTCCGCCAGGAACGACGCGACGGCCTTGATGCCAGCTTCGGCATCACCCGCCACTTGTGCAGAGCCCGATTCAAACAGGATCTGCGTGGCAGGGAAGTCGGCCGCCTGCGCGACGGACGCCCCAAAAGTGAGGGCTGCCAGCAGGCAGGCCCACATGAATCGCATGAGCTTCATTGTTGTGTCCTCTTTGTTGGGGGCGCGTATCAGAGGGCGTCCTTGCCCGACTCGCCCGTGCGGATGCGCAGAACCTGCTCGAGATCGGTCACGAAAATCTTGCCGTCTCCAATCTTGCCGGTGCGGGCCGCGCCCTCGACCGCCTCGATCACTCGGTCCACGATGCTGTCGTCCACCGCCGCCTCGATCTTCACTTTGGGCAGGAAATCGACCACATATTCCGCGCCGCGGTACAACTCGGTGTGGCCCTTCTGGCGGCCAAAACCCTTCACTTCGGTAACGGTGATGCCCTGAACGCCGATGTTGCTCAGCGCTTCGCGGACTTCATCAAGCTTGAAGGGCTTGATGATCGCAGTGACCATCTTCATGGCGGTGTCCTCGCAAGTTGAAATCAAAAACCCGACCTCGACACACGCCGACGCCCTGACTGGCGCCCGACCCGTGTGCGAGAGCTCTGACGGTTTCAGTGTGGAAATCGACAGATCGCGGACCCTTGTCGCATCAATCGTGCCAGGCAAGTGCCGGCATGGCGCACCCGGTACAGAGCCCCAGGACGGTTCACGACTCACCATTCCGGCTCAGCATGCACAACGAAAGAGCCAATGCACCATTTGAGTGCCACCCACTTCAGGGTGAGTGTCCAAATGCGCACTTCTGCGCAGAATCGAGGCACTCCAGGCAACCCAGCCCCGTGCCAACCTCTGAATTCCCTGCCGCAACGCCCCATTCATGTCTCTTGCCGTGATTCACAGTCGGGCCCTGGTGGGCCTGGAGGCTCCGGAGGTCACCGTCGAGGTGCATCTGGCCAATGGGCTTCCCAGCTTCACCCTCGTCGGCTTGGCCGATGTCGAAGTCAAGGAAAGCCGGGAACGGGTGCGCGCAGCCCTGCACAACAGCGGACTCGACTTCCCCCACAACAAGCGGATCACCGTCAATCTGGCACCAGCCGACTTGCCCAAGGAGGGCGGACGATTCGACTTGCCGATCGCCCTGGGCATCCTGGCCGCAGCCGGCCTGCTGGACGCAGAAAAACTCTCCCACCACGAGTTCGCCGGGGAACTGTCGCTCGGCGGCGAATTGCGACCGGTGCGAGGACCGCTGGCCATGATGCTGGCCCGAAAACGCACGGGCTGTTCCCGGCAGATGGTCCTGCCCCGAGCCAGCGCACAAGAAGCCGCACGGGTCCCGGGACAGGTCGTGTGGCAAGCCGACCGGCTCTCCGAGGTGGTCGAGGCATTCCTGGAAGATCCACCCCAGTTGCCGCCAGCCTACCCCCTGCCCCATCCGCCCGCATCCCAGGAGGCCCAGCTGTGCCTACGCGACGTGCGAGGCCAGGCACACGCCAAACGTGCGCTGGAAATCGCAGCCGCGGGCGAGCACAGTCTGCTGCTCGTGGGACCACCGGGCACCGGAAAATCCATGCTCGCACAACGACTTCCAGGTCTTCTGCCCCCCATGACGGAGGCCCAGGCCCTGGAGTCGGCAGCCGTCCTGAGCTTGTCAGGCCGGCTCCACAGCCATGGCTGGAAACAGCGGGTGCTCCGCAGCCCTCATCACAGCGCCTCGGCGGTGGCGCTCGTGGGAGGGGGTGTCCCCCCTCGCCCGGGCGAGGTGTCGCTGGCGCACTTTGGATTGCTGTTCCTCGATGAGCTCCCGGAGTTCCCGCGCGCCGCACTGGAGGCCCTGCGCGAACCCCTGGAGACCGGCAAGGTCACCCTTTCACGGGCCGCCCGCCACGCCGAGTTCCCCGCCCGCTGCCAGTTGATTGCCGCCATGAACCCCTGTCCTTGCGGACACCTGGGATCCACACGTCCAGCCTGCCGCTGCTCATCCGACGCCGTCGCACGTTATCAATCCCGACTGTCCGGCCCCCTGCTGGATCGCATCGACCTGAGGGTCGAAGTGCCCACCATTGAACCGGAAGTGCTGGCCAGTGCATCGCAAGGCCCCAGCAGCCGCGAGGTGGCCGAGCGGGTGGCGGCCGCACACCTGCGGCAGGCCACAAGACAGGGCTGCGCCAACGCCGCACTTGCCGCACAACACTTGCAAGGCCAATCCCGGATCACCCCCAATGCACAACGCTTTCTGGACGAAGCCGCCCGCAAATTCCATTGGTCCGGGCGCGGGCAGCATCGCCTCCTGCGCGTGGCTCGGACCATCGCAGACCTGGAAGCGTCCGATTCCGTTGACATCCCCCACGTGGCGGAAGCCATTCAACTGCGACGCAACCTGCCCCAGGCGTGAAACGACCGGCGCGCAGCGACAATCCACGGCATGACCGAACTGTCGCTCACCCCACCCACGTTTCTGTCCAAGCTGTGCCCGCGCGAAGACGCCCCCGCTCGTCTGGCCCACCTGCCCCGGCCTTGGGTCTTCACCAACGGGGTGTTCGACATCCTGCACCGCGGCCACGTGAGCTACTTGGCGCAGGCCCGTGCGCTGGGGGGTTCTTTGATCCTGGGACTCAACAGCGATGCGTCCGCACGCACGCTGGGCAAGGGTCCCGATCGCCCCCTCAACGGCGAGGTCGACCGCGCCTGCGTGCTCGCGGCGCTGGAAAGCGTGAGTCTCGTGGTGCTGTTCGATGAAAACACCCCCTGCGCACTGGTGTCCGAATTGCGTCCGGACCTGTACGTCAAGGGCGGCGACTACAACATGGACGAGCTGGAAGAAACACGCTTGGTGCGCAGCTGGGGAGGCATTGCACAGGCCATCCCATTCCTAGACGGCTACTCCACCACCTCGCTGGTGCGCCGAATTCGGCAATGACCGGGAGCCTCCGCCCATGAGCGCCCGCTTTCACGTGGATCTGCCCGACTTGCAAATCGGCCAGACCTTCAACCTCCCCCCTGGGCCCGCACGACACGTGCAGGTCCTTCGCCTCCAGCCCGGCCAGGACCTCCATTTGTTCAATGGGCAAGGCGGCGAATGGCGAGCCCGTGTGCTGCGCATGGGACGCAGTGACGTCGAAGTCACATTGCTGGCCCACGAGCCCCGTGACACGGAGTGGCCCACGCCCGTGACCCTCATCGCCGGCATACCCGCCAACGACCGCTTCGACTGGTTGGTCGAAAAAGCCACGGAGCTCGGCGTGCACCGCATCCAGCCCGTGCTGACGTCGCGGTCCGTATTCAAGCTCTCCGGCGAGCGGGCATTGCGCAAACGCGAGCATTGGCAAGGAGTGGCGATTTCCGCCGCTCAGCAATGCGGGGCGACCCGCGCCCCCGAAGTGCTGCCGCTGTGCCCCTTGGCGCACGCACTGCAGTCGTGGCAGGCGGACGCCCGTGGGGAGGCGTGGCTGTTGAGCCTGCGCGAAGCACAGCCTCTGGCCTCCCGCTGGGCGCAGAGAGCGCACGCCGACGCTCCGCTCACCCTGATCAGCGGCCCCGAAGGCGGTCTGTCAGAAGACGAAGAATCTGCCGCGCTGCGTGCAGGCGCACGCTCGGTCTCGCTCGGCCCCCGCATCCTTCGTGCCGAAACCGCACCGCTGGTGGTCCTGTCGTGGGTTGCCGGCATGAGCGCGGTAACCGCAGCCACCTGAAACCCGGCGATCGTCTCAGGCGAACGCGTCGGCCCCCAAGGCCAGAACCTCCCGCATGGCCGTCCGCAACGCCGCCTCGCCAACCGGTTTGCGCAGCAAGGGCAACCCGTCCGGCAAAGCACCACAAGCCGCCAGTTCTGGCTCGCTCAACGCCGACATGAGAACCGTCGGCATTTGACGCGTGCGGTTGTCTGCACGCAACTGCCTCAACATGGCCAATCCATCCAACCCGGGCAAGTGGATATCGGTGATCAGCAGGTCCGGCAATTCACGCCCAATGTGAATCAGTGCGGCAAAACCGCTGCTCAATACGGTGATGCGAGCCTGCGGCAACACATCGGCGGCCTGCGCCCGCAGCACTTGGGCGTGCAAGGCGTTGTCCTCCACGATGAGCACCGAGCGGACACTCTCCACCGGAACCCCGCCCCCCGTCGTGCCCGCATCGGGATCATGCCGCTGCGCCAG
>CAYYCN010000114.1:0-10409 GCA_964470355.1 uncultured Sphaerotilus sp.
TGTAGAGCGGGATGACGTGGTCGCCCGGCTTCACGCTGGTCACGCCTTCGCCCACTTCCACGACGATGCCGGCACCTTCGTGGCCCAGCACGACGGGGAACAGGCCTTCGGGGTCGTCCCCGCTGAGGGTGAAGGCGTCGGTGTGACACACGCCCGTGTGGGTGATCTTGACCAGCACTTCGCCCTTTTGCGGCGGGGCGACGTCGATCTCGACGATCTGCAGGGGCTGGCCAGCGGCGAAGGCAACGGCGGCGCGGGATTTCATGGTCTCTCTCCTGTCAGGCGGGGTTGGGGGCGGCTCAGCGCAGATAGCTTTTCACCAGATTCGTCAGGTCCTCGGCCAGTTGGGTGTGCTGCTCGGGCGTGGTCAGGCCGCTGGCCAGTTCCTCGCGGATGTGCGACTGCATCACCTCCGACATCAGACCGTTGATCGCCCCCCTCAGCGCCGCGAGCTGCTGCAGCACCGGCGCACAGTCGGCGCCGGCCTCCAGCGCACGCTCCAGCGCCTCGGCCTGACCCTTGATGCGACGAACGCGGGCCAGGGCCTTCTTCTTGTCTTCGGGGGAATGTGACATGGCGAATCAAGTACTGGGGGGTAGTATATGCACAAGGCCGGTGGCGTGGTGCAAATCAGCGCACCTCGGCCTCATATCCCGCCTCGCCTAGGGCCGCCGCGATGTCCTCGGGCGCGATCATCGACGTGTGGCTGACCCAGGCAGTCTGCGCCGGCAGATTCACGTCGGCCTGGCTGACGCAGGGCAAGTCCTGCAGCTCGAACATGACGGCGTCGGCATCGTCCTGGGTCTTCAGGGCGGGGATGTGGAAGGTGGTTTCGGGCATGGGCGTGCAAAGAAGGCGGTAAAACACGATTGGAATGGATTTCGGGGCAGGCCTGACAATGAGAGGGTCGATTGACCTTTCCTTGTGGAGTGCCACGCCATGAACGATCCCACCCCGCGCTGGTGCTATCGCTTTGACAACTACCGTCGGGCGTTCAGTTTGCTGCGCGAAGCCATCGAGCAGGAGCGGCCGCTGACCCAGTTGGAGAAGGAAGGTGTGATCCAGCGTTTTGAATACACCATGGAATTGGCCTGGAAGACCATGAAGGACTTCCTGGAAAGCGAGGGTGTCGTGCTGGAGCCCATCACCCCCCGCACCGTCATTCGCCGGGCGTTCGAAGCAGGCATCATCCAGCGGGGAGACGCGTGGCAGACCGCTCTGGACGCGCGCAACAGCATGTCCCACACCTACAACTTCGCAGTGTTTGAACAGGTGATTGCCGACATCCGCAGCACCTATCTGGCTGCGTTTGACGAGTTGTACGAATACTTGATGGTGCGCAGGTTAGAGACGGGAGCCCTGTGATGGCCGCCCCGCAAGTGCAAGACCAGGAGCGCTTCGGCTTGACCCCTGCTCAGCGGCAGATCGTGATCGACATCCTGAAGACCCAGGTTGACCGCATCGAGCGTGTGGCCGTGTTCGGCTCCCGCGCCAAAGGGAGCCATCGCGCCAACTCCGACCTCGATCTGGTGCTGTACGGAACGGCCACCGATGCCGACTGCGACCGGCTGGGCACCCTGTTTCAGGACAGTGCCTTGCCCATCTCTGTGGACGTGAAGAGTTACGCCTGTGTGACCTATCCCCCTTTGCGGGCACACATGGATGCGGCTGCCCGCGTGTGGCTGGACCGCGAAGACATGGCGTTGCGGGAGCGGGACGGCTGAGCTGATGCCGGATGAGACGGATCGGTTCAAAATCATGAGCTGTTTTCCGTCAAGGTCCCCCATGCAGATCCGACTGGCTCGCCCCGACGACTTCGAACATTGGCTGCCCCTTTGGCAGGGCTACCAGCAGTTCTACAAGGCCGTCATTCCCGATTCGACCACCGAGCTGACCTGGCACCGTTTCCACGACGCCGCAGAGCCGATGCACTGTGCCGTGGCCGAGGTGGAGGGGCGTCTGGTGGGCCTCGTCCACTACATCTACCACCGCAGTTGCTGGACGGCGGGTGACTACTGCTACCTGCAGGACCTGTTCTGCGCGGAGTCGGTCCGGGGGCAGGGGGTGGGGCGGGCGCTGATCGAGCATGTCTACGAAGCGGCACGGGCGGCCGGCGCGTCCCGCGTGCACTGGCTGACTCAGGAGGACAACGCCTCGGCCCGGCTGCTGTACGACCGGATCGCGGATCGCAGCGGGTTCATTCAGTACCGCCAGTTGCTCTAGAGCGCCACCAGTTGCTGCGCATCCAGCAAGGCCTGCACGATGTCGGCCTGCCTCAGGTCGCGCTGCCGCTTGGGAGCAGGATGTTTCGACATCGCCTGCTCCCCTTCTGCGCACGGTCAATGCCGTGCTGTGCCTGTGAAGGGCGTCCATCACCTGCAGACGCAGGCGACCCCTAGAAAACAACAATCGCGTTAAGTCATTGATCCACATGGAATTTTCGGGGGCGTCATCGTTGTTCACCGGGGCTGCAGAAAACAAACCAACTCGCCGGTCAAAGTACGGCTTCAACCTCAGGAACCCATCCTTCACTTGGAAGCCGTCGTCACAGAGAACAACGCAGGTTCTAAGTGATTGAATTCAAAGAGCTAATCCCGGGGAGCGGCGTTGTTCTCTTCCAGCACGGATAACAACGCCCCGTTTTCTCCGCCCTGGGTTGCCTTGGCGTAGGCCATGTTGCGCTTGCCACGTCCCGGCAGGGGCGCCAGCAGGCCTTGTTCGCGCCAGCCTGCCAGCAGCTTGGATGCCTTCAGCGTGTCGATCTTGGCGATGCGAACGACGTCGGCGTTGGCGATCGAGCCGTTGCGGTCGATCCAGTCGCTCACCTCGTCCCAGGCGCTCGGGCGTTTCAAGTTCAGCAGCGTCACGGTCACGCTTTCCACCTCGGCGTCGATGCTCTGCCGGTACTGTGGCGGGTACAGCTTGGCCTGCGCCATCTCGGCAAACATCATGCGCACACCCTCGCCGGCGTCGATGTTGGGGGCCACGGGGAATTCGCGCAGGTTCTGGGCAATCAGCGGGTTGCGTGCTCGCGAGCCGGCCCGGGCGATGGTGGCTGGCGTGATGCCGCCCGGAAACACGCCGGGGCTCTCCACCTCCACCCGGTCATCGAAGATGCGGATGAAGATGTCTCGGTTGAGCCGGTAGTCGCGGTGCACCACGGCGTTGACGATGGCCTCCTTCACCACCCGCTCGGGGTAGATGTGTTGCGTCTTGAAGCCGCTCCCCGAGAGTGTGAGCCCTTGGGCCAGCTCATCCAGCACCAGTGCTACGGCCGAGTCGATCTGGTCCACCAGCGGGCCGCGCACGGTCTTGGGCTGTTTGCGCAGGTTGGGCGTGGCGCCCGGCACCACCGCTTTGCCGTCGTACACCATCACACGGATGTCGGCCCGGGTGTCGTGTGCAGCCAGCAAGCTGCCGGGCTCGTCGGCAAACAGCAATACGGCGGCGCGTTTGGGTTGTACGGTGCCACCCACCTCGTCGGCCAGGCCGATGCGCAGCAATTGGTCGGCCATGTCGCCGCTCTTGAGTCCGCGTGTGCTGACGTAGCGACGCCAGGCATCGGTCTGCAGTCGGTCCAGCGACACCGGCACCGGCTCGTTGGCGGCGCTGCGTACGCCGCGCCGGTACGACAGCTCAGTCACCTCTGCTGCCGTCATCTGGCGGTTACCGGCTTCCAGCCGCGTGTAGGTGCCACCATTGACGATGGAGTGCACCGCGCGGCTGCGGCCCACCTGCACCAGCAGCAGGTGACCCTCGGTGCCCTTGGCGGGGCCGTTGTGCAGGGTGCACGCCAAACGGCGAAGCTGAATCGTTTCGATGGCGGGTTGAAACTCCGTGCCCAGCTTGCGCAGCAGTTCGTCCACCGCCTCGGCGTTCTCTTCCATACCGAACAGTCGGGCCGGACCCTTGAACTCCTTCAGGTCGGCCACGCCCAGCACCAGCACGCCGCCATCGGTGTTGGCCAGGGCGCAGACGGTTTCCAGCGCCTTGCCCACCATCTTGCCGCTGACGCGCTTGAACTCGCGCTGGCGGGTTTCACCAAGGACGACGAGCATCTTGGTGAGCGCAGCGGCGGTGTGGGAGGGTTCGTCGTGGATCTGCATGGCGTCCATTCTCAGGCAGCGACAGCCTGCGCTTCCGCCAGCGTTCATGCGGGTGGTGGTGCCGACGGTATCGCCCACCTTTTTCGGTGGAGGTGCTGCTGCGCAACGAGAGAGGTCAGAGAATGGCCTGCAGCCCCTTGTCCGCAATGACGTTGAGCAGCTTGAGCGCCGGCCCGGTCGGGTGCGTGTCGCCTTGTTCCCACTTGCGCACGGTCGATGCCGTGGTGTGCAGGTGAAGCGCAAACACCGGCTGGCTGAACTTCAGGGATTCGCGCAGGCGCCTGATGTCCGCCGCGCTGAAGTCCCGCACGGGCGGCGGGCAGATGGCATCGAACTCGCGCATCGTCACCTTGCCGATGGCGCCGACGCCGTGCAGAGCGGCCAGGTCGCCGCGCAGGGATTCAATGAGTTTGGTTGTCACCACACACCTCCAATAGAACACCGGCCTGACTATTTGCCGCGCGCCTCGGACCAGTTGTAGATCCTTGTTCCAGGCGCGAGTCCTCGGCTTTCCAGTAGGTCTTTGAGTGTCGAAATCTCTTCTGTTTCGAAGCCGGGCAGCGACATCAGTGCTCGCATATCCTGCTGGGCTACATCGCCAATCTTGGTGAGTCCGGACCGCTCGAGCTTTGAAGCAAGTGCTGGGTTGTCCTCGCAAAGCTCCATGATCGGCCGAAACAAGACAGGGGCGTAGATTCCTCTGCGCTTGCTGCACTGTGCGAGAACGCGGCCCTTGCCGATGTGCAACACGAGGAAGTCGTCGAAGATCGGAGTCCTGGTTTCGCGGTCACAGACAGTCTCCGTTTTCAGCGAAATTGTCCCAGAGTACCAATCAGCAAGTATGGGTGCCGTCGCGTCCGGGAAAACGGCGTCCATACCGCTCGCACTTTCGTCCTCGGTAATGCCGGCAAGCGCAGTCAAGAATAGACCGCCTCCGACAATCGACCACACTGCCACGTAGCCGCGATGATTTGCGGTGTGAGGCGGCAAGAACTTCGGCAATTGACGGCCCGCGAGCGGCTCCTCTTCGATGTCAAATCGGTTGCCGTTCCAGTAGGCCGTGTCGCAGATTTGATCGCACATTTGGCGCTCTCTTTAAACTCTGAGTTGATTCTGGGCCGTCGTTCACGACCGCCCTGCCGTTGGCCGTCTGTTCAGATGGTGGTTGTCCTGCCCGAGCGTCAAGTTTTCGTCTGCGGCCTCACGACCGAGAAGCTGTCGCTCATCGTTGAGCTTGGGAGGTGTGCAATGGCTCATCCAACTCGGTCGCGCTCATCGGATTCCCCTCAGGCCCGACGTCCCGCAATGGCCATTGCCGGAAATCTACCAACGATGGGGTCCGTTCCATCGCGCCCAGTGGCTCGATACCCATGTTCTGCATCCTGCCCACGAGCTCGTTCAGCACATCGTCTTTGCGCATGGACCAGGTCGACGCGAAGCATCGCCAGAAAACCCAGCCGGCGCGTTCCAAAACCCGCTGCCGTTGCATGTCGGCCTGCCAACGGTCAGGCCCGTGGAATTCGTCGCCGTCACATTCGATGGCTAGGCGCACGTCGTCGGCGCCTTCTACAACCATGTCAATGCGGAAGGCCCCGGCCTTGACCTGTGGCGTGACTTGGTAGCCCCTTCTGAACAGCTCGGTATACACATCGCGCTCGAAGCCAGACTCGCACAGGTCGATGAGGCTCTTGTTCTCGTCGCTGCTGTCCATCGGCTTGCTGAAATGCTGGAGCAGCGTGCGCCGAATGTCGACCGCCGACAGTTCGTCGAACGTCACCGACCGGACCAAGTACATCCTGTCCCGAGCGCGGCTTGCTGCGACATTGAACCGCTGCTCGAACATGTTGCCGGACAGTGCATGGTGGTTGCGCGAGTCCGCGACCATCGAGAGGAACATGATGTCCCGCTCACTGCCTTGGAACACGCGGGCATCGCCGCACTCGAATCGACGGTGCAGCAACTCGGCAGCATCACAGCGGCTGCGCACTAGGGTGTCAACCGCGTGAGCTTGTTCCAGGCCGAGCAATGAAACCACTCCCAGCGTCCGATGCCGCAGCTTGGGGTTGCGCAGGATGGCCTCGATTTCTGTGGCGATGAACTCAGCCTCCTGTCGGTTCGCATCCTTCTTGCCGCGCTCGCCCGTCGGCACATAGACATCGACCAGCGGCGGGTCAATGCGCTCCGAGGCCTTGGGCACTCGCAGCGGTTTGATTTGGTCCTTGTAGAAGGTGCGGTTGCTGTACGCAATGATCGGGTGCACGCACCGGAAGTGCTCGGCCAGCATCACCTTCTGGGCCGCGAAGACAGTCGAGGCAATGTCGTAGAGCGACTTCTCAGGGGTGAGGTCTTGCGCGTAGGCCTGGTCCGTCAGGAACCGCTCGCGCAGAGACAGAATCTTGGCCGCCGAGATGAAGCCTCCCTCGGGTGACACCTGCTTGTCGTCACCCACCACTAGGATCTTCTTGCCGCGCAGGACGGCAGGCAGGGCCCACAGGTTCGACTGGCTCGCCTCGTCAACGATAACCAAGTCAAATGCGCCCAGCAGCGCCGGCATGCTTTCCGACACCTTGGCGTGACTCATGATCCAACAGGGGATGGCACCTTGCGCGTCCAGCATCGCCTTCTGCGCGTCCCGGCGATAGCGGATGGCGTTCGGTCCTGTGCCTTGGCCAATCTTGCGAATGGCCGTCCGGTAGCTCTCCAACGCCGACAGCACCTTTGCCGAAGCTTGCGACTTCGCCCCCAACCATGCCGAGCGGGCCACCATGCGCTCGTACTGCTGTGCCAGCATCTTCTCCAGGTCCCGCCTGCGCGCCGACAGTGCGACCAATTCATCCCGCGCGTCGATGCCGTCCAGATGGCTCTTAATGCGCGCCCAGTTCCAGGCTTCGCGCCAGGTCACAGGCAGCACCTCGTCTTCGCCAGATGCCTGCAAGGCTTGCGTCCTCAGCCGAGCCGCCAGTTTCTGTCCGCCGGACGACTCCACGCGCCGACAAAGCGCATTGACCGTCGCAATGGGGTTCGCAAGCGCTTCGACGCGCTTCAGCTCGCCGACGAGTTCCGCATACTGGGCCACGGCACGCTCAGTCTTGACCTCTGGATTCCCCAGCGCCGTCGAGATGAAGGTGCGCAACTTCTCAGCGACCGGGCCCGATGTTCCCGCCAATTTCTCTTGCAGGATGGCCAGCTGCGTTGCAGCAGCAGCAAGTTCCGCTCGCGTCAGGTGCTGGAGCAAGTGGCCACGAACCCTCAGCAGTTCAGCCGATTGGCCTCGCAATTCACGCGATGGGGGCTCAACAAACACTCGCTCTGCCAGGGCGGGCAACCGCACGTCATGCAAAGTCGCCAGCGTGTGTGCCTTCATCGCCGCCAGCGCAGTCAACTCGATGGACCGCAAGGCCTCCACGGTGCCCTTCACGGTGGGCACGGAGAGCAGTTCCGCGAACTGGTTCCAGCGAACGCTGAACGAGTGCACCTTCGCGTGTAGGGACACGTAGCGGTGAACGTGCTGCCAGTCGTCCTGATTGGTGGGGGCCTGACCCGATACCCGGATAGCCCCAATTTGTTCCTTGAGGGCCCCCGCGCCGAATACGAACATGCCAAATGGTTTGCCGGTGTCCCTTGCCTTCTCGACGGATTGCAGCGCCTTCACGTTGTCGAGAGCCTCGGTGGGCACATGGACCGGGCGCTGCATAAATGCGGCGCGTGCTGCGACTAGGTCCTCAATCTCGCCGAAGAGGGCCTTCAAGGCATCGCGCTCGCTGACAAACTCGGGGCGGCGGCACTTGCTGCGCAACTCAAAGACCCAACCGCTTTTCAGTTCTTCGAGTTCACGGACGACGCTGATAACCTGATCAATTTGGGTGAGCAGACACCGAGCTTCGTCCAGCGTTTCGGGCGTCAGGGCACGCAGTGCCCGCAGCTCACCGCTGTCTTGTGCTTCGTCAATCTGGCGCATTCCGACAAGGGCGTTATGAAGCCGTTCTACGGCTTCGGTCGGCAGCAGTGCCTGGCTCGAAGGCAATCGCGCAGCCACGTACAGCAAGTCAGGCCCAAGCTGACGACGTGCATCGCGAAGAGCCTGTGCATCAGCAGCGGTGAGGGGCGGCGCATGCTCCGGCTTCAGAGTCAACGAATCGTCGAGCCAACCATGCAGTTCACGTCCGTTGATGACCAACTCTGCCATCTTCTGCGCGCGCATCGCAATGCCATCGACTTCGACATTGGACAACTGTTGCTCGGCAATTTCATTGACGCGACGGTCAATGCTCGCCAGCTCGCTGTGGGCTGCATTGATCTGTTGCCGGCACCGCTCTATCTCTTCCTCGGTGACACGGGGATTGAGCTGCGAAAGGTTATGGATGATGGCTTCAATGGAGGCTTGGAATTGCCGCATGCCCTCCTTATCGCCCGACATCAGTGCGACGCTCAATGGGCGCACTTCCGCAGGAATCTTGGACTGCAGCACGTCCAGGGCGTGCTCACCCTTGGATGTCACCAACACCTTGCGGCCGGTAGCCAAGTAGTGACAGATGATGTTCGCGATTGAGTGTGTCTTGCCGGTGCCTGGCGGCCCTTGAACTGCAACGCCCGGCGCACGTTCCAGCATCTCAACAATCGTTTCTTGCTCTTGGTTGTAGGGCAAGGGGAAATAGAGTTCCCGTGGTTCACCATTCTTGCGGCCGTCACCGCACATGCCTCGAAACGAAATGGCTTCGTAGCGGATGACTTCGCCTGACGGCGGCGTCACCAAAGCCAGTGGCCCTGCTGGAATCGGATCGCCAGCAATCAAACGGTCTTTGAGCCTGCGGATGTCTTCGACCAAGAAGTTGCTCGACCTCTCGCGGACCAGCAGAACCCAGCCGGGCGTGACCAATAGATCGGAATTCGGGCTTGGCAATTCTTGGAAGCCAGCGTCGTAGCGACCTTCCTTGCTCAAGCCGCCTGCAGCAAGCTTGAGGATGGGCTCGAAACTGGAAATGTCGAAGGGATTCACCGGGTGCTCGGACTCCCTGTCCAGCAGCACCTTGGCCTGTTTCTCGACCTCTGCCGCACCCATCACTTGACAGACCCCAAAAGCGTCGAACTCAAGGCGTGGTGGCACTGCTCGGGGACGCACAGACAAGCAATGCGTCTGTGGGTCCAGCTCGATTTCCACGACCTGGGTGAGTAGCGGGTATTGGTAGTCGATGGTGACCGCTGTCCCGGCGCCGTTCTCGGTCAAATGACCCTGGAACTGCCATGCTGAAACGCCGATTCCCCAGACCAGCTCGGAAGGTTTTGACGTCTCCTGGGCCTCTAACCGACCCTTGAGCATGAACAGGTCGCCATAGAGCTCAATCGACAGACGGCGCGGTTTCTCTCCTTCGGCCCACGCAAGCCACAGGGCTTGGACTTGGCGCAGCACCTCGGATGCTTTGGCTCTGCGTGCCGCATCGGCACGCAGAGCGCCCTCCGGTCCCATGGCCCGCACCTCGGTGGCATGCTGATGTTTGAGTGCTGTTTCGTTCAGCGTGGGCGCTGTGCCGCTAGGGTCCTCGGCTATCGAGATGAAACCGCGCAGGGCGTCGTCGCTAGGGCGAGGCGCCGACCGCGCTTCCAACCGCTGCACCTGCAACCAGACATGGTCGCCCTCCAGCTTGAGGTCCAGATCAACGCCGGGCAAGGCGGCCAGATCCTTGGGAAATCGCTTGAAGTCCGATGCCCCGCTCAGCGTGTACGCGCGTGGGTCGATTTCTTTGCTTTGTTCAACGACGTAGTCCAGCAGTTTGCCCAGCAAACCGTGTTGCGGCGTTATCGTCATCTGTCCCCCTTTTTCGCATGCCGCCCAGGAGAGGGGCCGCTGCTCAACTATTGTTATCTCCTCATGAGGGACGCATCGGTCAGAGAAGGTCGATGGCGGCAAATTCCGGCGTTCTTGCCCGATTTGGGACGCCGCCGAGCCGCCTCTTGCCTGTGTCTTTTGATAGCCGATACCAGCCGCTGCCTGTGCTGAGGGGTCAAAAGCCCAGACCCAAACAGAAAAGGGAGCCGAAGCCCCCTCGCACGATGAAGTCCGCCGCCGACCTCAAAGCTTGATCATCACGTTCTTCATCTCGGTATAAAACTCCAGCGAATGCACCCCGCCTTCGCGCCCGATGCCTGACGCCTTCGACCCACCGAACGCCGTCCGCAGATCCCGCAGGAACCAGCTGTTGATCCAGCACAGGCCCACTTCGATGGCGTTGCCCATGCGGGTGGCGGTGCCAATGTCCGACGTCCAGATGGTGGTGGCCAGGCCGTAGTCGGTGTTGTTGGCCAGCG
>CAYYCN010000115.1:0-10388 GCA_964470355.1 uncultured Sphaerotilus sp.
TAGCCGATGCCGACGTCGCACAGGTACTTCAGGCGGGTGCGGATCTCGTCGAGCAAGAGTTGCAGCGCCTCGTCCATCAGGGCCGAGGCGAAGAAGCCGTCGCCCTCGAAGAATCGCCGCAGCGCCGACAACGGCATCAGCATCAGGTCGTGCAGGCTCAGGCCGGGCAGCGCTTCGAGCTGCTCGCGCGACCACTTCACGCCGGTGGGCAGGAAACGCCGAACCTGACGGCCCCTGGGACTGCCGCTTTGCGGCGATCCGTCCCCCGAGGGGAGCGCGGAAGCTTGGGAGCGGCCCTGCGCTTCCGCAGGTGCGAGCGCCGCGTCGGCCTGGACCTTCGAACCCAGGCGCCACAGCAGCGATTCGGTCTTCAGGCGCGCGCCGCCGCAGGCCGTGCAGGGCGTGTAGCTGCGGTACTTGGACAAGAGCACGCGGATGTGCATCTTGTACGCCTTGCTCTCCAGGTACTCGAAGAAGCGGCGGATGCCGTACCACTGCTTCTGCCACTCGCCGGCCCAGTTCGGCGAGCCGTCGATGACCCAGCTCTGCTGCGCGGGCGACATCTGGTTCCAGGCCGTGTCGCGTGGAATGCCGGCGTCGCCGGCGTACTTGATGAGGTCGTCCTGGCACTCCTTCCAGGCGGGGGTCTGCAGCGGCTTGATGGCGCCGCCGCGCAGCGTCTTGCGCTCGTCCGGGATCACCAGCCCGAAATCGACACCGATCACCCGGCCGAAACCGCGGCAGGTCTCGCAGGCGCCGTAGGCCGAGTTGAAGCTGAACATGGCCGGCTGCGGCGCGCCGTAGCGGCGGTCCGATTCCGGGCAGTGCAGGCCTTGGCTGTAGCGCCAGATGGCGTCCTGACCGTCGTCCACACCCAGGGCATAGACGTTGCACCGCCCGCCGCCGCGCTTGAGAGCGGCTTCCAGCGCCTCAACCACGCGCACCTTCTCGGCGTTGGAGAAACGGAAGCGGTCGGCGACCACGTCGAGCAGCTTTCGCGGGCCGGTGACGGTGGCGATCTCGCGCTCGGCCTGCACGCGGGTGTAGCCGCTGGCGGCCAGCCATTGCTCGACCTCTTCGGCGGTGGTGCTGGCGGGCAGTTCGACCGGGAAGGTGACGACCAGGCGCGGGTCTTCGGCGGCCTCGCTGCGCGCCTTCAGGTCCGCCCAGATGCTCTGCGGATCGTCCTCGCGCACCGGGCGCGCGGTGTCGGCGTCGAACAGCTGCGCGGCGCGGGCGAACAGCAGCTTCAGGTGGTCGTTGAGCTCCGTCATCGTGCCGACCGTGGAGCGGCTGGTGCGCACCGGGTTGGTCTGGTCGATGGCGATGGCGGGCGGCACGCCCTCGACGGCGTCCACGGCCGGGCGGTCCATGCGGTCGAGGAACTGGCGCGCGTAGGCCGAGAAGGTCTCGACGTAGCGGCGCTGGCCTTCGGCGTAGAGCGTGTCGAAGACCAGGCTGGACTTGCCTGAACCGCTGGGGCCGGTGACGACCGTCAGCTCGCCGGTGCGCAGGTCCAGGTCGATGTTCTTGAGGTTGTGCTGGCGTGCGCCGCGGATGCGGATGAGGCCGGTGCCGGCATCGGTGGGGGGCTCGGGGGCGTGGTGGGCCGGTGTACGGGACGGCGTTCCGGAGGGGGCGGTCTTCGAGGCAGCGGTCGGTGACTTCGTGCGGGGCATGGCGGGCTCGTCGGCGCAGGGACCGGACATTCTAGGAAGCGCGGAGACGGGGGGCTTTCCCACGGGTATTGCGGCGATGGCTCGGGCGCACAACAGCCGAAAACCAGACATCGATGCCTCATGCCCCAACGGTGCCGCCATGTCTGAACATCCGTCCCTTTTTTCTTGCCGGAGCGCTGTGCGGCCGGGCCGATGGCCCCTTCCCCGCCGATCCTGGCGATCGGTCCTGGCGGGTGTGCTGCTGTGGGCCGGGGCATGGAGCCTGACGGCCCCGGTCTGGGCTTCCTCCGAAAGCCCGACGGTCACCCGGATGGTGGTGCGCTTCCAGTCCGACTCGGTCCCGGACCTCACCGGGGCGCGGGCGACGGCCCAGTCGGTCCGGCAGGTGCAGCAGGCCGCGGAGAGCCTGCGCCAAGCCCTGTCCTCCCGTGCGGGGCGGACACTCAGCGCGGTGCGCCAGATGAGCGACGGGGCGGTGATCTACGACACCGGCGCGGCACTGACCCTCACCGAGGCGCGGGCGATGGCGGCCCGCCTCTCCCTGGACGCCCGTGTGCTGGACGCCGATCCGGACCTGCAGGTCGCCTCGCACGAAGCCGTGGACTACAACGATCCGTATTTTTCCCAGCAGTGGGCGCTGCAACGGGCGGGCACGGGGGGGCTGGGCGGCGGGGCGTTTGCCGCCGCTCACACCTACGCCACCGGCGCGGGGGTGGTGGTGGCGGTGCTCGACACCGGGTATGCGGCCCACAACGACCTGACTTCCCGCATCCTGCCGGGCTATGACCTGGTCACCGGGACCTCGTCCATCGGCACGGGAGATGGCAATGACCGGGACAGCGATCCCACCGATCCGGGCGATGCCTGCTCCGCCAGCAACACCAGTTCCTGGCATGGCCTGAAAGTCTCGGGTGTGATCGCCGCACGCTCCGCCAATGCGCTGGGGGTTGTCGGTGCCGCGCCCGGCGTGAGCGTGTTGCCGGTCCGCGTGATGGGCAAGTGCGGCGGCAACCTGTCGGATGTGGCCGACGGCATCCGCTGGGCCGTGGGCGCGCTGTCTCCGGTCAACCCGAACCCGGCCCGCGTGATCAACCTCAGCCTGGGGGCCACGGGCTACAGTTGCCCCAGCTACCTGCAGTCGGCCATCAACGTGGCCCGCGCGGCGGGGGCGGTCGTGGTGGCCTCGGCCGGCAACGACGCCCAATCGACGCTGGCCACACCGGCCAACTGCGCGGGGGTCATCTCGGTCGGGGCACATACCCAGTCCGGTGATCTGGCCTCCTACAGCAACCGCAGCGGGGCGATGTCGCTGACCGGCCCCGCAGGGGGCAGCTGTTCGCGCCAGACCGGCAGTGCGTGTTCTTCGACGTCGATCCTGAGCCTGACCTCCGGCCAACTGATCACGTACTTCAGCGGCACCTCAGCGGCGGCTCCCCACGTGTCCTCGGCGGCGGCCCTGATGCTCGCGGCGAATCCGGCGCTGACCCCCGACCAGGTCCAGTCCGGGCTCATGGTGAAGGCCCGGGCGCATCCGTCGACCAGCTGGTGCGCCGTCAACAGCGGACAGTGTGGCAACGGCATGCTGGACGCCGAGGCCTCGGTGCTGGGGGTGCTCACGGAACCGCAGATCTCCCTCTCCGGGGCGCCCTCCGGCACCCTGGGCAGCGGGCGTCAGGTGGCGCTGGCCGCCACCGTGGCCGGTTTGGCCCCCTACACCTACCAGTGGACGCAGACCGCGGGCACCCCGGTCACGTTGACGGGGGGCGATGCGTCCACCCTGAGCTTTGTCACGCCGTCGCAACGTTCGGACCTGAGCTTCACCCTGCAGGTGACCGACGCCGCCAACCGGGTCAGCTCGGCCGTGGTGCCGGTGCGCGTGAACAACGCTCCAGTGCTGACCGGCGAGGCCTTCACCCAGACGGGCCAGGCTGCGTGGGTCCTGTCGCTCAACGGGGTCGAACCGGATGGCGACGCCCTGACCTATGTGCTGGTTTCCGGGCCGGACAGTGCCTACATCAGTGGCGGCACGCTGTATTGGCCGGCACCGCAAGGCGGGACCACGGCGTTCCAGGTCCAGGCTTTTGATCCGCAGGGGCTGGGCAGTGCGGTGGCTACGTTCACCTTGGCCGTGGAAGGGGTCACGACCCCATCGGGCAGCGACGCCTCGACGACCTCGGGGGGCACGTCCAGCACCGAGAGCGCCAATTCCAGTTCGACCACCTCGTCGTCTTCGTCATCGGGTGGTGGGGGCGGCAGCATGACGCTGTGGCCGCTGTGGGGGATGGGGCTGGGCCTGCTGTTGCTGCATCGGGCGCAGAGGCGCGGCCCCCCGCGCACCCGACGGTCATAGAAAGCGTTCGAGCAGCTTGCGCGAGGCCTTGTCCAAGCTGAGCCGGTCCGGCACTTTGTAGGAGATGCCGTGTTTGTCGGTGATGAGCAGGCGGCCTTCGCCCAGACGGCGGATGTCCTCCTCGCCCTTGAGCACCAGCGAGGCCGGGCCCCGGTTCGTGTCGACCTCCCAGGTGGAGGGCGTCGAGAACGACGACACGGACTTCAGCCGCTCGATCTCGGGGATGAATTCCCGCTGCGCCAGTTCGGCCTCGATGGGTTGACGCAGCGCCGGATCCAGCGTGTCCAGGCGGTCGATCCATAGGCGCTCCTTGCCGTGGGCATCCACCAGCGAGACGCCCTCTCCAGGCGCGGCCAGCGGGAATGCACGCACGGGCGTCACCCCTTCGATGCGTTCGCCCTGGGCGGTGATCAGGACCAACCGGCCGTGGGCATCGTGCTCCACACGCATGCCGGCGCTGAGGGTCGAGACGGGTTCGTCGGAAACGATCATGGTCGGGCTCGGTGAATGCGGTCAGGCTTCGCCAGCCGGGTGGGCGGCGTGTTCGTGCGGAATCTCGGGCAGGCGGTCCGGGTTGTCGTCGACGCGGCGGGCTTGGGCTTCGTACAGGCGCCAGTAGGCGCCCTGCTTGTCCATGAGCTCGTCGTGCGGGCCCACTTCGACGATGCGGCCACGGTCCATCACCACCAGACGGTCGGCCTTGCGCAGCGTGGACAGGCGGTGCGCGATGGCGATGGTCGTGCGGCCCAGCACCAGGTTGTCGAGCGCCTTCTGGATCTCCTTTTCCGTCTCGGTGTCCACTGCGGAGGTGGCTTCGTCGAGGATCAGGATCTTCGGGTCGATCAGCAGCGCGCGGGCGATGGAGATGCGCTGGCGCTCGCCGCCCGACAGTCCCTGGCCGCGCTCGCCCACCAGCGAGTCGTAGCCGTGCGGCAGGCGCAGGATGAACTCGTGGGCGTGTGCGGCGCGGGCGGCCGCCACGATTTCCTCGCGGGTGGCCTCGGGCTTGCCGTAGGCGATGTTCTCGGCGATGGTGCCGAAGAACAGGAAGGGCTCCTGCAGCACCAGGCCGATGTGGCGGCGGTAGTCGGCCACCTGGATGCGGCGCAGGTCGACGCCGTCGACCTTGATCGAGCCGTCGGTGATGTCGTAGAAGCGGCAGATCAGGTTGACCAGCGTGCTCTTGCCCGAGCCCGAATGGCCCACCAGACCGATCATCTCGCCAGGGCGGATGTCCAAGCTGAGGTCGCGCACCACCGTGCGGCTGCCGTAGCGGAAGCCGATGCGCTCCATCGTCAAGCGGCCTTGCACGTGTTCCAGCTTCACCGGGTTGACGGGATCGGGCACGTTCGAGACGTGGTCGAGGATGTCGAAGATGCGCTTGGCGCCTGCTGCGGCCTTTTGCGTGACCGAGACGATGCGGCTCATGGAGTCGAGCCGGCTGTAGAAGCGTCCGATGTAGGCGATGAAGGCCGTCAGCACGCCCACGGTGATGTGCTGTCCGGACACCAGCCAGATGCCGCAGCCCCAGACCACCAGCAGCCCGATCTCGGTCATCAGCGAGACGGTGGGCGTGAACAGGCTCCAGGTGCGGTTGAGCTTGTCGTTGACTTCGAGGTTGTAGCGGTTGGCGTCGCGGAAGCGCTGCGCTTCGCGCTTTTCCTGCGCGAAGGCCTTGACCACGCGGATGCCGGGAATGGTGTCGGCCAGCACGTTGGTGACCTCGCCCCAGACGCGGTCGATCTTTTCGAAACCGGTGCGCAGGCGGTCGCGCACAAGGTGGATCAGCCAGGCGATGAAGGGCAGCGGGATCAGCGTGACCAGCGCCAGCGTCGGGTTGATCGAGAACAGGATGGTCGCCGTCATGGCGATCATCAGCACGTCGGTGGCGAAATCGAGCGCGTGCAGCGACAGAAAGACGTTGATGCGGTCGGTTTCGGAGCCGATGCGTGCCAG
The DNA here is from genome assembly GCA_964470355.1 of uncultured Sphaerotilus sp. Lineage (GTDB taxonomy): Bacteria > Pseudomonadota > Gammaproteobacteria > Burkholderiales > Burkholderiaceae_C > Sphaerotilus. The sequence goes on from CAYYCN010000115.1 coordinate 5,986, forward strand.
CAGGTCGCCCGTGCGCTTGTTGCTGAAATAGTCCAGCGAGAGCTTGAGCAGGTGCTCGAAGGTGGTGGTGCGCAGGTCGGCGCCGATGCGCTCGGACACCAGCGCCAGCAGGTACGTGCGCGCCCAGCCCAGGCCCCAGGCCAGCAGCGCCGACATCAGCAGTCCGCCCAACAGCATCAGCACCTGATCGCGGTCGATGGCCTGGCCGTTCTGGAACGGGATCAGCACGTCGTCCATCAGCGGGATGGTCAGGTAGGGCGGCACCAGCGTCGCGGCGGTGGACGCCAGCGTCAGCAGGAAGCCGGCCAGCAGCATGCCGCGGTAGGGGCGAGCGAAGCGGCCCAGACGCAGCAGCACCCAGGTCGAGGGCGGCTTGCTGTCTTCGCGGGTGCACACCGGGCATTCGTCGCTGTCGTGCGGCAGCGGCGCGTGACAGGTGGGGCAGGCGTGTTCGTCCTCTTCGTCGGCGGCGTCGGCACCCGTGCGCAGGGCGCGGGCCTGTCGGCGCTCGAACAGGTTCATCAGGCGCAGGGCCTGGGCGTCCTGCTCGAGGGTGTAGCGCCACACGGCCAACCGCTGGTGCCCGTCGTGCAGGGCGAGCTGGCCGATGCCGGCGTGGTCCAGGTGGCGCAGCTGCAGCGCCGGCGAGAGGGGCCAGCGCCGGGTGGTGCCGTCGGCCGAGGTGTGCACCAGGGACTCCTCGGTCAGCGCCAGATGGCTGTGGGCAAACTTCAGTTCGGGGTCGAGGTCAACCTCGAGGGTCGCCAGCACGTTGTGGTTCGAGGTGTGTGGCACGGGTTCGCTCGGCGCATTCATCGTCGTGGGATTCTCTCGCATCTGTCTCTAACGGATGACGGGTGTCCGCGCCGACAGACACACCGACGAAAGTTCGGGTCCGACCGGTTTGCGGCGGTCCCTGACCGCGCCACAATTGGTCACTTATGCCTTGCGGAGTCCGGAGACGGGTTCCGCTCCGATCCCGCTGCCTTTTTTGCGGACGATGACTCCGAACCTCGAACTCAAGCTGCTGCGCAGCCGCTACCTGCGCGGTCCGAACCTCTGGACCTACCGCCCCGTGCTCGAAACCTGGCTGGAGCTGGGTGAACTCGAGGACTGGCCGTCGCACCGCATTCCCGGTTTCAACGAACGTCTGCTGGCGCTGCTGCCCGACCTGGCCGAGCACCATTGCGGTGTGGGCGAGCGTGGCGGGTTCCTGCAGCGCCTGGAAGGCGGGACCTGGGCCGGCCACGTGCTGGAGCACATCGTCATCGAACTGCTGAACCTGTCGGGCATGCCCACGGGTTTTGGTCAGACGCGCAGCACGTCACGCCACGGCGTGTACCGCATGGTGTTTCGCGCCCGCGACGAGCAGGTGGCGCGCACGGCGTTGCAGGCCGGTCACGATCTGCTGACGGCGGCCCTGCGCTCGGAAGCCTTCGACGTGCCGGCGGCGGTGGCGCGCATCCGGGACCAGGTCGACGCCTGCTACCTCGGCCCGAGCACCGCCAGCATCGTCTCGGCTGCCACCGATCGAGGCATCCCGCACCTGCGCCTGAACGAAGGCAACCTGGTCCAGCTGGGCCACGGGGCCCGCCAGCGCCGCATCTGGACCGCCGAGACCGAGCTCACCAGCGCCATCGCCGAAGGCATCGCCGGTGACAAGGACCTGACCAAATCGTTGCTCAAGTCTTGCGGCGTGCCGGTGCCCGAGGGGCAGCTGGCCGAATCACCGGCCGAGGCCTGGGATGCCGCCGAGGACATCGGCCTGCCGGTGGTGGTCAAGCCGACGGACGGCAACCACGGCCGCGGCGTCAGCCTGGACCTGCGCACCCGCGAGGAAGTCGAGGCCGCCTGGGCCGTGGCCGACTCCGAAGGCAGCGAAGTCATCGTCGAGCGCTACATCCGCGGTGACGAGCACCGCCTGCTGGTCGTGGGCGGCAAGCTCGTGGCGGCCGCGCGCGGCGAGAGCCTGTGGGTGCATGGCGATGGCCGCTCGACGGTGGCCCAGCTCATCGACACGCAGCTCAACACCGATCCGCGCCGGGGCGACGCCGAGGAATTCCCGCTGGAAACCATCCGCCTGGAGCGCGAGCCCGTCATTCGCCTGCTGCTGGAACGCCAGGGCCTCAACGGCGAATCGGTGCCCGAGGCCGGTCGTGAGGTGCTTGTGCAGCGCAATGGCAACGTCGCCATCGATTGCACCGACGCCGTGCATCCGGACGTGGCCTACATCGCCTCGCTCGCTGCGCGTGTGGTCGGGCTGGACATCGCCGGCATCGACATGGTGACGTCGGACATCTCGCGCCCGCTGGCCGAGACGGGGGGGGCCATCGTCGAGGTCAACGCCGGTCCGGGCCTGCTGATGCACCTGAAACCGGCCGAGGGCTCGCCCCGTCCGGTGGGCCGCGCCATCGTCGACCACCTGTTCCCGGACCTGGAGTCCGACACGGCTGGTCGCATCCCTGTCGTGGGCATCGCCGGTTCGCGTGACACGACGCTGATCGCACGCCTGGTGACGTGGCTGCTGCACTTGGGTGGCCGGTCGGTTGGCCTGGCGTGCCGCGACGGGCTCTACCTGGGTCGTCGCCGTGTCGAGGCCGGTGACCAGACCCACTGGGACGCCGGCACTCGCCTGCTGATCAACCGCAACGTCGAGGTGGCGGTGGTCGAGACCCGCGCCGAGCACATCCTGAACGACGGCCTGCCCTATGACCGCTGCGACGTCGGCGTGGTCACGGACATGGACCTCTCGCCCGATGCGGCCGAGGCCCTGGCCGTCCACGACGTGACGGCGTCCGAAACCCTGTTCCGCGTGTTGCGCACCCAGGTGGATGTCGTGCTGGCGCGTGGCACTGCGGTCCTGAACGCGGCCGTTTCCGGCGTGGCCGAGATGGCTGAACTCAGCGACGGGGGGGTCATCCTGTACGCCCCCGATCGCACCCTGCCGGCCGTGGTGGACCACTTGGCGTCGGGCGGGCGGGCCGTGACCTGCTCGGGTGGGCAGATTCGACTGCTGGAGGGCGGCATGGAACGTGCCGGACCGCGGCTGGACCAGGGCCGTGCGGCCCGACTGCCGCTGGAGGCCCTGCTGGCCACCGTGGCCACCGCCTGGGCCGCAGGGGTCTCGCCGGACCTCATCAACGCCGGCATCGAGACCTTCGATCCGGCTGCGCAAGCCTGAGCGCCCTTTCCCGCCTTCACCATTCCGAAAGACGTTCATGGACGTTTCCCGCATCCGGGCCCTGCGTGGCCCCAACCTGTGGAGCCGCCACACGGCGGTCGAGGCCATCGTCACCTGCGCGGGTGACGAGGTCTCCATCGAGAAGCGCGCCGGTTTCGAGTCCGCCTTGCGTGAGCGGTTTCCGGCGCTGGGCCGCCTGCGTCCCCTGGGCTACACCGGTGACCTGACCCTGGCTCACGTGCTGGAAGCGGCCACGCTGGCGCTGCAGACTTCTGCCGGCTGTCCCGTGACCTTCAGCCGCACCACGGCCACCTTCGAGACCGGGGTCTACCAGGTCGTCGTTGAGTACAGCGAAGAAGAGGTCGGGCGCCGGGCTCTGGCGCAGGCCGAGGCGCTGATCCGGGCGGCCTGGCACGGCAAGGCCTTCGACGCGGCGCAGGTCGTGGCCGACCTGCAGGAGCTCGACGAAGACGTGCGCCTGGGCCCGAGCACCGGATCCATCGTGGATGCGGCAGTGGCCCGCGGCATTCCCTATCGCCGCCTGACCCAGGGCAGCCTGGTGCAGCTGGGCTGGGGATCGAAACAGCGCCGCATCCAGGCGGCCGAGGCCGACTCCACCAGCGCGGTGGCCGAATCCATCGCGCAGGACAAGGACCTGACCAAGCGCCTGTTGCGTGCGGCCGGATCGCCGGTGCCGCTGGGCCGGCCGGTGTCGGATCTGGACGATGCCTGGGCTGCCGCCCTGGAGGTGGGCTTGCCTGTGGTGGTCAAACCGCAGGATGGCAACCAGGGCAAGGGCGTGACCGTCAACGTCAACGACCGCGAGCACATGGCCCTGGCCTACGCTGCGGCCGAAGAGATCGGCGAGGTCATGGTCGAAAAGTACTTGCCGGGCAGCGACTTCCGCCTGCTGGTGGTGGGTGACCGCCTGGTGGCGGCGGCGCGTCGGGATCCGCCGCAGGTCACCGGCGACGGGGTGCACACGGTCAAGCAGCTGGTGGATCAGGTCAATGCCGATCCCCGTCGCGGCACCGGCCACGCCACGTCCCTCACCCGCATCCGTTTCGACGACATCGCCGTGGCACGTCTGGCCATGCAGGGCCTGAAGCCGGAATCCGTGCCCGCCAAGGGCCAGCGCGTGATCCTGCGAAACAACGCCAACCTGAGCACCGGCGGCACCGCCACCGACGTGACGGACGACGTGCACCCCGAGGTGGCCGCG
>CAYYCN010000116.1:0-10183 GCA_964470355.1 uncultured Sphaerotilus sp.
CGTAGTTCCAGTGCGTGGCGGTGACGTGGTAGCCGTCGGCGCCGTTTTCGGCCTGGAGCTTCCAGTTGCCTTCGTAGACGTAGGTGGACGAGCCGCGCAGCACTTCCAGCCCCTCGGGCGACTGGTCCACGATCATGTCGATGATCTTCCTGGATTCGCCCAGGTAGTCCTCCAGCGGCAGCACGTCGGCGTTCAGGCTGCCGAAGAGGAAGCCCTTGTAGCTGCCGAAACGGGCGATCTTCTTGAGGTCGTGCGAGCCGTCGCAGTTGAAGGTGTCGGGGTAGCCTGTGCCTTCGGGGTCCTTGATCTTCAGCAGCTTGCCGGAGTTGTTGAAGGTCCAGCCGTGGAAGGGGCAGGTGAAGGTGCCCTTGTTGCCGTGCTTGAAGCGCGCCAGCGTGGCGCCGCGGTGGGCGCAGGCGTTGATGAAGGCGTTGAGCTCGCCGGCCTTGTTGCGGGTGATGAAGACGGGCTGGCGGCCGATCTTGGTCGTGTAGTAGTCGTTGACCTGGCCGACCTGGCTCTCGTGGGCCAGGTAGATCCAGTTGCCTTCGAAGAGGTGCTTCATCTCCAGCTCGAACAGCTCGGGGCGGGTGAACATCTCGCGCTTGCAGCGGAACAGGCCGCGGGCCTTGTCTTTCTGGACCAGGGTGTCCAGGTAGTCCTGCGTGATCATGGGTTCGTCTCCTGTGAGGGTCTCGTCACGGGGCAAGGCGCCCGGGGCATTCCGGCGTTTCCGTGAGCCAGGACTTCATGGTGGAGACGAGCCGCCGTGCGGAATATCCAGTTTCCGCACCATCGTTATCCACCTTGTGCAGCACGGGATGCGGGCCGCAACGGTCTGCAGGAAACGGACAGGGCGGCTGCAGAAAACGGATATCGCCGCTGGGCGGGCCTCCCTAACCTGCATCCCAGGACGCCATCGGAGCCGCCTTTCAGGCCTGATCACCGAACCGTCGGCTCCAGCGCTCCACCGATCCCAAGACACCCACAAGGACGAGACAAATGAGCACCCTCATCAAGGCAATGCGCCCCGTGGCGCTGGGTCTGGCCGCAGCCCTGGCGATGGCCGGCGCGGCGGTGGCGGCCCCGGAAGGCAAGGTCAAGGTCGGGCTGATGCTGCCCTACACCGGCACCTATGCCTCGCTGGGCAACGCCATCACCAACGGCTTCAAGCAGTACGTGGCGGAGAACGGCGGCAAGCTGGGCGGTCGTGAGGTCGAGTACTACACCGTGGACGACGAGTCCGACCCGGCCAAGGCCACCGAAAACGCCAACAAGCTGGTCAAGCGCGACAAGGTCGACCTGCTGGTCGGGACCGTGCACTCCGGCGTGGCCCTGGCCATGGCCAAGGTGGCGCGCGAGAACAAGACCCTGCTGATCGTGCCCAACGCCGGCGCCGACGAGATCACCGGCCCGCTGTGTGCGCCCAACGTGTTCCGCTCGTCGTTCTCGGCCTGGCAGCCGTCGTTCGCGATGGGCAAGGTGCTGGCGGGCAAAGGGTTGAAGAAGGTCGTGACGCTGACGTGGAAGTACTCGTTCGGGCTGCAGTCCGTCGAAGGCTTCAAGGAGGCCTTCGAGTCTGGCGGAGGCAAGGTGGTCAAGGAGATGACGCTGCCTTTCCCGAACGTGGAGTTCCAGCCTTTCCTGACCGAAATTGCCTCGATCAAGCCGGACGCCGTGTTCGTCTTCTTCGCCGGTGCCGGTGCGGCCAAGTTCGTCAAGGACTACGCGGCTTCGGGCCTGAAGAACAGCATCCCGCTGTACGCCTCGGGCTTCCTGACCGACGGCAACCTCGACGCCATGGGCGATGCCGGCAAGGGTGTGCAGACCACGCTGCATTACGCCGACGGCCTGCCGGTGAAGAAGGACGGCACCTTCCGCCTGGCCTACGCCAAGGCCCACAAGATGCAGCCCGACGTCTACGCGGTGCAGGGTTACGACGCCGCCCAGTTGTACCAGGCCGGTCTGGCGGCTGCGGGCGGAGACGCCTCGAAGCAGGACGCGGTCATCAAGGGCATGGAAGCGGCCCGCATCGACAGCCCGCGCGGCGCCTTCACGCTGTCCAAGGCCCACAACCCCGTGCAGGACATCTACCTGCGCGAGGTGCAGGGCGGGCAGAACAAGGTCGTGTCGACCGCGGTCAAGGCGCTGCCGGACCCGGCACGCGGCTGCCGCCTGTAAGACCGCCCGGACTGCGGTGGGCCCGGGCCCGGCCGCGTCCGATCTCTGCGCTCATTCACCCGTCTGGTCGAACGTGTTCGGCCGGACAAGGGATCGCCATGGACTTTGCTTCCTTCCTGATCCAGACGCTGAACTCGCTCCAGTACGGGCTGCTGCTGTTCCTCGTGGCCAGCGGACTGACCCTGGTGTTCGGCATCATGGGCATCATCAACCTGGCGCACGGCAGCTTCTACATGATCGGTGCCTACCTGGCCTTTGTGCTGGCCAGCGCGACGGGCGGGCTGTTCACCGCCATCGCGCTGGGGGTGCCGCTGGCGCTGATCTTCGGTGCCTTCCTGGAGTGGGCGCTGTTTGCCCACCTCTACAAGCGCGATCACCTGGAGCAGGTGCTGCTGACCTACGGGCTCATCCTCATCTTCGAGGAGTTGCGCAGCCTGCTGGTGGGCGACGAGGTGCACGGGGTGGCCATTCCGGCCGTGTTCTCGGGCTCGATTCCCCTGTCGGACGTGCTGAGCTACCCGGTCTACCGGCTGGTGATCTCGGCCGTGTGCCTGGTGCTGGCGGTGGCGCTGTACGTCGTCATCCAGCGCACGCGGCTGGGGATGATGATCCGCGCCGGCAACCACGACCGCACGATGGTCGAGGCGCTGGGCATCAACATCGACGTGATCTACCGCGTGGTGTTTGCGCTGGGTGTCGCTCTGGCGGCGCTGGCCGGCATGCTGGCGGCGCCCGTGTCGTCGGTGTTCCCGAACATGGGCTCGCACGTGCTGATCATCTCCTTCGTGATCGTGGTGATCGGCGGCATCGGTTCGGTCTGGGGTGCGCTCATCGCGGCCTTGATCGTGGGCTTTGCCGACACCTTCGGCAAGGTGCTGTTGCCCGAGCTGTCGGGCATGGTGGTCTATCTGGTGATGGCTGCGGTCCTGCTGTGGCGCCCCGAAGGCATCCTGAAAAAAGCGGCCTGAGGAGCGGCACATGGACAACCGATACGTGATCTGGGGCCTCAAGCTCGCGGTGGTGGCCCTGCTGGCCGCCGTGCCACTGACCGGCGAGAGCTTCTACACCGAGCTGATGGCCAAGACCATGGTGCTGGCCATCTTCGCGATGAGCCTGGACCTGCTGGTGGGCTTCACCGGGCTGGTGAGCTTCGGGCATGCGGCCTATTTCGGGGTGGCGGCCTATGCCGTGGCCCTGCTGAGTCCGAAGTACGAGGCGGCCAGCCTGTGGCTGATCTTCCCGACGGCGGTGGGGCTGTCGGCCCTGGTGGCGCTGGTGGTGGGCCTGTTCGTGCTGCGCACCAAGGGCATCTACTTCATCATGGTGACGCTGGCCTTTGCGCAACTGGCCTTTTTCGTGTTCCACGACACGGCGCTGGGCGGTGGCTCGGATGGGGTCTATCTCAACGTGAAACCCTCCGCCGCCATCGGGAGCTGGAAGCCGTTCGACCTCGACAACGGCACGCACCTGTACCTGTTCATCCTGGCGGTGATGGTGGGGGTGTACCTGTTCCTGGGGCGGGTGCTGCAGTCGCCGTTCGGCCGGGTGCTGGCGGGCATCCGCAGCAACGAGCACCGCATGCGCTCGATGGGCTATGCGACCTTCGGCTACAAGCTGGCGGCTTTTGCGCTGGCAGGCGGGCTGGGCGGTGTGGCGGGCTTCCTGTATGCGGTGGTGTTCGGCTTCGTCACGCCGGAGCTGCTGTCGTGGCATCAGTCCGGCAATGTGCTGCTGATGGTGATCCTGGGCGGCATGGGCCATCTGGCCGGCGCGATCGCCGGAGCCTTTGCCTTCAGCGCGATGCAGGAGGTGTTCGGCGGCTGGACCAAGCACTGGCAACTGGTGATGGGCTGCGTGATCGTGGCGGCGGTGCTGTTCCTGCCGGGTGGTCTGGCGGCGATGCCGGCGCGCCTGCGCCGCGCCCTGCAAGGGGATGGAGATTCGAATGAGCGATGAGATCCTTCTGGCGGCCGAGGGCCTGACACGCCGTTTCGGCGGCCTGGTGGCCAACCAGGACGTGTCGCTGACGCTGCGGCGTGGCCAGCTCCACGCCCTGCTGGGGCCCAATGGCGCAGGCAAGTCCACCTGCATCAACCTGCTGTCGGGTGACCTGCCGCCCAGCGCCGGGCGCATCACCTTCATGGGCCGTGACATCACCGGACTGGACGCGGCGCAGTGTTCGCGCATCGGCATCGGGCGCAGCTACCAGCGCACCAACATCTTTCCGAAGTTTTCGGTGCTGGAAAACGTGCGGCTGGCGGCGCAGTCGAGGCGACCACAGCCTTGGCGCATCTTCTCGGTGGCGATGCAGCAACGCTGGGCGCTGGACAAGGCCATGGCCTGCATCGCCGAAGCCGGGCTGGAGGGCAAGGCCGGTGAGGTGTCGGGTGCGCTCAGCCACGGCGCGCAGCGGCAACTGGAGATCGCGATGGTGCTGGCCACTGACGCCCAGGTGCTGCTGCTGGACGAACCGCTGGCGGGCATGGGCTCGGACGAATCGGCGCGCATGGTCGAAGTGCTGCAGCGGCTGCGCGCCACCCGCGCCATCCTGCTGGTGGAGCACGACATGGACGCCGTCTTTGCCGTGGCCGACACGCTCACGGTGATGGTCAACGGGCAGGTGCTGGAGTCTGGCCCCCCCGCGCAGATCAAGGCCAGCGTGGCCGTGCAGCAGGCCTATCTGGGCACCGAGGAGAGCTTCCATGTCTGACATGCTGATCGAGGCCAAAGAGCTGCACAGCTACTACGGCGCCAGCCACATCCTGCACGGCATCGACTTCCACATCCGCCAGGGTGAGGGCATCGCGCTGATGGGGCGCAACGGCATGGGCAAGTCCACGTTGCTCAAGAGCCTGCTGGGCATCGTGCGGCCGCGCCACGGCCGGGTGCTGGTGCGCGGCGACGACTTCACCCGCGCGCCCACCTACCGCACGGCCCAGCGCGGCATCGCCTACGTGCCCGAGGGGCGCGGCATCTTCCCCAACCTCACGGTGCGCGAGAACCTGTTGATGTCGGCCCGCGCCGGTGTGGACGGCCGTCAGGAGTGGACCTACGACCGCGTCCTGCACACCTTTCCGCGACTGGGCGAGCGCCTGAGTAACGGCGGTGGCCAGCTCTCCGGTGGCGAGCAGCAGATGCTCACCATCGGCCGGGCGCTGATGACCAATCCCGACCTGCTGATCCTGGACGAAGCCACCGAAGGCTTGGCACCACTGGTGGCCATGGAGATCTGGCGCATCGTCAAGGAGATCCGCAAGACCGGCATCGCCACCGTCATCGTCGACAAGAACCACGGGGCCGTGACCTCGATCTGCGACCGCTCGCTCATCCTGGTCAAGGGCCGGGTGGTGTTCGACGGCAGCAGCGACGAAGTGCGTGCACGACCCGAGCTGATCCAACAGCACCTGGGCGTTTGAACCCACTGGCGCCGGGCGGCCTGAACTCATCTGGCGGCACGCCATCGTTGGAAGGCGTGCTGCCGGTCCACCGCAAAAAAGGACTTGTCCATGAACACTCCCTCGCTGCGCATCATCCACGATGAACACCGCGCTCTGGCGGCCATGCTCAGCAGCCTGCGGGCCTTGGCCCAGGGTTATGAGTCTGGGCGGTTGAAGCCCGACTTCAACTTGCTGTCGTCGATGATCGACTACATCGAACAGGTGCCCGAGAAGGTCCATCATCCCAAGGAGACCGACCACCTGTTCACCCGTCTGCGCCTGCGCTGTCCCGAGGCTGCACCGGTGCTGGACGCCCTGGACGATGACCACCGCCACGGGCACGCCCGCATCGAAATCCTGCGTGCAGCGCTGAACCGCTATGAGCGGGAGGGTGAGGCCGGCTTTGCCCTGTTCCACGAGTCACTGAGGCACTATCTCGACCAGGAGTGGCGCCACATGAACACGGAGGAAAAGCAGGTGTTCCCGCTCGCTCAAAGCCACCTGACGGCGGACGACTGGCAGGCCATCGATGCGGTCTTCCTGGCCAATGGCAATCCGTGGGAAGGCGCGGCGGGCGAGTATGCGGCGCTGTTCTCGCGCATCGTCCACCTGGCGCCCGCGCCGGTGGGTCTGGGGGGCTGAAATGGCGGGAGCATACGCACATCCGGTGCCGTTCATCGAACTGTCCGAGGCTGGATCTCGCACGGAAGAGGCCCATCTTGCTTTCTCCACCCGTGCGGCGTTGGATGAGACCGATGCCCAGGACTCCGGCGGATTCCTCTGGAGCGATCGCTATCTGCTCGGTCACGGCACGATGGACGACACCCACCGCGAGTTTGTCCACCTGGTCGATCGCCTGCTGACCGCCCCCGACGAGGCGCTGCACGAGGCCCTGCAGGCTTTTGAAGCCCACGCGCAGGCGCACTTTGGACAGGAAAACGAATGGATGGCCCAGGAAGGTTTTCCGGGTCGTGAGTGCCACGAGGACGAGCACGCGAAGGTGCTGGCTTCGGTGCACGAGGTGCAGGCGCTGCTGGACCAGGGCGAGGTCGACCTCGTGCGGGAACTGGCGCAGGCCCTGGCGCACTGGTTTCCCGCGCACGCCGACCACATGGACTCGGCATTGGCGGGCTGGTTGGTGGAGAAGCGGCACGGGGCCCGGCCGCTGGTGCTGCGGCGCTGTTGAGCGCGCGAACCCGCTGCTGGGGGTGTGCTCAGCTGGGCTTCATCGCGGCCTTCAGCGCTTCCGAAGGCAGCACCCCGAACGCCGCCTGATAGGCCTGCGAGAACCGCCCGAGGTGGGTGAATCCGTAGTCCAGCGCCACGGCCGTGACGTTGGTGGCACGCGGCCCCGGCTGCGTGAGCGCTGCGTGCACGTGCTGCAGCTTGTGCTGACGGATGAAGGCCTTGGGCGTCATCCGGGCGTTCTTCTCGAACAGCAGGTACAGCGAGCGTAGGCTCAGGTGGGCGTAGCGGGCCAGCTCTTCGGCCGTGATGTCGCGGCGGATGTGCTCGTCGATGTACTGCACCAGCCGCTCGAACGACACCGAATGTGAAGCCGGCGTGCCCAGGCTGACGTTGTGCTTGAGCATGGTCAGCAGCTTGGACGTCACGACGCGGTTGTAGTGCTGCAGCATCTGCGGCGTGGCGGTGCCGGACTCGGCTTCCTGGCACAGCAGGTTGAGCAGGTACAGCAGGCTGTCGAGCTCCTCGAAGCGGTAGGGCGTCTGGCTGAAACGCACCGCTTCGCGCGGGCGCAGCCAGCGGTGCTCGGCGCAGGCATCGTCGAGCATCGACGTCGGCACCTTGACGATGAACTTCTCGCAGTCGCCCGAGTAGGTCAGGTCGATGGGTTCATCGGGATTGATGAGCAGCATGTGCCCGGCCGACAGGCTGAGCTGGTCACGATGCACCTGGTACAGGCAATGTCCACGCAGGATGAACTGCACGTGATACGTGCCCGGCAGGCCCTCTGACACCACACGGGCCTGCGCGCCATAGCTGAGGCGGCACAGATCCAGGCATCCGGCCTTGCGATGGCTGAGCGAGGCGCCCCCGGCGCTGCGGTGCGACAGGCTCAGGCCGTGCGAGCCCACGTGCTGGTTCACGTATTCCGACACCGCATGGGGGTGTGCGCCAGCGAAGACGCGGCTGTGGTCGTCTCGGAGGAAGGACAAGGGCAGCTGCACGGTGGGGGATCCTGGTGGCAGGTGGACCCGGTGAATCGGGCCTCGTCGACGGCTTGAGGCGAGGGCCTGAAAGCGGGGTCAACGCATGGCCGTGACCTTATCAGTGCGGAGTTGTTGACATCATCCTGACTTACCCTTGGGGTGGCTGGTTTTCTGAATTTTGTAGATGTAGGCGACAGATGGGTGTGGTTTGTCGACTGAAATGAAATGAGTGGGTGAAAACGCGACAAGCCGCCGACCCCTCGGAAGGGCCGGCGGCTTGTCGTCGGGAGGTGTGTCTTCAGCGGCCGAGGTCCTTGGCGCTGGTTCCCGCGATGCCCCAGTTTTCCTTGGGCACGTCGTGGATCCAGACGCGCACGTTTTCCTTGGGGGCGCCGACGGCCTCGACCAGGGCAGCGGTGACCTTCTCGATCACGGCGCGCTTCTGTTCTTCAGTGCGGCCTTCAATCATGTAGATCTGGGCGAAGGGCATGGTGGGTGTCCAATCGATGAGCAACGGGGGAAAGGGGCCGGATCGAGACAGGAGGCAACGACCCGGTTTGCGCAATCAATCAGCGCAGCGGCATGATCAGCTTGAGCCAGAACTTGTCGCCGGCAAAGCGGTTCTCGACCATCGTCTCATGCTGCCACTGAGCGACGAAGGTCAGACCGTTCAAGGTGCTGTACTTGACCGACGGACCGAAGGCGAAGACCTGACCCTTGTTGCCGTCGGGTCCCACCTTGATGCCGGCCTGTTTGTCGTTGGTGATCTGCTGGAGGTAGTAGCCGCTCACGCCCACGCCCCAGGGGCCGAAGTTCTTGCCCACCAGGTAGTCGACGTGCACGTCGGTGCCGGACTGGTAGTCGGTGTCGGAGTTCTTGGTCTTGAAGTTGGCCATGAACTTGCCCGACAGCTCGATGCCGCCTTCGCCCATGTAGGTCACGGCGTAGATCGGTTCGAAGCTGGTGTAGTTGGCCCCGATGCTCTTGCGCGGATCGTTCTTGTCGTAAGCGCCGGTGGGCAGGTTGATGTCCAGACCCACCGCCTGATGCAGCGTCGGGCTGTGCCAGGCCAGGATCATCGGGTTGATCGTCAGGTCGCCGATGCCGGTCTTGCGCGCCTTGCCGCCCAGCGGGGCGATGTCGATGCTCTGGCTCACCACCGGCAGGATCACGTGCCAGGCCCAGTCCGCACCGAACAGCTTGGTGTTCGTGACCTGCACGAAGCGCATGGCATCGAACACGGCCGACACCTTGGGCGTGCTGCCGCCGACATTGAGCTTGTCGCCGTTGCCGTCACGCAGGGTGCCGCTGTAGTAGCCGGCGTAGTTGATGAAGTAGTTGCCCGGGGGCGGCACCGCGCCGGCAAACCAGTTCTCGGCGCCGTTGGGGTATTGGTCCGGGCCTTCCTTGGCTTGCGTGGTCAGGGGCGCCAATGCCAAGGCGCTCAAGGCTGCAAGGGCCAGTGCAGTGCGGGAAGGAGGGGTGTTTCGTGTCATGGCTTGTCTCCAGTTTTTGACTGTGCAGTGGGTGAACACCGTGCTCCGCTGGCGTGCAGCTGGCCCTGCCGCTTGGGAGCCTTCTTCTTGTGGGAAATGGGGGGCGGGCCTCAGCCCACCTTCAGGCCGCGCTCACGCGCCATGGTCAGAGCGGTGTCTTCGATCATGTCTTCCTGACCGCCGACCATGCCCTTGCGGCCCAGCTCCACCAGCAACTCGCGCGCCGGGATGCCGTACTTCGCACCCGCCCGCTTGGCGAACAGCAGGAATGATCCGTACACGCCGGCGTAGCCCAGCGTCAGCGCATCCCGGTCGATGCGCACCGGCGTGTCCATGATCGGCACCACGCGGTCTTCAGCCACGTCCTGGATCTTCCAGACATCCACTCCGGTCTGGATGCCCATGCGGTCGCACACTGCGATCAGCACTTCCATCGGGGTGTTGCCAGCTCCGGCGCCCAGACCTGCAGCAGCCGCGTCGATGCGCGTGGCTCCGCACTCGATGGCCGCCAGGCTGTTGGCAATGCCCATCGCTAAGTTGTGATGGCCGTGGAAGCCCAGTTCCGTCTCGGGCTTCAGGGTGTCGCGCACCGCCTGCAGGCGCGCCTTCACGTCACCCGGCAGCATGTAGCCTGCCGAGTCGGTCACGTAGATGCAGTTGGCACCGTAGCTCTCCATCAGCTTGGCCTGCGTGACCAGCCCTTCGGGGCTGTTCATGTGCGCCATCATCAGGAAGCCCACCGTGTCCATGCCCAGCTCCCGGGCCTTGGTGATGTGCTGTTCACTCACGTCGGCTTCCGTGCAGTGCGTGGCCACGCGGATGGTGTTCACGCCCAGGCTGTGGGCCATCTTCAGGTGATCGACGGTGCCGATGCCCGGCAGCAGCAGCGCCGAGACCT
>CAYYCN010000117.1:0-10064 GCA_964470355.1 uncultured Sphaerotilus sp.
ACGCCCGGCCCCTTGCCGTACCAGAGGCCGAAGACGCCGTCGAACTTCTTCGTGGTGGGAAATAGGTCGAGCTGCTGCGTGCCCCACACGGCGGTGGCAGCCAGTTCTTCGTTGACGCCGGGCTGGAAGGTGATGTCGTGCGCGTCGAGGTGGGCTTTGGCCGCCCAGAGCGCCTGGTCGTAGCCGCCCAGCGGGGAGCCTCGGTAGCCGCTGACAAAACCGGCGGTCTTCAGACCGGCCATCGCGTCGCGTTGTTGCTGCAGCATCGGCAGCCTCACGAGGGCTTGCACGCCGCTCATGAAGGCTCGACCGTGGTCCTGGGTGTACTTGTCGTCGAGGCTGACGGCGGTCAGTGCCTGGCGGATGGCGTCGGGCAGGGGGGCGTTCATGGCGCATCTCTCCGGGGTTCGGGAGCTCGCTCAGGACGCGGGGTGTGTGCGCTGGACGGGCTCCACAGGGCTTGTGGCTCTGCTCCAGTGTAGGAAGCCCGGATGGGCCAAGGGGCAGGGTTTGCAAACCCTGTGGGGTATATAGAATGCGGCCTCGTGCCGCTTCCTGTCGGCCTCGCCTGTTCGACCCTGTGGGTCTTTGCCCGGAGTCCGTTCCATGAGTTCCCCCTTGCACGCCCTGGTCATCGACGTCCGTTCCCCCGGCGAATTTGCGGGAGGACACCTGGAAGGGTCGTTCAATCTGCCGCTGGATCGGCTGGAGAGCGACATCGTCCGGATCGTGCCGGATCTGGCCACGCCCATTGTGTTGTGCTGTGCATCTGGCATGCGTTCAGCCATGGCGATGCAGGCGCTGCAGCGCATGGGCTACCAGAAGGTGAGCAATGGCGGCGGCGTGGGGGCGCTGGCGATGTCCAGCGGCCGCGCTGTGCGGCGGGCCTGACGACGCCACGTCAGCGGGGTGCCGTCAACGACGCGCCCGGGGCCGTGGAGGCCCCTGGACCGGCTCCGTCGGCCCCGGAGGGGTGAAGGTCAGGGGCGGGCCGGCACCACGGGCCAGCCGCGCCCGACCCACTCGCTCATGCCGCCCTGGACGTAGCGCACGTGGTTGTACTGGGTGCCTTGCTGGCGCAGGGCCTGGACGACCCGGCTGGACCGGTTCTGGGTGTTGCAGATGATGAGCACCGGCTTGGACGGATCGGTCGGGATCTCGCTCCAGCGCTGCTGGATCCCGCTGGTCGGCAGCAACCGGGCCCCGGCGGCCACCCCGGTGGCGAGGTGTTCATCGGTTTCTCGCACGTCAAACAGCACGACCTGGCCGGACTCGACCGCGGAGCGGGCGTCTTCCAGGGAGACCCGGTCCGGGTCCGCACCCGCTTGAGAACAGGCGGTGGTGCCCAGGGCCAGAGCCATCACGCCAGCGCTGATCCAGCGGCGGCGCAGGAGGGAGGAGGGCGGGAGCGGGAGTGAAATCATGGGAGTCTGGTGGATTGATACCCTGTGGGGCATATAGGATAGTCGCTTTCCATGTCCATTCCCGGAGTGTTGATCCATGAAAACTGCCCACGATCTGGTGGTGGCCGCCCGCGCCCGCATCACTGAAATCAGCGCCGAGCAGGCGCAGGCCGCACTGGCCGGCACCGAGGTCCTGATCGACGTGCGTGAGCCCGACGAATTCGCTGCAGGCCACCTGCCCGGTGCCGTGAACATCCCGCGTGGCCTGCTCGAATTTCGTCTGTCGGCGTCCGAGGCCCTGCAGCGCCGCGACTTGAAGGTGCTGGTGTATTGCAAGACCGGCGGCCGTTCGGCGCTGGCGGCCTGTGCCATGCAGGACATGGGGTATCTGGAACTGCGCTCTCTGGCCGGCGGCTTCGATGGCTGGGTGGCGGCCGGCGGTGACGTGGCCCGTCCTGCACCGCTGAGCTTCGAGTGAAACCCGTTTGACCCCACTGAAGTTGGGGAATGTCCCTATTGTTTCGTCCTGGGACGTTTGTCGCTCCAGGTCGGAACGAGCGGGTTCCACTCTGATGTGGCTCAAATCCACACGGAAGGCGCGACTCCTAGAGTGCGCTGCCGATCTTGGCAGACCTTTTGGAGACCCGTTCAATGAGCACCACGACCTTCTACATCCCGAGCGTCAACCTGATGGGCGCGGGCTGTCTGCAAGAGGCCGCCAAGGCCATTCAGGCACGCGGCTGGCGCAAGGCGCTGGTGGTCACCGATGCGCCGCTGGTCAAGGTGGGGGTGGTGGGCCGCGTGACCGAGTTGCTGGGCGCACAGGGCGTGACCTCGGTCGTGTTCGATGGCGTCAAACCCAATCCCAATGTCAGCAACGTCAACGACGGGCTGGCGCTGTTGAAGGCCGCCGACTGCGACTGCGTGATTTCTCTGGGGGGCGGCTCGCCGCACGACTGCGCCAAGGGCATTGCACTGGTGGCCGCCAACGGTGGGTCGATCACCGACTACGAAGGCGTCGACAAATCCGCCAAACCGCAATTGCCGCTGGTGGCCATCAACACCACCGCCGGCACCGCCAGCGAGATGACGCGCTTTTGCATCATCACCGACGACACCCGCCACGTGAAGATGGCCATCGTCGACAAGCACGTCACGCCGGTGCTGTCGGTCAACGATCCTGAGCTGATGGCCGGCATGCCTGCGTCGCTCACGGCCGCCACCGGCATGGATGCGCTCACCCACGCCATCGAGGCTTACGTTTCGACGGCGGCCACCCCGATCACCGATGCCTGTGCTCTGCAGGCCGCCACGCTCATCAGCCGCCACCTGCGCAACGCCGTGAGCAACGGTCAGGACATGGTGGCCCGCGACCAGATGGCTTATGCCCAGTTCCTGGCCGGCATGGCCTTCAACAACGCCTCGCTGGGCTACGTGCACGCCATGGCGCACCAGCTGGGCGGTTTCTACGACCTGCCGCACGGCGTGTGCAACGCCATCCTGTTGCCGCACGTGCAGGCCTTCAACGCCAGCGTCTCGGCGGCGCGCCTGGGCGACGTGGCCCGCGCGATGGGTGTGGACACCGCAGGCCTGGACGCCGACGCAGCGGCGCAAGCCTGCCTGCAGGCCATCCGCCAGCTCTCGGCGGATGTGGGCATTCCGTCCGGCGTGGCCCAGCTGGGGGCGAAGGAAGAGGACATCCCCACCCTGGCGGCCAACGCGATGAAGGACGCCTGTGGTTTCACCAACCCGCGTGTGCCGACCTTCGACGAGGTCTGCGAGATCTTCCGCGCGGCACTGTGAGTGCCAGGCGCCTGCGGGTGCCAGGGCCTGCCGCAGACGCCGTGGTCCGTCTCAGTGGAGCGGCGCTTCGCTGGGATCACCCGCCGAGATAGCGTCCCGGACGGTGGTTGATGGCCAGGAACAGGCCCATCACCCCCGCTGCGAGCAGCGAGTACCCGACCTGAGCGGGCTGGAGCACGCTCAGGGCCAGCAGCAGGATGGCGGCATCCATTCCGAGCTGGACGTGGCCGGCCCGCATCCCGTGGGCCTGCTGCAGGTACAGCGACACGATGGTGGCGCCTCCCAAGCTGGCGCGGTGGCGCGCCAGGAACAGGCAACCGGTGCCCAGCAGCAGGCCGCCCACCACGGCCGCATAGGCCGGGTGGATGTGCTCGATGGCCAGCCAGCGCGGCGAGGTTGAGGTCAGCAGCGACAACAGCGTGATGGCCGCGAAGGTCTTGAGCGTGAAGGCCTGTCCCATGCGCCGCAGTGCGAACCCATAAAAGGGCAGGTTCACCGCGAACAGCAAGACGCCGTAGGGCCACCCCGTGGCGTAGTGAAGCACGAAGGCCAGTCCGGCCGTGCCGCCGGTCAGCAGGCCCACTTGCTGGAACAGCAGCAACGCCACCGACACCAGCAGTGTGCCGGCGGTCAGGGCCTGGATGTCTTCAAACAGGGAGTGCCGCGGGACGCGGGTGGGCAGGGCAGTGGGCAAAGGGCGGTCCTCCAGGGATGGGGAAGTCCAGGGGAGTGATGCACGGGGAGCCTGGGTGAGGCCGCTGCGCACCAGCCGAAGGATGATCGGGCTTGGTGAGGATACAAGCACGAAGCGTGCAGGCGATCCACGGCCGAATGGGCTCGCGCGCTACAGTGCGGGATTCCCATCCGACGGGAGGCCCGATAGGCCCCCCGCGAGCCATGAACGAAAAGCTGTCCCCGTCCTCTCCCGCTGCGGCCCCTGAAGCGGAGGCGAAACCGCGCCGCCGTCGCGCCCCCGCTTCGCTGCCGTCGCCTTTCCGGCTGCCGCAGCAGCGCCACGCCGAGCGTGTGCCGCCGCACGTCACGCCCGAGATGCTGGAGCGTGTGCGCCAGGCCGCCTACTTGCTGCCGCAAGTCGTGGCGCCGGAGGACTTCCAGGACGATGTCCAGGCGGCCATCGACGACACCCTGGAACCCGGCGGCTACCTGTTGCTGCAAAAAGCCGTGCCCAACCAGCGCCCGGGGCGGTGGATCCACCCGTCGCTGATCGACGCGGCGCTGCGTCATCTGGACGCCGTGCCGGTCACACGCGAGACGCGCACGCTGGTGGGCGAGCGCACCCAATGGCTGGAATCCGAAGGCGTGACCCGCCACGGTGCCGTGTGGGAGCGGCTGGTGCACCAGCCCGTGGAGCTGACCAGCGAATCCGCACCCGCGGGCGCTTCGCTGCTGGTGGCCTTCCACGTGCCCGTGGACCCCGAAACCGTGTGGACCTACTTCCGCACGGGCGATGAGCGGGTGCTCAAGGCCACGCTGGGTCCGGTGCCGCCGTACCCGCATGCCGCCGACCTGCTGACCCACGTGAGCCGCCTGGTCGAGCGCAGCGCCTTCTGCGACGAATCGCACCTGCCCTCGCTGCTGCCGCGACTGCAGGCCGAATGCGCCCGCCCGCAGTCGCTCGACAGCCTGCTGGCCGCCTGCACCCGCGCCCAGGACCGCTGGGAGCATCACGTCGGCGAGATGCAGGCCATGGCCGGCCTGACGCGCGAACTGGGTTTTCAGGGCTACCCGGACAGCTTCCAGATGGCGCGCCAGATCAAGCGCCAGGTCACGCTGTTTGTCGGCCCGCCCAACAGCGGCAAGACCTACAACGCCTTCGAGCGTCTGGCCCAGGCCGAATCCGGCGCCTATCTGGCCCCGCTGCGCCTGCTGGCGCTGGAAGGCCGCGACCGCCTGGTGGGCCGGGGCGTGCCGTGCTCGCTGCTGACCGGTGAAGAAAACCAGCCGGCCGAAGGCGCCCGCGTTGTCTCCAGCACCATCGAGATGGTCGGCACCCGCACGCCCATCGACGTGGCCGTGATCGACGAAGCGCAGATGATTTTTGACAATTCGCGCGGCTGGGCCTGGACCCAGGCCATCGTCGGTGTGCCGGCGCGCGAGGTCTACATCATCTGCTCGGAATACGCTGTGCCGGCCATCGAGAACCTGTTGGGCCTGTGCGGCGAGCGGGCCACCGTGCGCCACTTCGAGCGCAAGCAGCACGTGCAACTGCTGCGCGCACCGGTGCCGCTGGGCTCATTGCAAAAGGGCGATGCCGTCGTGGCCTTCAGCCGCCGCGACGTGCTGATGCTGCGCGACCAGATCGGACAAAGCGGCCACACCGTGTCGGTCATCTACGGCGCGCTGCCGCCCGAGGTGCGCCGCCGCGAGGCCGAACGCTTCGCACACGGCCAGTCGCAGGTGCTGGTGGCCACTGACGCCATCGGCATGGGTTTGAACCTGCCCATCCGCCGCGTGCTGTTCTCGACCATGACCAAGTTCGATGGCGTGGACGACCGCCCGCTGACCGAATCCGAGGTGCACCAGATCGCCGGCCGTGCGGGCCGCTTCGGTATCCATGAAGAAGGCTTCACGGGCGTGCTGCACGAGGCGGAGAGCGGGGCGCAGCGCCACCTGAAGGAGATGCTGCCCAAGGCGCCGCGTGCGCCGCGTGGGTTCAAGGCCCCGGTGGCGCCCAACTGGTGGCACGTCAGCACCATCGCCCAGCGCCTGGACAAGAAACGCCTGAATGAGGTGCTGACCGTGTTCATGGAGCAACTGCGCCTGGACAACGCCCACTTCCAGGTTGCCGAGCTGGAGCAGATGCTGGAGCTGGCCGACCAGCTCGACCGTGTGGCCTCACCGCTGGGTCTTCGTGAGCGCTTCGTCTATGCCCAGGCGCCGGTGGATACCCGCACCGAGACGCTGGTGCAGGCCTTCTTCGACTGGGCGGCCGAGCATGCGCACACCGGCAAGGTGAGCGCGCCGTGGTTCCTCAACGATGTGGGCGAGCACAGCCGACTGGACCGGATGGAGCAGGCGCTGCGGGCCTGCACCTTGTGGCTGTGGCTGGACCTGCGGTTCCCGGGCATCTATGGGCACCTCGACGAAGTGCTGGAGTTGCGCGGGAAGCTCAATGATGGGATTGAGAGGCAGTTGAAGGCGAAGAGGCCGTTGTGGCAGTCGAGGCGGCCGAAGTGTTGAGACTCGACAAGCACCAAATCGACCGTTCCTCAACCTTCCAACATGTATCCAGATAAACGAAGTACGGCACGGTCTAGATGGCTCAAATCCAGACCCAGCGATGCATTGCGGCTCAATGTCAGAAGCCAGGAGGCGTATGGACTGACCCCGGCATAGAGGTTCCTCTCCGAAAAGTCAGGGCGTACTAACGGGGGGTGACCGTTCATTGGAGTAAATCCTGTGAAGCTGATCGACTTGTGACTGAAGTAGTTAACCGATTCGTCAGCTCGGTAGATGGCCTCATAGCCCGCATGGACCATTCGCCACGGAACTTGCGATACGCCTGGGCCAACTTTTGCACCAGGGAGGTCTAGGGCCATTCCGGTTAGGCGCAGGCCAGGAAGCGCTTCAAGGATTGAAGAGTATGCGGGATGGTCGCGGCGCAAAGTGAATGAGAGGATGCCAGACTTTAAGAACGCCTCCCACACGAACTTAGACACTACAAGGGAGAGGTCAATACTTAGCGCTTCATCCTCCAGTTCGCGGCGGACGTCGAATCGCTCCTTTGCATTAACCCAATCTCGGAGAATCGTCTTTTGGTGGAGATTAACGATGGTGGAAGCCGTAAGTTTGGAAAAGGGTGCGTCCATAGGCCTCGCGAAGTGGTAAGCGAGGGCCTTGCGCTCGGCGTGAACCATCTGTGCCGCGAGGGTCAAAGTGTCCATGTAGAGACGGGTCATCAGGGGAATAATAATGGCTTCCGATGGGTCGGTGGTTGCCGCCAATGCACTGTCGAATTCAT
This sequence comes from uncultured Sphaerotilus sp., assembly GCA_964470355.1. Taxonomy (GTDB): domain Bacteria; phylum Pseudomonadota; class Gammaproteobacteria; order Burkholderiales; family Burkholderiaceae_C; genus Sphaerotilus. The sequence continues at coordinate 7,189 of CAYYCN010000117.1, forward strand.
CTGAAATGCGATGGGCTGCGTTGGTTTTGGCTTGGAGGTCGACCGCTTGGAGGATGAGCGCGTTGTAATCAAGGATGGCTTGATTTCGGGTTTCCACGCACTTGAGATAGTCGTATCCGGCATCGCGATAATCCGCTGCCGCTGGAATGTCTGCAAAATCTTTCGCGACCTTGTCGAACTGTTCGCGCTCCATGCGAAATTGGGGAGTGCGCCGTTGTTCAGGCGTTAGTTTGTCCACTGCGGTAGCGATGTCATTGATCGCTTTTGCCACGGTAGTGGCGCCTTCGCCAACTTGCGCCATGTCATCACGGAGGAGTAAGCGTGTGTCCCACAACTGCGCCATTGAAGAGTCGTTGGCACTGAAGTCGTCGTAAAGCGTTACGCCAGCGGAGGCCGCAGCGATGAACCCTGAGCCGCCGCTTGCCACACAGGCCACGATGGTCGCCACCGCTGTAAGAGTCTTGACTAGGTCGCAATCTGGATTCCTAGACTTGATCGCCGCAGTTAGCTCAGCTTCCTTAGTCATGAGAAATGCGTAGGAGGCTTCAATCTTTCTGTCAAGCGCAGGCAGCTCTTTGATTGCAATTCGGCATTCTTCAAGCTTGCGCTCATACTCCATTTCTAGCCCGACGAGACGTTGGCTGGCTGCGGCCTGGGAGGCGCGAACTGAGGCCCTTCGTGTTTCCGTGTTTGAACTCGCGTCCCAGTACGCATTGAAAGATGACTCGATTAACTGTGTGCTTGGTATGACTGTGGCCTCAATTAAATTTGAGTAAGTCTCAAAGCTCAGCAGCGGTGCGCGTTCAGGAGAATATCCAAAGAAATCTAGTCCTAGGGCAATGCGTCGCGCCATAGAGTAAGCACGAGCTGTTGTTTCAATTTTATGGCGGGTGGGTTGCTGGTCGTTGATACAGATGTCGAGTAAGAAAGAAATGCGACCTTTCAGATCTTCGTTGATCGTTGAGCCATGACTGCAGTAGTCGTCCTCGACGCTACTCGCGAGTAGATCGAGAAAAGGTCCGGAAAATTTAGATGCGAAAAAATATTTGTCAACGATAGTAATGTCGGATGAGCCGTCTTGTGGAAGTCTCGAGGGTGTATGCTTGGCAGCTACATCCGCATCCCGCCTGTCACCCTCCGGTCCTTGGTCCCCGGGAGGGGCTTGGTGATGATGACTTGTGTAGCAAATTTCTCTTGAAGGTGAGTATTCAAACAATTCTGATGCCCTTTGCAGGGAATTCGTTGCGAAGGATGTGGATATTAGTTTTGTGTCAGCCTCGGTGAGTGTGAGGAATCCGAGTGGCTTGAGATAAGCCCCGGCATCATCTATTGACATTGCTTCTGGTCTCGAAACACGACTGGGTAATTTCGGTTCGCATATTTTATGTAAAACCCAGCCGCCGGCTCCGCCCGGGCCACCTTGCCCCGGGTTGCCGGGGTTGGCCAAGATGCCAGGAGCGCCAGACGCCACGTTTATGAGTGGAACAGATGCGAGGCTGCTAAGTGTCCGAATCTGGACTTTGCCTCCTGCACCGCCGGTACCGCTCCGACCTGGTAAGCCAACCGAACCGCCAGTAAATCCGCGGCCTCCATGAGATTGTTCCGGATAATCAGTACGATTAGATACTACGTCTCTACCATTTGGCCCTTGGGCACCCATGCGCCCATGGCCTCCATCTTGACCGCGCCCTCCTGGACCACCACACGCCGAAATTCTGGCGACACCGAACACCTCCTGAGCAAGAATGTCTACGGTACCTCCCGAAAAACCGTCCGATCCGTCGTCTCCATCTGTGCCGGGAGCTCCGGCCTCGTGTGATCCTTCCTTGCGTAAATCCTCAGGAAAGCTCCGCTCGGCAGACCGGCCGTCTGCATTGATTGATGCGCCATCAATAAATCGCAGCTTACGGCAGTGAATAGTGAGCGGTTGTCCTTGCGTACGGACCTCGCCGTCGACAACGACCTCCTCGGCCAAGACAAAGGTCGAACGATCTTTCTGCACAACATCGCGAAGATTGATTATGGCAGGCAATGCCGCCACAATCGTGTACTGCAACGGCGTAAGGTTCGTGGTCGACACTTGATTGCGACCAAGAGTGCTGGATGTCATATGAAACTCCCGTGTAATTTCATTGATCTGCTCGTGTGCGGAATGTTATTTCGTCATGGGGCTGGCGAAGCGTTGGTATGAATGTAAAAATATTTCTTGATTGGTAAGTTGAAAGACCTCTCGAGCAGGCTTGAGTGCATTTGCACATATTTTGGTATCCGAATTCGCTACGTGGCTGATGTGCCCTGTATTAATAAGAAGTGCCGTTACTGCGATGATGCGGGCTTTTCTGGCGCAGCTGCAGACGCTTTGGTTGGTGGTATTTGTGCGTGAATCAGCGGGGCATACTGAAGTGAAGACTTCGATACCTCTTCGGCGGACTTGAAAAGCTGAGTTGCTAATTTCACAATTTCGGCTGATTGCAATCCGCCATTGTTTGCGTTGAGCATACAGAGGTGGAAAAGACCGATGTCAAGGAAGGTTGCGGCAGCACTTTCGTTTTTCAGGAGCAGCGCTCCGACGGTCTGTTCGAGGTTAACGCCGATGTTGGTTCCTGATGCTGTCGATCCAGCGATCGAAGTTGCAATGCCAGTGCTCGAGGTTCGAGCTGTCGCGGCGGTCAATACGCAGAACTTGACCCCGTCTTCTATCAGTTGACCATCTGGGGAGCGTCCTCGGTATTGATCAACGCCAATTGCAGCGGCCGCGCCCGGGGTCCATGCGTAGACACGGTCCTTTGTCCGGTCTCCAGGACTGTCGGAGAAAGTTACATAGTCGGCCCTGCGAATTTCATCTGATGCGCATTTGAAGCTGATCGGCCGAGTGC
>CAYYCN010000118.1:0-10000 GCA_964470355.1 uncultured Sphaerotilus sp.
CATCAACGTCGACAACGAGAAGATGTCCAAGAGCCTGGGCAACTTCTTCACCATCCGCGACGTGCTCAAGGTTTTTGACGCCGAGACGGTGCGCTTCTTTGTGGTTCGCACCCATTACCGCAGCCCGTTGAACTACAGCGACGTGCACCTGCAGGATGCCCGTGGAGCCCTGCGCCGCTTGTACACCGCGCTGGATGCCGTGGCGCCTGTGCAAGGGCCGGTGGACTGGGCCCATCCCCAGGCGGTGCGTTTCAAGGCTGCGATGGACGAGGATTTTGGAACGCCGGAGGCGGTGGCCGTCCTGTTTGATCTGGCCGGAGAGGTCAACCGGACCCGATCGCCCGAAGTGGCGGGTCTGTTGCGGTCGCTCGGCGGTGTGCTCGGCTTGCTCCAGCAGTCGCCCAAGGCATTCCTGCAGGGCGGGGCTTCGGAAGGTGGGTTGGACGAGGCCGCCATCGCGGCCCAGATCGAAGCCCGTGCCGCCGCCAAGAAGGCCCGTGACTTTGCCGCGGCCGATCGCATCCGCGCCGAGTTGTCGGCCCAGGGCATCGAGCTCAAGGACGGCCCGCAGGGGACCACCTGGGTTCGCAACTGAGCGCCGCACGCATGTCTGATCTGGATCCGACCGTGGACGTGGCCGTGACGCTGGAGACCCCGGCCTACTGGGACGAGGCCTGCCGGCACCTCGCGGTCAGCGACCGGGTGTTGAATAAGCTCATTCCGGTTTATGGCGAGGCGCGCCTGCAAAGCCGCGGAGACGCTTTTTCAACGCTGGCGCGCTCCATCATCGGCCAACAGATCTCGGTGAAGGCCGCCCAGTCGGTGTGGGACCGCTTTCTGGCCTTGATGCCGGAGGGGAGCCTGCCGTTGACGCCGCGACAGGTCTCGGACTTGTCCGTGGAATCGATGCGTTCGGCGGGGCTTTCGGCCCGGAAGGTCGAGTACCTGCGTGACTTGGCGGCCCACTTCCTGGACGGCAAGGTCCACGAAGCCGCCTGGACGGGCATGTCCGACGAGGACATCATCGACGAGTTGGTGGCCATTCGGGGCATCGGGCGCTGGACCGCCGAGATGTTTCTCATCTTTCACCTGATGCGTCCCGATGTCTTGCCGCTCGACGATGTCGGCCTGCTCAAGGGCATCAGCCAGAACTACTTCAGCGGAGAGCCGGTGTCCCGTGCGGAGGCCCGGGAAGTGGGGGCTGCCTGGGCGCCCTACCGCTCCGTGGCCACCTGGTACATCTGGCGCAGCCTCGATCCGTTGCCCGTGGAATATTGAACGGTGCTGGCCCGTCAAGATCAAGAAATCAGTTCAGCATAAACCTGTAGTCACAGCCGATAGTGGAAGGAGAACGAAGATGCATCTGGTCGAACAAATCAAGGAAAAAGCCAAGAAAAGCCTGCAGACCGTCGTGCTGCCCGAGAGCTACGACGAGCGCATGCTTTACGCCGCAGAGAAGATCGTCAAAGAAGGCCTGGCCAAGATCGTCCTGCTGGGCAGCCCGGACAAGATCCTGGCCGATGCCGAAGTCAAGGGCATCAACCTGGCTGGTGTTGAACTGCTCGATCCCAAGACCTCGCCCAAGCTGGATCAGTACGTGGCCGATCTCGTCGAGCTGCGCAAGAGCAAAGGCCTGACGCCCGAGCAGGCCCGTGAACTGCTGACCGCGGATGACTACCTCTACTACGCCGGCATGATGGTGCGCAACGGCGACGCGGGTGGCGAAGTGGCTGGTGCGACCGGCACCACGGGCAACGTGCTGAAGGCCGCGTTCCAGACCGTGGGTCCGGCCAAGGGCATCAAGACCGTGTCGTCGTTTTTCATGATGGTCACGAGCAATCCGTCGTTTGGTGAGAACGGCATCGTGTTGTTCGCCGACTGTGCGGTGAACCCGAACCCGGACGCGCAGGCCCTGGCCGAGATCGCGGTCGCCACCGCAGGCAACTGCAAGGCTTTCCTGGACGTGGAGGCCCGTGTGGCCCTGCTGTCGTTCTCGACCAAGGGCAGCGCCAAGCACGCCGATTGCGAGAAGGTCCTCAAGGCCCTGGAGATCGCCAAGCAGATCAACCCCGATCTGGCCATCGATGGTGAGCTGCAGGCCGATGCCGCCCTGCTGCCCAAGGTGGGCGAGAAGAAGGCCCCTGGCAGCACGGTGGCCGGCAAGGCCAACGTCCTGGTGTTCCCGGACCTGGACGCTGGCAACATCGGCTACAAGCTGGTCGAGCGCATCGCCGGCGCCGAGGCGGTGGGTCCCATCATCCAGGGTCTGGCCAAGCCAGTGAACGACTTGTCGCGCGGTTGCTCGGTCGACGACATCGTCAACGTCACGGCCATCACCGCGGTTCAAGCAGCCCAGGGCTGATCGATGGATCATGGATGCCCGGCAGTGCCGGTGTCCATGCGCGAGGCGCATCCGTTGCGGGGCGCCTCGCTACTTTGAAATTTCGGGTTCTCGTCTACACTCACGGCCGGTCCCTGGCTCCAGAACAGGAGTGAATCCATGAGCAAACGACATTTCCTCGAATTCGAGCAGCCCATTGCCGAGCTCGAAACCAAGATCGAGGAACTGCGCTACGTCCAGAACGAATCGTCGGTCGACATCTCCGACGAGATCGATCGGTTGTCCAAGAAGAGCATGCAGCTCGCCAAGGACATCTATTCGACCCTGAGCCCCTGGCAGGTCACCCAGATCGCGCGTCATCCCCAGCGTCCGTACACGCTGGACTATGTGAACGAGATCTTCACCGATTTCCAGGAAATGCACGGCGACCGCCACTTCGCGGACGATCAGTCCATCGTGGGCGGTCTGGCGCGTTTCAACGGCCAGGCCTGCATGGTGATCGGCCACCAGAAGGGGCGCGACACCAAGGAGCGCGCGGCACGGAATTTCGGCATGGCGCGTCCCGAGGGCTACCGCAAGGCCCTGCGCCTGATGAAGACCGCCGAGAAATTCGGTCTGCCGGTGTTCACCTTCGTGGACACGCCTGGCGCATATCCGGGCATTGGTGCTGAGGAGCGTGGGCAGTCTGAGGCCATCGGTCGCAACATCTACGAGATGGCGCAACTGGAAGTGCCCATCGTCACCACCATCATCGGTGAAGGCGGCTCCGGCGGGGCCTTGGCCATCAGCGTGGCGGATCAGGTGCTGATGCTGCAGTACGCCGTGTATTCGGTGATCTCGCCGGAAGGTTGCGCTTCGATCCTGTGGAAGACGGCTGAGCGTGCGTCCGATGCCGCCGAGGCGCTGGGCATCACGGCCCACCGTCTGAAGGCCTTGGGCCTGATCGACAAGATCATCAACGAGCCGGTCGGCGGGGCACACCGCGATCGCAAGGCGATTGCGGCAAGCTTGAAGCGCGCCTTGAACGACTCCTTGCGTCAGGTTTCGGACCTGACCGTGCCTGAGTTGCTGGACCGACGCTACGACCGCGTGCGCAGCTACGGCCGTTTCAGCGACACCAAGAGCCGTTGACGGAAACCGGAGCCTTGGCTCCGGTCCCCCCTCCACCCGCTTGCGGGATCCGGAACCTGGGTTCCGGGTTCTAGGCCAGCGGGTTTTGTTTTTTCAGAATGCCATGGACAAGGGTGATGTGCTGGGCCGTGCCTTGGCGGCGGCTTTGTCAGGGGATGCAAGGGGAGAGGCTCGAGCGGCTGCAGTCGTGGCGGTGGCCTGCAGCGGGGGGCGGGACTCGATGGCCCTGTTGGACGTGGCCGCCCGATGGGCAAGCGATCGTTCCGTGAGGGTGGTGGCCCTGCATGTGCACCACGGGTTGAGTGCCGGTGCCGATGACTGGGAAGCGCATGTGGCCCGCTGGTGTTCGGAGCGTGCGGCCCGTGGTGGCGATGTCGGGTTCCGCTCGAAGCGGGTGCAGCTGGTCCCGAAGAAGGGGGCGAGCCTGGAGGCGCAGGCCCGGGACGCTCGTTACGCGGCGTTGGCCGAATTGGCCCGGGCCGTCGACGCAGGTTGTGTTTTGCTGGCTCACCACCTGGACGATCAGGCGGAAACGTTTCTGCTGCAGGCATTGAGGGGTGCGGGCCCCCGGGGCTTGTCGGCGATGCCGGCCCGCCGTCAGGCCCTTGGTGTGACGTGGTTGCGCCCTTGGCTGGGCTGTGAGCGCGCCCTCATCGAGGCGCATGTGCACGGGCGCGGCATTGCCTACGTCGAGGACGACAGCAATACCAGTCTGCGATTCGCCCGCAATCGTCTGCGCCACGAGGTGTTACCGTTGTTGGAAAGGGCCTCGCCTGGTGCCGCGCGGATGCTGGCCCGCAGTGCCGGGTTGGTGCAGGAAGCGGCGGCATGCCAGTCGCAGCGGGCATGGGACGATCTGGAACGTGTTCGGGACCCGTGCGGGGGGCTGGACGTGGCTCGATTGGACGAATTGACGGGTGCCCAGCGGCGCGCCGTGTTGCATTGTTGGCTGAGTCGTGACTTGGGGGTGGCGGCGCATCATCAGGACATCGTGCGACTGGACGCTGAAGTGGGCGGGGCGCGATCCGTGGGGCGCTGGCCCTGGCCCTTGGGTGGGGAATTGCGGCAATACAGGGGACGGCTTTTTTGGTGTGAGCCGGCTTCCCTGGTGGAGGCCGCATCCCCCGATTCGCGCACGATCGCGGACGTTCGAAGCGCCCAGCGGGTGGTATGCGACCCGGGCGAGGGTCTGCATGTGCCGGAGGGGGGCGGGTGGGTGTGGATTCGTCCCCCGATCCCGGGTGAGCAGGCCTTGGCCGCGCCGCACTGGGAGGGGCTGGAGTGGCGTCGCCGCCGAGGAGGGGAGACTTTCCAGTTTGCCCCCCGCTCCATCCCTCGGTCCTTGCGCAAGCAGTTTCAATCGCGAGGCATTCCGGATGGGTTGCGTCCCGAATGGTTGCTTTGGGATGGGGATGCCCTGCTGTTTGTGCCGGGTCTGGGGGTGGATGCGCGCAGTTGGGTGTCGCGCTCCGACCCGGAATGCAGGAGTCTTGTGTGGCAACCGCCGCACGGTGCGTAAAATGTCGCCTTTTCCGCTGCCTTTGGGCGGCTCACCCTGGCACTTGGCCAGCACCTCATCAAGTCAATGGCTCTGATTGTTCACAAGTACGGCGGCACGTCGATGGGCTCCACGGAGCGCATCCGCAACGTCGCCAAGCGTGTCGCCAAGTGGGCGCGCGCCGGTCACCAGATGATCGTGGTTCCCTCTGCGATGAGCGGAGAGACCAACCGGCTCCTGGGCTTGGCCAAGGACGTGTCGCCCTCGGTGCACACCGCTTCCGTGGCGCGCGAACTGGACATGATCGCCTGCACCGGCGAACAGGTTTCTGTGGGCCTGCTGTCCCTGGCTCTGCAGGCCGAAGGCATGGAAGCTGTCAGCTATTCCGGCTGGCAGGTGCCCATCCGCACCGACTCGTCCTACACCAAGGCCCGCATCGAGAGCATCGACGACGCGCGTGTGCGTGCCGATCTGGCGGTCGGCAAGGTGGTGGTCATCACTGGCTTCCAGGGGGTGGACGAGGGCAACAACATCACGACGCTTGGCCGAGGTGGCTCTGACACCTCGGCTGTGGCCGTCGCCGCGGCCATGAAAGCCGACGAGTGTCTGATCTACACCGACGTGGACGGCGTCTACACGACCGACCCGCGTGTGGTGCCGGAAGCCAAGCGCCTGCACACCATCTCATTCGAAGAGATGCTGGAAATGGCCAGCCTGGGCTCCAAGGTCCTGCAGATCCGTTCGGTCGAGTTCGCGGGCAAATACCGCGTGCCGATGCGCGTGCTGTCGAGCTTCACCCCTTGGGACATCGACATCGAGGAAGAAGCCAAGTCGGGCACGCTGATCACTTTCGAGGAAGACGAGAAGATGGAACAAGCCGTTGTGTCGGGCATCGCGTTCAACCGCGACGAAGCCAAGATCACCGTGATGGGCGTGCCGGACAAGCCGGGCATCGCCTATGGCATCCTGGGCAAGGTTGCCGAAGCCAACATCGATGTGGATGTCATCATCCAGAACGTGTCGCACGACGGAAAGACGGACTTTTCGTTCACCGTCCATCGCAACGACTACCAGCGCACGGTGGACCTGCTCAAGGCCGATGTGCTGCCGGCGATGGGGGCCACCGAGATCATCGGTGACACCAAGATCTGCAAGGTTTCCATTGTGGGCATCGGCATGCGTTCGCATGCGGGTGTGGCCAGCAAGATGTTCCAGAGCCTGAGCGAAGAGGGCATCAACATCCAGATGATCACCACCAGTGAAATCAAGACGTCCGTTGTCATCGACGAGAAGTACATGGAACTGGCGGTCCGTGCATTGCATCGCGCTTTCGAGCTGGATCAATAAGCTCACCTGACTTGCGAGTTTGATGAGATTCGGTATAGAATCTCATCTCTTCGGAGACGTGACCGAGTGGCCGAAGGTGCTCCCCTGCTAAGGGAGTATGCGCCAAAAGCGCATCGAGGGTTCGAATCCCTCCGTCTCCGCCAAATTGAAGCCCAAGTGATCTTTTCACTTGGGCTTTTTTGGTTTTGAGGGTCTACACTCGCTCAAACGGGGGAGTCGTCAAAAAGTGACGATCAGGGTTAACCCTGATCTTGCTACAGTCTCGTCAATTGAATTGTCTGACGGGGGTTGCGATGACGCTGAGCCAGATGAGTGCCGTGAAGCATTGGCACATAGTCCACCACCGCCGTGGAACGATCGAATACCGGGTCTGGGATGCGCTCCTGGCGTGCTGGGTGGTCGGCTGCATCGGGACGGTTTCTTCTGTGGTCCTGTCGTCGATGGGGGGTGTGGCAGCGTGCATGGCGTTGTCGTGTGCGCCCGGCGGATATGCGCGCATGCGCAAGCGTTTGGATCGCTTGGGGGTGCTGCGCTGTGATTGGCTGGTGCCTGCAGGGCTGTGAAGTCGGTTGAGAAATGGCCGGTGGGCGTCTGAAATTCGCGCCGCGGTCATGAAAAAACCCGGCACAAGGCCGGGTTTTGAAGTTTGGGGCGCGGTGGGATTGGCCGCTGGGTATTTCCTTACAGGCCCAGCAGCGTCTGTGCGTGGTGAGCGGCCATCCACTCTTCGTTGGTCGGGATGACCAGCACGTCCACCGAGCTGTTGCCGCTGCTGATCACGACGTCGTTGCGGTGGTTGGCTTCGTGGTCCATGCGGATGCCCATCCACTCCAGCTGCAGGCCGACGCGGCGGCGCACTTCGGCGCTGTTTTCGCCGATGCCGCCGGTGAAGACCAGTGCGTCGATGCCGCCTGCGGCCGCAGCGTGCGAGCCGATCTCGCGCACCAGGCGGTAGCAGAACAGGTTCACGGCTTCATCGGCTTCCGGTTCGGTGCTCGACAGCAGGGTGCGCATGTCCTGGCTGATGCCCGACACGCCCAGCAGACCCGATTCCTTGTACAGGATGCGGGTCATGTCCTTGACCGACAGGTTCTTGGTTTCCATCAGGTTGAGGATCACACCCGGGTCGATGGCGCCGCAGCGGGTGCCCATCATCAGGCCGTCGATGGTCGAGAAGCCCATCGAGGTGGCCACGCACTTGCGGCCCACCATGGCGGCCATCGAAGCGCCGTTGCCCAGGTGGCACACGACCACGCGGCCGTTGGCGCGGTGCGAGTGGTGCGGCAGGGTGCGGGCGATGTACTCGTACGACAGGCCGTGGAAACCGTAGCGCTTGATGCCTTCTGCCGTCAGGCTGCGAGGCAGCGGGAAGGTCTGTGCCAGGGCGGGTTGCGTGCGGTGGAAGGCGGTGTCGAAGCAGGCCACCTGCGGCACGTTGGGCAGCAGGGCCTGCAGGGCCTTGATGCCGGCGACGTTGTGCGGTTCGTGCAGCGGGGCCAGCGGGAAGAAGCCCACCAGATGCTCGATCACGGTGTGGTCCACGACGATCGGCTGCGAATACAGCTCGCCGCCGTGCACGACGCGGTGGGTCACGGCCACCAGTTCCCAGTCCGAGTAGGCAGTGACGAACCACTTCAGCAGGGCGTCGAAGGCTTGGTCGTGGGTGACGGCTTCGCCCGGGATGGCTTGGTCGAGGATGCGCTCACCATTGGCCTTGGCGACCATCTTGGTGCCGTTCGTGCCAATGCCGTCGATCTGGCCGGCCATGTCGGCCTTGGCGGCAATCGGGTTGGCCAGTGCGAACAGACCGAACTTGACCGACGACGAGCCGGCGTTGATGGTCAGGATGCCTTTTTTCATTCCATGTCTCCTCAAAAAGTGCAGGCTTTCAGTGGCCTTTCGGCAGCATTCGCGCAATAACTGCCGGCTTTCAGCGCAAAGAGTATAGACCGGTCGCATCGGTGTCTGAAGGGCGTCGCAAGCTCCGGTCGGCCATCTGGATGGGGGTGGGGTTTGCACGTGGACAAATGTCGGGTCGAAGGGCCTCTGGCTGACTACCGCGCATCAAATGTCGCGAATTCCAGTCAATCTGTGGGCGGGGAGATGTCGGCTGGTGTTCGTGAATGTCGTGCGATGGCAACGGGTGATGAGGTTGCGGTGGGATGAGGTGTTGAGTGGAATCCAGATGATGGAATGCATCTCCACAATGCGACCGAAAAGCGGTGTTGTGGTGCTTTTGATGCCTGATGTACCCGGCATGAGGGCTATCCTTCGTGTGCGACGAAGGCTGCCTGCAGCAATGCCGATTTGTGGGTGGCGCAGACGCGCGCAAGATTCGCTCCCTCACCCGGTCGTCCCATGCGTTTCGATCTTGTCACCCTCAATCTTGTCTTGGCCATTGCCGAGTCGCGCAGCATCACAGCAGGCGCGGAGCGTGAGCACTTGGCTTTGGCGGCCGCAAGCAAGCGACTGAGTGACCTGGAGTCGCGTCTGGGCGTGCATTTGTTCGAACGACGTCCCCGTGGCGTGGAGTTGACCGACGCCGGGCGCGCATTGGTGCGTCATGTGCGTGGGCTGCATGCTTGTTTGAACGGGCTTGAGAATGAGTTGGCCGAGTACAGCCATGGTGTGCGAGGACATTTGCGCGTGGTGTCCAACTCGTCGGCCATCTCGGAATGTCTGCCTCTCGACTTGGCTGCGTTTTCCCGGGCGCATCCAGACGTGCGCATCAGCCTGGAAGACCAGACCAGCGCGGAGGTGCAGCGTTCGTTGGCCGAGGGCTTGGCCGATGTCGGCATTTTTGTTCCTCCGCAGTCCGACCCCCGGATTCAGTCGTTTGATTACCGCGAGGGCACACTCGATGTGATCGCACCGCTTCGCCATGCGCTTGCGGCAGAGAACCGGGTGGCGTTCGAGTCCCTGCTGGATTTTGATTTTGTGGGCCTGCACACCGGCGCAGCCGTGCAGCAGCAGATGTTGGCTCAGGCGACCGAGCAGGGGCGCGCCATGCGCACCCGTGTGCAGGTCCGGGGCTTTGATGCCATTGCTCAACTGGTGGAGGCGGGCCTGGGCATCGCGATCATGCCGTCGGCTGTTGCTGAGCGGCTGTCCCGTGTGTTTGCGCTGCACCGTCTGGCGCTGGACGAGCCCTGGGCCTGCCGTCGCTACCTCATCGGCGTGCGCCAGCAGGAGGTCCTGCCGGGCGTGGTGCGCCGTTTTGTCGATTTCCTGTCTGCTGCCGGGGCCGCTGCGCCCGGTGATTCCGTTTCCGAGCCGCCCGTGGCGCGCCCGGTCTGATTTCTTGCCGAATTTTGCTGGAGACACTCAAGCCATGACCGCACGGACCCTTTACGACAAGCTCTGGGACGAACACGTCGTCCACACCGAAGAAGACGGCTCGGCCGTGCTTTACATCGACCGCCATCTGGTCCATGAAGTGACCAGCCCGCAGGCCTTCGAGGGCCTGCGCTTGGCGGGCCGCAAGCTGTGGCGCGTCACGTCCGTGGTGGCCACGGCCGACCACAACACGCCTACAAATAACTGGGAACTGGGCTACGACTGCATCACCGATCCGATCAGCAAGCAGCAGATCACCACGCTCGACTCCAACATCAAGGAATTCGGCGCTGCCGCCTACTTCCCGTTCATGGAAAAGCGCCAGGGCATCGTCCACGTGATGGGCC
>CAYYCN010000119.1:0-9999 GCA_964470355.1 uncultured Sphaerotilus sp.
TGCAGATCATGACCGAAGGCCCGCTGGGCGGCGCCGCGTTCAACAACGAGTTCGGGCGTCCGAACCTGACGGGATACTTCCGCGTCTTTGAGCAGGACGTGGCGGGCGTGCGCCGCGGGTATCACAAGCCCATCATGATTGCGGGCGGTCTGGGCACGATCAGCGACGGCCAGACGCACAAGCTGCCGTTTGGTGCCGGCACGCTGCTGATCCAGTTGGGCGGTCCGGGCATGCGCATCGGCATGGGTGGCGGCGCGGCCTCGTCGATGGCGGCGGGCACCAACACCGCGTCGCTGGACTTCGACTCGGTGCAGCGCGGCAACCCCGAGATCCAGCGCCGGGCGCAGGAGGTCATCAACCACTGCTGGGCGCTGGGCGAGGCCAATCCCATCGTGGCGATCCACGACGTCGGCGCGGGTGGCATCTCCAACGCCTTCCCCGAGCTGGTGGACGGCGCGGGCAAGGGCGCGACCTTCGACCTCCGCAAGGTGCCGCTGGAAGAGACCGGCCTGGCGCCGAAGGAAATCTGGTGCAACGAGAGCCAGGAGCGCTATGTGCTGGCGGTCGACCCGGCCAAGCTCGACCAGTTCGACGCCATGTGCAAGCGCGAGCGTTCACCCTATGCCGTGGTGGGCATTGCCACCGATGACCGCGAGCTGATCCTGGAAGACGGCCCCGGCGGCGAGCGCCCCATCGACATGCCGATGGACGTGCTGCTGGGCAAGCCGCCCAAGATGCACCGCGACGTCCAGCGCGTCGAGCGCACCGAGAAGCCGCTGGAGCTGACCGGCGTGAAGCTCGACGAGGTGGCCTTCAGCGTGCTGCGCCACCCGACCGTGGCCTCCAAGCGCTTCCTGATCACCATCGGCGACCGCACCGTGGGCGGCATGAGCCACCGCGACCAGATGGTCGGCCCGTGGCAGGTGCCGGTGGCCGACTGCGCCGTGACGATGGCCGACTACGTCGGTTTCCGCGGCGAGGCGATGAGCATGGGCGAGCGCACGCCGCTGGCTGCGTTGGATGCCCCGGCGTCGGGCCGCATGGCGGTGGCCGAGGCCATCACCAACCTGCTGGCCGCACCGATCGATCTGGCCAAGGTGAAGCTCTCGGCCAACTGGATGGCCGCCTGTGGCGAAGCCGGCGAGGACGCTGCGCTGTACGAGACCGTCAAGGCCGTGGGCATGGAGCTGTGCCCGGCGCTGGGCATCGGCATCCCGGTGGGCAAGGACAGTCTGTCGATGCGCACCAAGTGGAGCGAGGGCGGTGAGACCAAGCAGGTCGTCGCCCCGGTGTCGCTGATCGTCACGGCGTTCGCCACGCTGGACGACGTGCGCGGCACGCTGACGCCGCAACTGCGCACCGATTCCGCCGACGGCCTGGACACCTCGCTGATCCTGATCGACCTCGGCAACGGCAAGAACCGCATGGGCGGTTCGATGCTGGCGCAGGTGCTGAACCAGTTCGGCAACGACGTGCCGGACGTGGACGACCCCGCGCAACTGAAGGCGCTGGTCGCCGTGATCAACCAGCTACGGTCTGAGGGCAAGCTGCTGGCCTACCACGACCGCGCCGACGGCGGCCTGTGGGCGGCGGCCTGCGAAATGGCCTTTGCCGGCCACGTGGGCGTGAGCCTGAACGTCGACATGCTGGTCACCGAAGGCGACGGCATCAGCGACAGCCGCGCCGACACGGGCGACTCCAAGAACTGGGCCACCCAGGTGGCCGAGCGCCGCAATGAGCTCACGCTCAAGGCGCTGTTCAACGAGGAACTGGGTGCCGTCATCCAGGTGCCTACCTCGGTGCGCAACGAGGTGCTGCAGACCCTGCGTCAGCATGGCCTGAGCAAGCACAGCCACGTCATCGGCAAGACCAACGACCGTGCGGCCGTGGAAGTCTGGCGCGATGCCAAGACCGTGTTTGCCGCGCCCCTGCAGCAGCTGCAGCAGACCTGGGACGAGGTGAGCTGGCGCATCGCCGCGCAGCGCGACAACCCGGCCTGCGCCGACAGCGAGCACGCCACGGTGGGCGCGGCCGATGACGCCGGCCTGCAGGTCGCGCTGACCTTCGACCCGCTCGAAGACGTGGCCGCGCCGTTCATCGCCAAGGCGCAAGGTGCGGGCGCACCAGCCATCGTCCAGACCCGCCCGAAGGTGGCGATCCTGCGCGAGCAGGGCGTCAACTCGCACGTCGAGATGAGCTACGCCATGGCCCAGGCCGGCTTCGACACCTTCGACGTGCACATGTCCGACCTGCACGCCGGCCGCGTGCGCCTGGACGGCTTCCACGGCTTCGTCGCCTGTGGCGGCTTCAGCTACGGCGACACGCTGGGCGCAGGCGAAGGCTGGGCCCGCTCGGTGATGTTCAACCCGGTGCTGGCCGATCAGTTCCAGGCCTTCTTCGGCCGCACGGACACCTTCGCGCTGGGCGTGTGCAACGGCTGCCAGATGATGGCCGCGCTGTCGCCCATCATCCCCGGTGCGCAGGACTGGCCCAAGTTCACCCGCAACAAGAGCGAGCAGTTCGAGGCCCGCTTCAGCCAGGTCGAGATCCTGGAGAGCCCGTCGATCTTCTTTGCGGGCATGGCCGGCAGCCGCCTGCCGATCGCCGTGGCGCACGGCGAAGGCTTTGCCGACTTCTCGCAGCGTGGCGATGCGGCCAAGGTGCAGCGCGCGATGCGCTATGTGGATGCCAAGGGCCAGCCCACCGAGGTCTACCCGTTCAACCCGAACGGCAGCCCGGACGGCCTGACCTCGGTGACCACCGCCGACGGCCGCTTCACGGTGCTGATGCCGCACCCGGAGCGTGTGTTCCGCAACGTGCAGATGAGCTGGACCTCGGGCGGTGTGTCCGAGCGCAGCCCGTGGGCGCGCATGTTCGGCAATGCGCGCAAGTGGGTGGGTTGAGCGCTTTCCGCTGACCTGCAGGGGGGCCTGAAGATCCCCCTGCCGGGGCGGCTCAGCGGTGCGGCGTGGCGGCGGGGTGTTCCTGATCCGGACGCTCGTCGCTGGCTGTCGACGGCGAAGGCCGGACCGACCAGCTCTTGGCTTGCGCCGATTCCAGCGCCGTCCGGATCAGGAGGGCGGCCTGGGGCGCCTGTTCCGGCAGGTCCGCCAGCGTGTTGCGCTCAAAGGCGACCAGCATGAGCTCGACCAGGATGCCCACCATCCCCTCCATCACGAAGGGCGAGACGCCCTCCAGGTCCACACCTGCGTAGTGGGCCAGAGCCACGACCAGTTGCTCGTGGACCTCTCTCCGCACGGGCAGTCCCTCCACGCCCATGCTCATGACCCCCAGGATGACGGCCCGGGCCACGTGTTCGCGCAGGGCCAGGTGTTGGACGAAGGCCCGCAGGCCGGCTTCCAGCGGGTCCTGGTCTGGCCGGCAGCGTCCTGCGGCCTGGTGCAGGGCGTTGAGGCTGGCCGTGGTGGTCTCCCGATACAACGCGATCAGGCATTCCTGTTTGGACGCGAAGTGCTCGTAGAAGGTGCGCTTGGAGACATGGGCCGCAGCGGCGATCTCGGCAATCGTGGTGTCGACATAGCCCTTGTGGGCCAGGCAACTGGCCATGCCTTCCAACAGGCGTGGGCGATGCTGCAGCGCCGCGGGGAGTGTGAGTAAGGCATGACAAGGGTTCCCTGAGAATTGCGCCAGTCGTTTCTTTCATTTCGGGACTTGGCCTGACGATTGTCTAGGTACGCTGTCGTTTATTCCTCCGGTAAAGCCCGGGTCAGGTGGACTGATCTGTGCTGAATTGAAACGAACGTGCGCCAGATGCATATCCACTGCCCCGAGATTGATCTGACCCGGCCCTGGCAGCCTCAGTGGGTGGGTGACCACGCCTTCACGAGCGCCTTGCTCAATGCGTATTCCCTGGCCTATCCGGTGGCGGAACACCTGATGGTGCGGACCTTTGACCGGGCCTTGCAGGCGGTGCCGGCCGAGCGACGCCATCTCTTCGCAGGATCGGTGGGGGCCTTTGCCACCCATGCCGCTGTGCACCGTCCGCTGCGGCAGACGTTCAACACCCACTTGCGTGCCCAGGGCGTGCAGGATCGTTGGGGCCAGCGCCTGTCCGGCCACGCGCGAATGCTGGAAGCGAAGGACGTGCGGCACGCGTTGGCGGTCTGCGCGGCCATCCAGCACCAGATGGGCGTGCTGTCGGACTGGCTGTTGCAGCACCCCCAGCATCTGGACGATGCCGAGGATCGGTTGTCACTGCTGTGGTTCTGGCACGCGGCCCAGGGTGCCGCCCTGCGGGGCCTGGCCCTGGATCTGTACCGGGAACTCGGTGGGGATGAAATGCGCCGCCGCCGCTGGCACCGATGTGTCCTGGGCGAGCAGGTGTGGGGGCTGGGGCGTCAGGTGGGTTCAACGATCTGGCAGGACCGGTCGTGGAAATCCTGGCGCGTGTGGCGCGAGGCGGGGGGGTGCCTGCTGGGGACCCGAGGCCTGCTGCGCTTCGAAACCGCGGCCGCCCGCCGCTACCGCACCGCGGACTTCCACCCCAGCGAATACGAGAGCCAGCTGCCGAGTCGCTGGCTGCGTGAGAACGCCGGGTGTCTGCGCCATGTGCGCATCGAGCGCTGGCCCGGTTCGCCGGCGTTTCAGAACCGCTCGTCGTCGCGCAGGTAGCGCCATTGGCCGGGCGGGAGCTTGCCCAGCACCACCGAGCCGATGCGCACCCGCTTGAGGCCCAGCACTTCCAGTCCGACCGCCTCGCACATGCGGCGGATCTGGCGTTTTTTGCCTTCCTTGAGCACAAAGCGCAACTGGTCTTCGTTCTGCCAGCTGACCTTGGCGGGCTTGAGTTCCTGTCCGTCCAGTTCCAGGCCGTGGTTGAGCAGGGCCAAGTCGCTGTCGGGCAGGCGTGCGGGAGCGCCCTTGTAGGCCACGCGCACGAGGTACTCCTTCTCGATGCTCGAATCCTCGCCAATGAGTTGGCGAGCCAGTCGCCCGTCTTGCGTGAGCACGAGCAGACCCACGGAATCGATGTCCAGGCGCCCGGCCGGGGCCAAGCTGCGCAGGTGGCCGGGGTGCCACTTGCGTCCGGTCTTGTCCTCCTCCCACTGGTTCTCGGGGCGGATGAGGGCCACGGCGGGAGGGTGATCGTCCTCGGGCTGTCCGCTGACGTGGCCCACCGGTTTGTTCAGCAAGATGGTCACGCGGCGCGCCTGCTCCCGGTGTGCCGCCGGATCGATCTGGATGTCGTCCCCGGGCACCACCCGTTGTCCCAGGACGGCCAGCTTGCCATTGACCCGGACCCAGCCGGCTTCAATCCACTCGTCGGCTTCCCGTCGCGAGGCCAGGCCCAGGGCGGTCATCCGCTTGGACAGGCGTTCGCCCTCCGTGGCGACGCCCAAGGCTTCAGGGCGGGGCGGCCGTGCCGGTGCGGTGCCCGGGTCCAGTTGTTCGGCGAGGCGGCGGTTGGCCACGCTGCGCAGATGGGGGGCTGCGCGGTTCGGATCCACGGGACGCGCCGGGGGCAGCGGGTCGCGACGGGGGCGCACGGCGGGCCCGGGGTTTGAATCCTCGTTGAACCGGGGGTCCGGTCGACGGGACGGGCCACTGGCTTGGGGACCCCGTGGCGCTGGGGTGCGATCCCAGGGCCCGGATCGGTCCGGTGGTCCGGCGCGGCGGGGCCCGTTCTGGAATCGATCTGGGCCTTCCGAACCTTCGCGGAAAGGACGGCCGTCGCGGCGATCGCCGTCTGCTGGGCGATCCCTCCGATCCTTGAGGGGGCGACCCTCCCGATCCCAGGCCGGTTGGGGGCGATCACGCTCCGGGGCGGCGTACCGTTCGTCGCGGCGCGGGTGCGCCGGGCGATCGGACGGTTCCGGACGGTTGCCGCGGGGCGCCCGGCTGTCATAGGCGGCTTCACGCTCGGCGCGCTCTTGTTGTGCTTGCGCCAGGGTCGGTCGGGTGCGAACTCCGGAGCTGCGCAGGGGGCGTTTGGCCCCGCCCGCAGGTGGGTTTGCACCGGTGCCGGGTTTCTTTTTCAGTTTGAGCGTGACCATGTTGTCTTCACTTCAGGGGGAGGCCGGAGGGCGTCACGAGGGCGCCCGTGGCGTGTGATATTGTCACCGCCAGATGAGTTCGCCCCGTTTTGACGGGGCGTTTTTTTGAATGAAGAAAGGGCGGCGAGCGTGGATCTCGTGATGTTGATGAAGGCGGCGGTGATGGGCATCGTCGAAGGGTTGACCGAGTTCTTGCCGATCTCCAGCACCGGGCACCTGATCCTGACGGGGGCGTTGCTCGGCGGGTTTTCCGACGAGAAAGCCAAGGTTTTCGAGATTGCCATCCAGACGGGGGCCATCTTTGCGGTGATCCTGGTGTACTGGCAGCGCCTGTCGGCCACTGTCCGGAACTTTGGTCACAGCGCCGCCGCACGTCGCTTCGCCCTGAACGTGTTCATCGGATTCCTGCCGGCGGTGGTCCTGGGCCTGCTGTTCGGCAAGACCGTCAAGGCCCATCTGTTCACGCCGACCGTGGTGGCTGCAGCCTTCATCCTGGGCGGATTCATCATCTTGTGGGCCGAGCGCCGCCCAGCGAGTTCGGTGCGTGTGCAGTCCGTGGACGACATGACCCCGATGGACGCCCTCAAGGTGGGTCTGGTGCAGTGTGTTGCGATGGTGCCGGGCACCAGCCGTTCGGGCTCCACGATCATTGGCGGCATGCTCATGGGGCTGTCGCGCCAAGCCGCGACCGATTTCAGCTTTTTCCTGGGCATCCCGACGCTGATCGGTGCAGGGGCCTACAGCCTGCTCAAGGAGCGTGACAAGCTGTCCCTGTCCGACGCCCCGATGTTTGTCGTGGGACTGGTGTTCTCCTTCGTCGCCGCGTGGCTGTGCGTGCGCTGGTTGCTGAAGTACGTGGCCACGCACAACTTCGTGCCGTTTGCCTGGTACCGCATCGCCTTCGGCCTCATGATCCTGGCGACGGCCTACTCCGGCCTGGTCAACTGGCACGAGTGAGCCCAGCCCGGAAGGGCCCGCAGAAGGACAAAAAAGGCCGGACTCCAGTCCGGCCTTTTTGCTGGGGGGCCCGAGTGGCGGTCGTGCTCGGGAGGCGACGCTCAGGCTGGCTTGCGAAACACCAGATCCCACACCCCGTGGCCCAACTTGAGGCCACGGTTCTCGAACTTCGTGAGCGGTCGATAGTCTGGGCGAGGCGCGTAATCCGCGGCGGTGTTGGCCAGTCCCGGTTCGGCCGAGAGCACCTCCAGCATCTGCTGGGCGTAGGGTTCCCAGTCCGTGGCGCAATGCAGGTAACCGCCGGGAGCGAGCCGTGACACCAGTTGGCGGACGAAGGGCGACTGGATCAGTCGGCGCTTGTTGTGCTTCTTCTTGTGCCAGGGGTCCGGAAAGAAGATGTGCACGCCGGAGAGCGAGTCCGGCGCGATCATGTGTTCCAGCACCTCGACGGCGTCGTGCTGGATGATGCGCAGGTTGGTGAGGTCCTGCTCACCGATGTGCTTGAGCAGTGCGCCCACGCCAGGGGTGTGCACCTCGACGCCGATGAAATCGGTGCCCGGCAGCGTGCGGGCGATCTTGGCCGTGGCGTCCCCCATGCCAAATCCGATCTCGAACACCACCGGGGCCTGTCGAGCAAACACCTGGGAGGGGTCGAGACGTTCGGTGGAAAAGGGCAGCACGAAGCGAGGCCCCAGTTCCTCGAGGGCTTTCATCTGGCCGGTGCCCATGCGCCCGGCACGGACCACAAAACTGCGGATCGAGCGGTGGGGGCGGGTGTCGGGATCGCCGGGGGTGTGGGACACCGGCTCGGCCTGGTGATCGGCCGGGGCGGGGCCGCCCTCTTCGGGCGTGGAGCTGCATTCGTTCGTCGTCATGGGGCGATTGTCGCCGCAGCCGGGGTCAACCCTTTTGTGCCACCCACTCGATGAAGGCGTCCAAGGCCGGCACGCCCCGGCCCGCTTGGGGGTGGTTCACCACCGCCGCAACGGCGTAGGTTTTTCCGCTGCGGCCCCTCACGTAACCCGCCAGGGCACTGGCGGTCTGCAAGGTGCCGGTCTTGAGAAAGGCCTTGCCCTGGGCTTCGGTGCCGCGCAGGCGGCCCGCCAGCGTCCCATCCTGTCCCGCGACTGGCAACGATTGCAGGAAGGTCTGCCGATGTTTCTGGCGCCAGCCGGACTGCAACAGGCGCACGAGCGCGTCGGGCCGGGCCTGCTCGGCCAGAGACAGGCCGGATCCGTTGTCCATGTGGAGGTCCTGGGCCGCCAGTCCCTGTTGCTGCAGCCAAGTGGCCACGCGGCTGCGAGCTTCCGGCAGTGTGGCCGGTTTCGACGGGAAGCCCTGGCTCATCGAGAGGAACACGTGACGAGCGACCACGTTGTCGCTGTTCTTGTCCATCGTGCGCAGGATGTCAGGCAGTGGCGCGGAGAGGTGCTCCGAAAACGGTCGTGCCGGTGGTGAACGGCGCTTTTTCCCGGCAGGCTTGGGTGGGGCGTAACGGCCGTCGATCACGCGGCCGCTGAGAAATCCGCCTGCTGCTTGCCAGGCGCCGGCCAGCGCAGCACGGGAAAAGGCGCTGTCGGATGGGGTGCTGACGTCGATCTCGCGCGGGCCACAGGCGGGCGAGGCATCGCCTTTGAGGACCAGGCGCAGCCCCTCGGGGCGGGACTCGAGATCCAGGTCGGGTGAGTGGCGCAAGGCGCACCGTGCGTTCTGGCGCCGGAGTTGATCCACCACCTCCACTGGGGCGAGTTCAGGCAGGTGATGCAGTTGCACGCGGCCATCCTGGAACGACAGGCGTGTCTGGAGCCGCCCCTTGTCCACGACGAAGGCCTCTGGCCAGCGGTGGTGGGGCTTGTCGGGATTTTCTGGCGGCACCGTGGCAGCGTCGCGGGGGGTCAGTCGGAACGCCTGACGGTCCAAGATGATGTCCCCGTGGATCTCGCGCAGGCCTTTTTTCTGCATGCTGCGCAGCCATGCGGAGAGTTCCTGTGATGTGAGTGTCGGATTGCCTCCCCCGACGATCACCAAGTTGCCGCGCAGAACCCCGTCCGACAGAGGCCCCTGGAGGTAGGCCCGGGTGCTCCAGCGGTGTTTTGGACCGAGCAGATCGAGTGCGGCCAGGGCCGTGACGACCTTGGCGGTCGAAGCCAGGACGCGAGGCCGATCGGCGTTGAGTTCAAAGAGGGCTGGGCCATTTCCATCCACCGGGCGGGCGATCAGGCTCACGTCGGATGTGCGCAGCCCGGCACGATGCAGGCGTTCCAGCGCGGTTTGAGGCGAGGCACCTGGCGGCGAGGCTGTCTGTCCGGAGTGGGCGGTACGGGACAGGCTCGGCACGTGTGGAGCGGCTTCGGGCGGCGCAGGTGACGCGGCCACCGATGCGGCCCAGAAACCCGCGGCGGCCCATGCGATCGCTGCCATCGTGAGGGGCCGGCTTCTGCGGTTGGGCGGAATGCCGATCGGATGGCGGGACGCAGTTGGAAACGGTTTCATGGGGAGGGCGCAGCGGTTGGAGTCGGGATCCGCTCCCCTGTCGACTTCCTCTGCCGGGGGGGGGCGGTGCATGCGATGGATGCGGACTTCTTTCCACCTGACGGGGCTGGAATGTAACGGTTTGGGGGTGTTTGCGCTGTCGTGCGGTGCGCAGCTCTCGAAAGGTGAGGCAAGTGACCTGACGGCCGGTTGCCCGTGTCGAGAGGTTCGCCCGGCTGTGCCTATAATGATGGTTCTGAGCGGGCGTAGTTCAATGGTAGAACGGCAGCTTCCCAAGCTTCATACGTGGGTTCGATTCCCATCGCCCGCTCCACAAAACACGAAGGCCCTCCCCAGGTTTCCCTAGGGAGGGCCTCTTCTTTTGAATCCCTCGAAGCGAGGGTCTCGATGGCTTTCGTGACCGATGGACGGGCTTCAGCGTCTCAGCCCTGCGTGCAAAAAGCTCACATGCCCGCGTAGTTGGGCCCACCGCCACCCTCAGGCGTGACCCAGGTGATGTTCTGCGTCGGGTCCTTGATGTCGCACGTCTTGCAGT
>CAYYCN010000120.1:0-9996 GCA_964470355.1 uncultured Sphaerotilus sp.
GTGCTCGGTCAGGTGCTCGATGGCTTTTCGCCGGTGCGACACGCGGTGCCCATGCTGAGCATCCGCACCGAGACCGACACGACCGCAGCCGGCGCGGAGGCCTTCGACGCCCGCGTGCGCCGAGAGTTGTCCCTGGGGGAGTCGGATCCGCCGGTGCGCTACGCTGCCGAGCTGAAGTTCGACGGCCTGGCGATCAACCTGCGTTACGAGGCGGGCGTGCTGGTCCAGGCGGCCACGCGAGGCGACGGTGAAACGGGCGAGGACGTCACCCAGAACATCCGCACCATCCGCGGTCGGCCCGGCGCGGGCGGGCAGGTTCCGCTGCGCCTGCAGGGCGAGCCCCTGCCCGAGGTGCTGGAAGTGCGCGGCGAGGTCTACATGCGCCGCGACGACTTTGAGGCGCTCAACGAGCGCCAGCGTGCGCTCATCGCCGCAGGCGCCAAGAACGAGAAGACCTTCGTCAATCCGCGCAACGCGGCGGCAGGAGCCGTCCGGCAGCTGGACTCCGCCATCGCCGCCAAACGGCCATTGAGCTTCTTTGCCTATGGCCTGGGCGAGGTGCGGGGCTGGGACGTGCCGCCCACCCACGGCGCACTGCTGGACGCCCTTGCGGCCTTCGGCCTGCCGGTGTGCACCACCGTGACCCTGGAGGAGGGTGAGCCCCTGTCCTGTCGGGCGGTGGTGGACGGGGCCGCTGGACTGGCCGCGTTTCATGCCCGCATCGGCACCGCGCGTGACGCGCTGCCGTTCGACATCGACGGGGTCGTCTACAAGGTGAACGACCGCGCGCTGCAGGAGCGGCTGGGCTTTGTCACCCGCGAACCGCGCTGGGCGGTAGCGCACAAGTATCCAGCGCAGGAGCAGACCACCCGGCTGCTCGACATCGACATCCAGGTCGGTCGCACCGGCAAGCTCACGCCGGTGGCGAAGCTGGAACCGGTGTTTGTCGGGGGGACCACCGTCAGCAATGCCACGCTGCACAACGAAGACGAGGCCCGCCGCAAGGATGTGCGCATCGGCGACACGGTCATCGTGCGCCGCGCCGGTGACGTGATCCCCGAGGTGGTGGGTGTCGTCCCCGACGCACCGGGGTTTGCCGAGGCGACCTTGGGCACGACGCCGTCATCCGATCCGCTGCCGCTTGGAGTTCTCCCGGTACCATCACGCGAACGGGGCGAGCCTTTTGATCTTTACCAACGCTTGGGCGGGCAATGCCCGGTGTGCCAGAGCGCCATCGTGCGCGAGGAGGGTGAGGTCGACTGGCGTTGCACCGGCGGCCTGTTCTGCCCAGCCCAGCGCAAGCAGGCCATCCTGCACTTCGCCAGCCGCCGGATGATGGACATTGAGGGCCTGGGCGACAAGCTGGTCGATCAGCTCGTGGACAGCGGCCTCATCCGCACGCTGCCGGAGCTCTACACGCTTGGCATCGCCAAGCTGTCGGCGCTGGAGCGCATGGGCAGCAAGAGTGCCCAGAACCTCGTCGAAGGCATCGAGAAGAGCAAACAGACCACCCTCGCGCGCTTCCTGTTTTCACTCGGCATCCGACACGTCGGGGAAGCCACCGCCAAAGACCTGGCGCGCCATTTCGGCAGCATGGACAAGGTGATGGATGCGAAAGTGGAAGAACTGCTTGAAGTCAACGACGTGGGCCCGGTGGTGGCGCAGAGCCTGCGCACCTTCTTCGACCAGCCACACAACCGCGAGGTGGTGGAGCAACTGCGTGCTGCCGGCGTGCACTGGGTCGAGGGAGAAGGCCTGATCAGCGACGCGCCCCGACCGTTGCTGGGCAAGACGCTGGTGTTGACCGGCACGCTGCCCACGATGAGCCGCGACGAAGCCAAGGAGTTAATCGAGGCTGCAGGCGGCAAGGTCAGCGGCTCGGTCTCGAAGAAGACGCACTACGTGGTGGCGGGAGCCGAGGCCGGCAGCAAGCTCGACAAGGCCCGGGACCTGGGCGTGACCATCCTGGACGAGGACGGCCTTCGGGCACTGCTGGCGGACTCCGGTCAGTCGGGCTGATCCAGCGCGCGGGCCGCGCCATCCAGCGCCGGGGAGACCTCGGCGCGGATCACGAACACCGGCACATCGGCCAGCAGGTCAGCATATCGGCCTTTGGCCTCGAAGCGAGCCCGAAAAGCCGAGCGTTCGAAGAAGTCCCCCAGGCGAGGCACGATGCCCCCGCCGACATAAGCCCCGCCAAACGCGCCGAGCGACAACACCAGGTTGCCGGCCACCGTGCCCAGGAAGGCGCAGAAATGCTCCACGGCTTCCAGGCCGATGCGTTCGATGGGCGCCTCCACGGCCAGGCCAGACTGGCGCCGAGCATCCGCTGACAAAGCCGCCGCCGTCACCGCCGCCGGGGTGAGCGTGGCCTCGTCCAGCACCACCCCTTCGAGGTGAGCGACGGCCAGCGCCAGGTTCACCAGCCCACTGCCCGAGACGGCCCGCTCTGCCGAGGCATGTCCGAAGCGCTCACGCAGGCAGCCGATGACGGCTTCTTCACGCAGGGTCGTGCCCGCCAGCGTGACGTGGCCTCCTTCACCCGACAGCGGCAGCCAGTGCCCTTCGCGCACCGGCAGCAGGCCCGACACACCCAGGCCGGTGCCTGCGCCAAGCAGAGCCAGCGGCGCCCCTGCCCGGGCCGCACCTCCGCCTAGCTGTACGGTCTGGCCGGGCTGCAGTGAAGGCAGCGCCAAAGCCAGCGCCGTGAAATCGTTGAGCACCTTCAGGCGCTGCAGACCCAACTCGGCCTTCAGGGCCGCAATCGAGAACGACCAATGGTGGTTGGTCATCCGGACTTCGTCACCGGTGATCGGGCTGGCAATGCCAAAGGCCATGGCCGCCGGGGCCGGCAGGCCACGCTCCTTCAAGTAGGCGCGGGCGGCATCGGCCAGCGTCGGATGATCGGCCGCGGGCAGGGTGCCCACGTGCTCAATGGGCGCGCCGGGGGCAACCACCCAGCCGAACCGGGCGTTGGTCCCGCCGATGTCGCCCACCAGGCGAGGAAACAGGGAAGTGTCGGTCATGAAAAAACGGCTCCGGGAAAACCTGGAGCCGCAGTGTGCCGCAGTTCAGCCGAGCCGCTGTTCGGACTCGGCGTCGAAGAGGTGGACGTCCAGAGGATTCCAGCGCAGGTGCACGGCGTCGTGCAGGCGGTGTCCGAACTGGTTGTGCGCCCGCACCACCAGCTTACCGACGGCGGTGTCCACCGTGACGTAGGTTTCCGGCCCGGTGGGTTCGAGCATGGTGATCTGGCCAGGCAGTCCGTCCGGGCCAAAGGTGATCGCCTCCGGACGCAGGCCGTAGATGACGGCGCGGTCTACCCGGGCCCCCAGGGGCTCGCTGTGCTGCGGTGCGATGGCCAGGTTCACGCCGTGGGCCCGCACACCGGTCACACCCGCCTGGGCCTCCACCATGTTCATGGCCGGCGAGCCGATGAACTCGGCCACAAAGCGCGTGGCCGGACGCGAGTAGATGTCGTCCGGCGTGCCGAACTGCTGCAGCACCCCTTCCTTCATCACCGCGATGCGGTCGCCCAGCGTCATGGCCTCGACCTGGTCGTGCGTGACGTAGACGGTGGTGGTCTTGGTGCGCTGGTGCAGCAGCTTGATCTCGGCACGCATCTCCACACGCAGCTTGGCGTCGAGGTTGGACAGCGGCTCGTCGAAGAGGAACAGCTGCGGGTCGCGCGCCAGGGCGCGGCCCATGGCCACGCGCTGCCGCTGGCCGCCCGACAGGGCACCGGGCTTGCGCTCCAGCAGGTGCTCGATCTGCAGCATCTTGGCCACGCGGGCCACGGCGGCCTCGCGCTCGGCCTTGGGCACCTTGCGCATCTCCAGGCCGAAGGCGATGTTCTGCGCCACGTTCATGTTCGGGTAGAGCGCGTAGCTCTGGAACACCATGGCGATGTCGCGGTCCTTGGGCAGCGCATGGGTGACGTCGTGGTCCCCGATGTGGATCGTGCCGCTGGTGGGCGTGTCCAGGCCGGCGATCATCGACAGCAACGTCGACTTGCCGCAGCCCGAAGGTCCGACCAGGATCAGGAACTCGCCCGGCTCGATCTCCAGATCGATGCCCTTGAGGATGTGCGTCTCGCCGTAGCTCTTGCGGACGTTGCGGATGGAAAGTGCGCCCATGATGAGGTCTCTCGCTTGAATGTTGTGCGGGGTGCGGCGCCCGCAGGCGCTTCACCGTTCATGCTTTGCGGACTCAGCCCTTGACCGCGCCGGCCGTCAGGCCCCGCACGAAATACTTGCCCGCCACCACGTAGACGAACAGGGTGGGCAGTGCCGCGATCAGCGCAGCGGCCATGTCCACGTTGTATTCCTTGACCGAGCTGGAGGTGTTGGCCAGGTTGTTCAGACCGACCGTGATGGGCTTGGAGTCCGCGCCCGAAAACACCACACCGAACAGGAAGTCGTTCCAGATCGCCGTGAACTGCCAGATCAGCGTCACGACCAGGATGGGCGTGGACAGCGGCAGCACGATGCGCCAGAAGATGCGGAAGAAACCGGCGCCATCCAGCATGGCCGCCTTGATCAGTTCGTCGGGCAAACCGATGTAGTAGTTGCGGAAGAACAGCGTGGTCGAGGCCATGCCCATCAGGATGTGCACCAGCACCAGGCCCCAGATGGAGTCCGAGATGCCCATCCAGCCCAGCACCTGCGACATCGGCAGCAGCACCACCTGCAGCGGCATGAACACGCCGAACAGCATCAGCGAGAACAGCAGTTCGCTGCCCTTGAAGCGCCACTTGGTCAGGATGTAGCCGTTGAGCGCCCCCAGCACGGTCGAGACCAGCACCGCCGGCACAACCATGACCAGGGAGTTCATGAAAAACGGCTTCAGGCCGTTGCAGTCCGTGCCGGTGCAGGCCGACGACCAGGCCTTGCCCCAAGCGTCGAAGTTCAGGCTGGCCGGCAGCGACAACAGGTTGCCGTCGCGGATGTCGGCCATGTCCTTGAGGGACGTCACCAGCATCACGTAGAGCGGCAGCAGGAAATAGGCCGCAAACAGGAGCAGCAGCGACCAGAGGATCAGGCGTTGAAAGGATTTCATGGTGTTTCGCTCCGGTCCTCAGCGGCGCGAGGCGCGCAGTTCGCTGTACAGGTAGGGCACGACGATGGCCGCGATCGTGGCCAGCATCACCGTGGCGGAAGCCGCGCCCAGGCCGATCTGCCCCCGGGTGAAGGCCATCGAGTACATGAAGGTGGCCGGCACGTCGGTGGCAAAACCAGGACCGCCCGCCGTCAAGGCCATGACGAGGTCAAAACTCTTGATGGCGATGTGCGCCATGACCATCAGCGTGCTGAAGAACACCGGACGCAGGCTGGGGATCAGGATGCGCCAGTAGATCTGCGGCAGGCTCGCACCGTCGATCTGGGCGGCCTTGACGATGGAGTCATCGATGCCACGCAGGCCCGCCAGGAACAGGGCCATCACGAATCCGGCGCTCTGCCAGACCCCGGCGATCACCACGGTGTAGATCGCCATGTCCGGATCCACCAGCCAGCCGAAGGTGAAGTTCTCGAAGCCCCACTGCTGCATCACGTGCTCGATGCCCAGACCAGGGTTGAGGATCCACTTCCAGGCCGTGCCCGTCACGATGAACGACAGCGCCATGGGGTACAGGTAGATGGTGCGCAGCACGCCTTCGGCGCGGATTTTCTGGTCCAGCAGGATGGCCAGCAACAGGCCCACGGCCATGCCCACGCCGATGAACAGCGACGAGAAGATCAGCAGGTTCTTGGCCGCGACCATCCAGCGCTCGTTGTCGAGCAGGCTCAGGTAATGGTCGAAGCCCAGGTATTCGTAGTTGGGCAGCAGGCGGGACATGGACACCGACAGGTATCCGTTCCAGGCCATGAGCCCATAAATGAAAAGAAACGAGATCACGAAGCTTGGCGCGAGCACGAGGCGCGGCAGCCAGCGTTCGAACCTTGCAGCGGAGGTGGCGGAGGACATGTGCTTCTCTCCCCGTGATGAACCGGGGCGCAAAGGCCCCGGTGCGGTGACACGGAAGCAATCGCCAAGCGGGCGATGGATGAGCAGGGAAGGGGAACGGCCCCCGAACGCGCCGGATCGGGGGCAGCCAAGCCAGGACAGGCTTGGCGGGACCACTCAGGTGTTACTTCGTCTTGGCGGCGCTGGCGATTTTGTTCATCGCCTCGTCGGCCGTCATCTTGTCGCTGTTCCAGAACTGGCTCACGACGTCCTGGATGGCGCCCTGCGCGGCCGACGGCACGGCCATGCCGTGAGCGATCGACGGCACCAGCGAAGCCGACTTGGCCGTGTCGACGAAGTCCTTCGAGCTCAGCTTGGCGCAGTCGTCGAACTTGGACAGGTCCATGTTCAGGCGCACAGGGATCGAGCCCTTGTTCAGGTTGAAGGTTTCCTGGAAGGCCGGCGACATGATGGCGGCGGCCAGATCCTTCTGGGCCGTCACATTGGCCTCGTTCTTCAGCTTGAACATCGCGAACGAGTCGACGTTGAAGGTGAAGGCCTTGCCCGTGCCCGGGGCGGCGGCGCACACGAAGTCCTTGCCCGGCACCTTGCCGGCGGCCACGAACTCGCCCTTGGCCCAGTCGCCCATCAACTGCATGCCGGCTTCACCCTTGATGACCATGGCCGTGGCCAGGTTCCAGTCGCGGCCCGGCGCGTTCTTGTCGGTGTAGGTCTTGACCTTCTTGAAGGTGGTCAGCACCTTGGACATGGTGGGGCTCTTGAGAGAGGCGGGGTCCAGTTGCACCAGGGCCTTCTTGTAGAACTCGGTGCCACCCACGCCCAGGGCCACGCTCTCGAACGTGGTGAAGTCCTGCCAGTTCTGGCCACCGTGGGCCACCGGAATGATGCCGGCTTTCTTCAGGGCTTCGGCGGCGACGAAGAACTCGTCCCAGTTGGTCGGCACCTTGGCGCCGGCCTTCTTGAAGGCTTCGGGATTGGCCCACAGCCAGTTCACGCGGTGCACATTGACCGGCGCGGCGATGTAGCTGCCCTTGTACTTCATCACGTTGGCCACCACCGGGGGCAGCACGCTGTCCCACTTCTCGGCCTTGGCCACGTCGTCGATGTTGGCCAGCACCCCTTCGGATGCCCACTCCTGCAGCGAAGGCCCCTTGATCTGGGCGGCGGCCGGCGCATTGCCTGACACCACACGTGACTTGAGCACCGTCATCGCCGAGTCGCCACCGCCTCCCGCCACGGCGAAGTCCTTCCACGTGTGGCCCTTGGCCTTGAGGGTGGCCTTCAGGGCGGTGGCCGCCTTGGCTTCACCGCCGGAGGTCCACCAGTGCAGGACCTCGACCTCACCGGCCTGGGCCAGGCCGGCCGTCATCAGTGCGGCCAAGGCCACGGCGGTGGGAACGATGCGGTGCGAGAGCGTCGGGTGCTTGGACGATGTCATGAATGAGTCTCCAGGTGGGCTTGCACAGAGCGGGTCCTCGACCCGCCCGCCAGCGAGGATCTGAGCCTGCGCTGTGGCCCACAAGATTAACGCCGCATTAATTTATTAATGATAGGTGAAACCCTTGACACCGTCGCGATCGACCACAACCCACACACCTTCTGCGCCGGATCAAGTCCTCAAGCCGCCGGCAAATACAACGCCACGTGCAAGCCGTGCGGATCGCGCGCCTGCAGCATCACCCGCCCCCCATGGCGCTCAACAATCTCCTTCACGATGGCCAAGCCCAAACCACAGCCGCTTCCGGTGGTCTCTCCCCGCGCAAAACGCTCGAAAGCCCGGGGCAAAAAGGCCGCGTCCATGCCACGCCCATCGTCCACCACGGACACCTGAACGTCCGCCCCCTGACGGCACACGTCCACGGTCACCTCGGTACCGGAGCCACCGTAGCGGATGGCGTTGTCGATCAGATTCACCAGCGCCTCGCGCAGCAGCAGGGGGTTGCCGATGACCCAATGCGGCGCGGGCTCGTCTCCTTCGTGGCCAGGCTCGACCTCCCGTTCGGCCAAGCCCAGATCCACGCCCGCCTCCAAGGCTTTGGGCACCCACTCGGCGGTGACATCACAAGCCATGCGCCACACGTCGATCCGGCTGCGCCCCTGGGCCAGGCTGGATTCCGGCTCGGCCCGGGCCAGGGTGAGCAACTGAGTCACCAGGTGCGCACTGCGTGTGGCACTCTCCAGCACCAGTTGAAGCCGCCGCCGCTGCTCCGGATCGGTGGCGGCGCGCAACGCCAGCTCCGTCTGGCTCTTCAGGCCCGCCAGCGGCGTACGCAGTTGGTGGGCCGCGTCACCGATGAAGCGGCGTTGAACGACCATGTTCTCGTGGGTGGCCGCCAGCAGGGTGTTGAGGGCTGCCGCCAAGGCGCGCACTTCCTGGGGCGCCGACTCCAGCCGAATGGGGGCCAGGTCGTTGGCGCGCCGCCCGCTCACGGCGTCCCTCAGCCGGGTCAAGGGCGCCAGCCCGGAGCGGATGCCGATCCACACGAGCGTCGACATCAACAACACCAGCCCCGTCAAAGGAAATGCCGTGTCCACCACGATGCGCCGGGCCACTTCCGCACGCCCCACGCGGCTCTTGGCGACCTGGACCATCATGCGTTGCGGACGCTGGGGCTCTCCCCAGTTCTGGACAATGGCCGCCACCCGAACCGCCACCGGCCCGGAAGGCTCGTTCACGTACCCGTCGTAGAACGTGGGATGCTCCCCGAGCAGGTCGGCGCTGGGAGGGCGGGGCAGCCGATGGTTGCCCAGGATGAAATCCCCTGGCGGACTGCTGACCATGTAGAAGACCCGCTCGTCCGGGTCGTGCTCGATGATGTCCTTGGCCGCGCGGGGAAAGTCGACCAGCAAGCCGCTGTCGAGCGGTTTGATCTGGCGCGCCAGGGCCCGGGAGGCCTGGTGCAGTTGCCGGTCCACGGCCTCGTCGGCGTAGCGCTGCGCGACGCTGTAGGTCACCAGAGCGGCCGCCAGCCACAGCACCAACTGCGGCAGCAGCAACCAGAGCAACAGATGCAGCCGCAGGGAGTAGGCCCCAGGGTCCACGCCCGGCAAGCGGCGGAGCAGGGTGCGAAACGACAAGCGCATGGCCCGAGTATGAGGGCGCGGAAAGCGGCGCTCAGTCCACGGTTTCGAGCAGATACCCCAAGCCGCGCACCGTGCGGATCCCCACCCCCGAGCCCTCCAGCTTGCGGCGCAGGCGGTGGATGTAGACCTCCAGCGAGCTGGGTCCTCCACTCTCCGACACGTCGGTGGACCACGCCTGGGCAATGCGCTCCTTCGTGATCACCTTGCGGGCATGGCTGAGCAACAGATCCAGCAGGATCCACTCGCGGGGAGACAACTCCAGCGCCACGGCGCCCACCGTCGCCTTCCGTGCTTGGCGCTCCAGGACCAGCGCGCCGGCCTGCAGGCGATCGACCTCACCCCCGTCTCCCGATGCGGAGTCGCCGATGGCACGCACCCGGCGCAACAAGGCCCGCAGGCGCGCTTCTAGTTCGGGAAAGTCAAAGGGCTTGGTGAGGTAATCGTCCGCGCCTGCATTGAGGCCGGCCACGCGATTTTCCAACCCGTCCAGCGCCGTCAGGATGATCAGAGGCAACGTGGGCTTGAGGGCCCGGGTGCGCTGCACCACCGTGAGGCCGTCGACCATCGGCAGCCCGATGTCGATGATGCCCACATCAAACGCCCCCCGCGCCAGCAGATACTCAGCCACCGCACCGTTGTCGGCGACCTCGACCTCAAAACCCGACAGCCGCAGGTTGGCTGCCAGCGCGTCCGCCAGGATGGCGTCGTCCTCGGCCAGCAGCACCTGCATGTCGGGTGGACCGTCAGTCGTCCGCGTGACCCACCATGACGTGGCTGAAGCCGCCGTCGACGTAGGTGATCTCGGATGTCATGCCCGCCGCCAGATCCGACAGAAGGAACGCGGCCACGTTGCCCACGTCGTCGATGGTGACCGTGCGGCGCAGCGGCGCATGCTCGGTGAAAATCGACAGCAGCTTGCCGAAGTCCTTGATGCCGCTGGCCGCCAGC
>CAYYCN010000121.1:0-9991 GCA_964470355.1 uncultured Sphaerotilus sp.
GCACCCAGCGCACGGCGTCCATGATGTTGGACTTGCCGCAACCGTTGGGGCCGACGACGCCCACCAGTTGTCCGGGCAACTGAAAGTGGGTCGGGTCGGCGAAGGACTTGAAGCCCGAGAGCTTGATCGAGTTGAGACGCATGAAGCAGCGCTTTCAATAAGCGGTGCAAGCTGTTGTCATGCAAATAAAAACCCGCCATCAAGCGGGTTTGTATCGGGGTGCGGATCATATCATTTCGAGACCATCGGGTCCTGCGTGCCCACAGGACCGATAATCCGCGCCCTATGAATCCGCTGCTCCAACGCCTCCAGCCGTATCCGTTCGAACGCCTGCGCGCCCTGTTTGCCGGGGTCCAGCCGTCCAGCGACTTTTCTCCGATCAGCCTGGGCATCGGCGAGCCGAAACACGCCACGCCGGAATTCATCCAGACGACGCTGACGTCGAATCTCGAAGGTCTGGCCGGATACCCGGCCACGGCCGGCGAACCGAAACTGCGACAGGCCTGTGCCGGCTGGGTGCAGCAGCGTTACGGCGTCACGCTCGACCCCGCCACGCAGATCCTGCCGGTCAACGGCACCCGCGAGGCGCTGTTCGCGCTGGCCCAGACCGTGGTGGATGCCGGTGCCCACCGGGACAGCGGCGGCCCGGTGATCGTCTGCCCGAATCCCTTCTATCAAATCTACGAAGGCGCGGCCTACCTCAGCGGCTCGATGCCCTATTTCGTCAACAGCGATCCGGCGCGCAATTTTGCCCCGGACTGGAGCCAGGTGCCCGATGACGTGTGGGCCCGCACGCAACTGGTCTACGTCTGCTCGCCGGGCAACCCCACCGGCGCGGTCATGCCGATGGACGAATGGGAGCGCCTGTTTGCACTGTCGGACCGCCACGGATTTGTCATCGCCTCGGACGAGTGTTATTCCGAGATCTATTTCCGCGACGAGGCGCCGTTGGGTGGCCTGCAGGCGGCGGTGCGACTGGGGCGCACGGACTTCCGTCGGCTCGTGCTGCTGACCAGCCTGTCCAAGCGCTCCAACGTGCCGGGTCTGCGCTCGGGCTTCGTGGCCGGAGATGCGGCCATCCTCAAGCAGTTCCTGCTCTACCGCACCTACCACGGCAGCGCGATGGCCCTGCCGGTGCAGCACGCCAGTGCGGCCGCCTGGGCCGACGAGCAGCACGTGGTCGACAACCGTGAGCTGTACCGTCGCAAGTTCGCGCAGGTCACGCCGCTGCTGGCCGAGGTGATGGACGTCGCCCTGCCCGACGCCGGCTTCTACCTGTGGGCGCAGGTGCCCCCGAACGTCTTCGGTGGATCGGACACCGAGTTCGCCCGCGCGCTGTACGCTCAATACAATGTGACGGTGTTGCCGGGCAGCTATCTGGCCCGCGAGGCGCATGGCCTCAATCCCGGTGCCGGGCGGGTGCGCATGGCGCTGGTGGCGGGGGTCGAGGAGTGTCTCGAAGCCGCGCACCGCATCCGCGCATTCATCCACAGCCAGTCCTGAACGTCACGGCTTGGCTCGGATCCGGGTCGCTTGCCGACCCTGGGCATCCCGGGCTGAGCCGGATCTTTCCCTGGCTCCTGGAAGCCATCTCTTTTCCTTTTTTCCGGAAGACTCCGCACATGCCGACGAAACAACTCCAGCAAGTCATCGAAGCCGCGTGGGAAGACCGCGCCAACCTGTCCACCACCGCAGCCGCACCCGAAGTGCGTGAGGCCGTCGCCCACGTGCTGGGCGAGTTGGACGCCGGCCGCCTGCGTGTGGCCGAGCGCCTGGGCGTGGGCCAGTGGCAGGTCAACCAGTGGTGCAAGAAGGCCGTGCTGCTGAGCTTTCGCCTGAACGACAACATCCCGATGGGCACCGGTGACCTGACCTTCTTCGACAAGGTCCCGACCAAGTTTGGTGGCCTGAGCGAAGACCAGCTGCGCACGATGGGCGTGCGCGTGGTGCCGCCGGCCGTGGCCCGTCGCGGCAGCTTCATCGCCCCCGGCGCCATCCTGATGCCGTCCTACGTCAACATCGGCGCCTACGTCGATTCGGGCACCATGGTCGACACGTGGGCCACCGTCGGTTCGTGCGCGCAGATCGGCAAGAACGTCCACCTGTCGGGCGGCGTCGGCATCGGCGGCGTGCTGGAGCCGCTGCAGGCCAACCCGACCATCATCGAAGACAACTGCTTCATCGGCGCACGCTCCGAAGTGGTCGAAGGCGTGATCGTCGAAGAGCACTCGGTGCTGGGCATGGGCGTGTACCTGGGCCAGTCCACCCCGATCTTCGACCGCACGACCGGCGAGATCAGCTACGGCCGCGTGCCCTCGGGCTCGGTGGTGGTCAGCGGCAACCTGCCCAAGAAGGCCGCCAACGGCGCCGACTACAGCATGTACGCCGCCATCATCGTCAAGCGCGTGGACGCCCAGACGCGCTCCAAGACCAGCATCAACGACCTGCTGCGCGACTGACCCCCCGAGGGTCACCCGCCTCCGGTCTTTTCCCGCCATGAACCTTCGCAACGAAAGCGGCGCATGAGCAGCCCCAAGAACATGGAGCGCATCCTGCGCCTCATGGCGGAAAAGCGCGCCTCCGACGTTTTCCTGTCGGTCGGCATGCCCGTGATGATCAAGATCCACGGGCAGATGATGCAGCTCACGCAGGATCAGCTGACGCCGCAGCAGCCGCGCCAGCTCCTGTCGGAGATGCTCACGCCTGGCCAGATGGAAGAACTGGAGGAGTCGGGCGAACTCAATGTCGCGGTGGTGATTGAGGGCTTGGCCACGTTCCGCCTGTCGGCGTTCCGGCAGCGCGGCACGATCGCGGCGGTGTTCCGCTGCATGCCCAACGACATTCCGGCGCTCGATACCCTGCTGGTGCCGGAGGTGCTCGGCTCTCTGGCTCTGGCCAAGCGCGGTCTGGTGCTGATGGTCGGCTCGACCGGTTCGGGCAAGAGCACGACGCTGGCGTCCATGCTGCAGCACCGCAACCGTCAGCTCGCGGGACACATCCTCACCATCGAGGACCCCATCGAGTTCACCTTCGAGAACTACAAGTCGGTGGTGAACCAGCGCGAGGTCGGCCGTGACGTGCAATCGCTGCAGATCGGCCTGAAAAACGCCATGCGCCAGGCGCCCGATTGCCTGTTCATCGGTGAGATCCGTGACCGGGCGACCATGAGTGCTGCGCTGTCTTACGCACTGTCGGGGCATCTGGTGCTTTCGACCATGCACGGCAACAACAGCTACCACGCCCTCAGCCGGATCCTGTCGTTCTACACGCCGGAAGCCCGGGGCGCCATGCTGTCGGACCTGTCGTCCGGCCTGAAGGCCATCGTTTCCCAACGTCTGTTGCGCAGCACACGGGGCGGGCGGGTGCCCGCAGCCGAGATTCTGCTCAACACCAAGCTGGTGTCCGAGATGATCGACCGCGGTGATTTTGCGGGCGTCAAGGAGGCCATGGAGCGGTCGGTGGCCGAGGGCTCTCAGACCTTTGAGTCCGACATCGCCCGGCTGATCACCGAGGGCCTTGTGACCCGGGACGAGGGCTTGGTCCATGCCGACTCGCCCACCAACCTCCTGTGGCGCCTGCAGAACGAAGCGGTGGGGGGCGGATCGGCGGCGGAAGTCGAGCCGGAGGCCGAGCCCGGTCCGTCGTTCACGGAAATCACGCTCGACGTCCACGCCCCCAAGGTGGTCCGCCCAACGCCGGCTCGCTCCGGTGTGGGTCTGAGTCCGACGAGTCCGACCTCGCCGGGGGCGGGTGCTGCCGCGCTGAGACCCCCGCCCCGCTCGCCGCTGTCGCGCTGAGTTTTTTCCTGACACCGGCCCCTGGCCGTCCGATGACATGCACCTTCCGACCCTGATGCTGCTGGAGCAGCTGATCAGCCGCCCCTCCATCACGCCGGACGATGCGGGCTGCCAGTCGCTGATCGCCGCCCGACTGGCCCCCCTTGGCTTCGACTGCACGGTGTTGCCTTTCGGGCCGGCCGGCGGGGAAGTCTCCAACCTTTGGGCTGTGCGCGAGGGACGCACCGAGGGCCCCACGCTGGTGCTGGCGGGACACACCGATGTCGTGCCCACAGGGCCGCTCGACAAGTGGACGTCTCCTCCTTTTGTGCCCACGCATCGGGAGGGGCGCCTGTACGGGCGAGGCGCGGCGGACATGAAGGCGTCCCTCGCGGCCATGGTCGTGGCGGTCGAGGTGTTCGTGGCGGCCCATCCCGATCACCGTGGGCGCATCGCCTTCTTGCTGACCAGCGACGAGGAGGGGCCATCGGTGGACGGCACCGTCCGGGTGTGCGATTGGCTGAAGGCGCGTGGGGAGCGGCTCGATGCCTGCATCGTGGGTGAGCCCACCTCGGTGGATCGCCTGGGAGACATGGTCAAAAACGGCCGGCGGGGATCGCTGTCGGGCCGCTTGACCGTCGTAGGCAAGCAGGGGCACATCGCCTATCCGCAACTCGCCGTCAATCCCATCGCGTTGGCCATGCCGGCGCTGGCGGAGCTGGCCTCCATCGAATGGGACGCCGGCAACGACCACTTTCCCCCCACGAGCTGGCAGATGTCCAACATCCACGCCGGCACCGGTGCAACCAACGTCATTCCCGGTGAACTGGGGGTCGACTTCAATTTCCGCTTTTCCACCGAGTCCACGCCGGAGTCGCTTCAGGCCCGTGTGACCGAAGTGCTCGACCGCCACGGACTGAACTGGCGCATCGACTGGACGTTGGGCGGTCGCCCGTTCCTGACGCGGCCGGGTCCCTTGCTCGGGGCGCTCGGAAGCGCCATTCGCCAGGTCACGGGCCTGGAGACGGTGCTGTCCACATCGGGCGGGACCTCCGACGGGCGTTTCATCGCCCAGATCTGTCCGGAGGTCGTGGAGTTTGGACCGATCAACGCCAGCATCCATCAGGTGGATGAAAACGGATCGGTGGCCGATCTGGGACCTCTCAAGGACATTTATCTGCACACCCTGGAAGGACTGCTCGCATGACCCGGACCGTGGAAGCCCTGATTCAGGCGCAAGCGAACCGCCTGGAATCAGCGGGGGTGTTTTTCGGACATGGCACGGCCACCGCCTTTGACGAAGCGGCTTGGTTGACGCTGTGGAAGCTGGGGCTGCCCCTGGATGCGCTAGACGATCATGCGCAGGATCCGGTCCCGGACGGGCCGGCGCAAGCGGTGGCCACACTGATCGACGAGCGCATCCGTTCACGCCGGCCGGCCGCGTACTTGACGGGAGAGGCGTGGTTGCAAGGCGTGCCGTTCCATGTGGACGAGCGCTGCATCGTGCCGCGCTCCTTCATTGCCGAATTGCTGGTCGATCCGGAATACGGCGCGGCACTCGATGCGTGGTTGACCGATCGCACCCACCGGGTGCTGGACCTGTGCACCGGCAACGGCAGCTTGGCTGTGTTGGCGGCCATGGCATTTCCCGAAGTGGGCGTGGATGCCGCCGACCTGTCGGCGGACGCGTTGGCCGTGGCCCGCCTCAACGTGGCGCGCCACGGCCTGGAGGATCGTGTCCACCTGTTCCAAGGCGACGGACTGGCCGCGGTGCCGGGCCAGGTTTATGACCTGATCCTGTGCAATCCGCCCTATGTGAACGCGCAGTCGATGTCCGCCCTGCCGGAGGAATACCGAGCCGAGCCCACTCTGGCGCTGGCGGGTGGTGACGACGGCATGGATTTCATCCGAGGACTGCTGGACCGTGTGGCCGATCACCTGAGTCCTGAGGGGGTGCTGGTGCTGGAGATCGGCAACGAGCGCGAACACTTCGAAGCCGCGTTTCCCGAGCTGGCCGCTCAGGCGGTCTGGATGGAGACGAGTTCCGGGGAGGATCAGGTGCTGCTTCTCACGCGGGATGCGTGGGCGACCGTCTGACGAGGAGGCCGGGACCTGACCTGGCCTGCCCGGAGAGACTCGAACTCCCGACCTGCCGCTTAGAAGGCGGCTGCTCTATCCAGTTGAGCTACGGGCAGTGAGGGGAAATGGTCGGGGCGGTGGGATTCGAACTCACGACCCTCTGCTCCCAAAGCAGATGCGCTACCAGGCTGCGCTACGCCCCGACGAAGCCTCGCAGTATAGCCCCTTTTTTCGAACGGGTGAAGGCCCTTAAGTTGTGCGGTTACCCGCCGATGTCATCGAGGAGCGTCCTGGGGGTGGGCGACCGTACACCGTCCGGTCGGTCGATCCGCCAGTTGTTCAACGGGGTCCTCCCCTTCACCTGCAGTTCGAAGATGAACGCCAGCCCGTCCGATACCCACGCCCAACTTGGATCCATCGTGCGCCAGTTGCATGACGCCCTGAGCTCTCTCGGGTATGACGCCACGATCCGAAAGATCGCAGGCGAAATCCCGGACGCCCGGGACCGACTTGCCTACGTGGGCGGCATGACGGAAGCCGCCGCCAGCAAGGTGCTGAACCTGGTGGATGCGAGCTCACCCGCCTGCGAGCAGCTCTCGGCGCACAGCAGCGAGATCCAGGACCGTCTGGGTCAGGCGCTGGCGGCCGCTCCGGACGCCGCCACCGCGCCTCTGATGAAGGACTGCCTGGACTATGCCCGGCACGTCGGCAGCCATTCCGAGACGCTGCGAAGCACGCTCACCGACATCATGATGGCGCAGGATTTCCAGGACCTGTCCGGTCAGGTGATCGGCAAGGTCATCGACATCATCACCCGCACGGAAATGCAGCTGGTCGAACTGCTGCTGCATTCGGGCGGCGAGTTGTCGCATTGCGACTCGGCCGAACTGGCGGGTCCGCAAGTGCCGGACAAGGCCATGCAGCAGGACGACGTCGACGACCTCCTGGCCAGCATGGGTTTTTGAGCCGGCACCGGGATCGTGGGCGTCATTGCATCAGCTGTGCCCAGACCTTCTCCAGCCGCTTGACCGACACCGGCTGAGGCGTGCGCAGCTCCTGCGCGAACAGGCTGATGCGCAGCTCCTCGAGCTGCCAGCGGAAGTCGTCGAGCCGCGCATCGGCCTGCCCCTTGAGCTCAGCGACGCGGCGCAGGTGCCGCTGCTCCAGCGGGCGCAATTCGGCCAGGCGCTGCGCGTCGCGGGCCGGATCGGCACGCAGCTTGTCCAGCCGCAGCGTCACCCCCTTGAGATAGCGGACGCAGTGCTGCAGCTGGGCCCACGGGGTCTGCGCGACGAAGCGTTTGGGCATCAGCCGCTGTAGCTGCGCGGCGACGTCGTCGGCCACCTCCTTGGGTGGCTTGCTGTCCTTGAGCTTGCGGGTGGCCGCGGCGTATTCGACGAGCACCGTGCCCGCGATGCGCGCCACCTCCTGGGCGATCAGGTTGAGCCGGCCGCGCCCTTCCTCGATGCGGCGGCGGAACGACTCGGCATCGGTGGGCAGCGGATCGGCCAGGAAGGCGCGGTCCAGTGCCACGTCGATGATCTGCTCGCGCAGCGCTTCCAGCGTGCCCCCACCGGCACCGTCACCCGTGCGCCCGACCTGCATGTAGGCCACCGCCATCTTCTGCAGGTCGGGGATGTTCTTCTCGAGGTACTTGAGGGGCTCGCGGATCTGCAGCGCCACTAGGCGACGCAGGCCTTGGCGGTGCCGGGCGGCGGCCAGTCCGGGGTCGTCGAAAACCTCGATCTCGACGTCCGGCCCTCGGTCGATCAGGGCCGGAAAACCGATCAGCGTCTGGCCGCCCTTGCGGATCTCCATCAGCTCCGGCAACTCGCCGAAGGTCCAGGCCGTGTAGCGGGCCACGGCGGTCTCGGACGGGCCGGATGGCGCGGGCGACGAAGCGCCCAGCCCCTGCGCTTGCGCCCCGCCCTTGTCCGACCGGGGGGCCGCAGGTCGCACGGGGCCCGATCCGGCTTCCCGCCGCCCACCCGCCGGGCGGTCGGTGGACCCGCGCTCGCCGGGCGCACCCGCGGGGACCGGCACCGGCCCCTCGGCGCCGGAGCCGACGCTCGCTGCGGCCACGGTCGTCGCCAGCTTGAGCGCCGCCAGGGCCTGGAAGGCCGTGCGCGCCTGCCCGCCCAACTCGGCCTTGAGGGTGGGCAGGTGCCGCCCCATGCCCAGTTGCCGGCCGTGCTCGTCGACCACCCGCAGGTTCATGAACAGGTGCGCCGGCACCATGTCGAGCTTGAAGTCGTTGCGCTGGAGGGCCAGCTGGGTGCGCTCCTTGACGGCCTTGAGCAGCACCTCCAGCAGCGCGCCCCGCCCGAACTCGTGCAGTTCGGCAAACTCGGCGGCAAAGCCCTGCAGTGGCATCAGCCGCGAGCGCGGGCGCTGGTGCAGGCTCTTGACGAGCGCGAGCACCTTGGCCTCCAGCAGGCCCGGCACCAGCCACTCGCAGCGCTCTTCGCTGACCTGGTTGAGTGCGTAGATGGGCACGGTCACCGTCACGCCGTCGCGGGCGTCGCCCGGCTCGTGCAGGTAGGTGGCGTTGCAGTCGATGCCGCCCAGCCGCACCGTGCGCGGAAAGGCCGACGAGGTGACCCCTGCCGCCTCGTGGCGCATCAGCTCGGCGCGGCTGAGGTGCAGCAGTTTCGGGTTTTCGCGGCTGGCCTGGCGGTACCAGCGCTCGAAGGTGGCGCCGCTGTACACATCGGCCGGCAGCTGCGCATCGTAGTAGGCGTGGATCAGTCCCTCGTCGACCAGCACGTCCTGCCGGCGCGACTTGTGCTCCAGCTCCTGCACCTGCGCGATCTGCTTGCGGTTGTGCGCGAGGAACGGCAGCCGGCACTCCCACTCGCCCTCGATCAGCGCCTCGCGGATGAAGATCTCGCGGGCCGCGGCCGGATCGACCTGTCCGAAGTTCACCTTGCGGTTGTGGTAGACCACGAGGCCGTAGAGCGTGGCACGCTCCAGCGCCACCACTTCGGCGGCCTTTTTCTCCCAGTGCGGCTCCAGCAGCTGCGTCTTGAGCAGGTGGCCGGCGATCTGCGGGATCCACTGCGGCTCGATGCCGGCCAGGCCGCGGCCGAACAACCGCGTGGTGTCCACCAGCTCGGCGGCGATCAGCCAGCGCCCGGGCTTCTTGCTCAAGTGCGCGCCGGGGTGGCGCCAGAACTTGATGCCGCGTGCGCCCAGGTACCAGTCCTCGTCGTCGCTCTTGCAACCGACGTTGCCCAGCAGGCCGGCCAGCATGGCCAGGTGGACCTGCTCGTAGGTGGCCGGTGCGCTGTTGAGTTTCCAGCCCTGTTCCGCCACCACGGTGTGCAGTTGCGAATGGATGTCGCGCCACTCGCGCACCCGGCGCGGGCTCACGAAGCTGTCGCGCAACCGCTGCTCCTGCTGGCGGTTGCTGAGCTTGTGGGTGTCGGCGGGGGCCGTCGCCGAGGCGGCCCCGCCGCTGTCGTGGCGTGCGGTCTTGAGCGCCTGCGCCAGGGCGCCCTGGCCGCGGCCTGAGGGGCTGGCGCCGGTGCGGGCCCCGGGTTGTCCGGCACCGGGGGCCGGGGCATGGCCGTGCACGCCCCGCCCTTCCTCGATCCACTTCCACAGCTTGAGGTAGCCCATGAACTCCGACTTCTCGTCGTCGAACTTCTTGTGCTTTTCGTCGGCGGCCTGCTGGGCTTCGAGCGGGCGGTCGCGCACGTCCTGGCCGGTCAGCGCGGAGGCGATGATCAGCACCTCGGTGAGCGCCTGACGGTCGCGCGCCTCCAGGATCATGCGGCCCACGCGCGGGTCCAGCGGCAGCCGGGCCAGCGCCGTGCCGATGGCCGTCAGTTCGTTGGCCTCGTCGACGGCGCCCAGCTCGTTGAGCAGCGCGTAGCCGTCGGCGATGGCCTTGCGCGGCGGCGCCTCCAGGAAGGGGAAGTCCTCGACCAGGCCCAGGCCGAGCGACTTCATGCGCAGGATCACCCCGGCCAGCGAAGAGCGCAGGATTTCCGGATCGGTGAAGCGCGGCCGGCCGTTGAAATCCTTCTCGTCGTAGAGCCGGATGCAGATGCCGTTGGCCACACGCCCGCAGCGGCCAGCGCGCTGGTTGGCCGCCGCCTGGCTGATCGGCTCGATCTGCAGCTGCTCGACCT
>CAYYCN010000122.1:0-9981 GCA_964470355.1 uncultured Sphaerotilus sp.
GTGTAGCCCCAGATCAGGTCCATCGCCAGCGCGCAGATGGCGTAGCACATGATCTTGCCGACCAGCGCCACGCTGTAGTCGCTCAGGTGGAACGCGCTGCCCTCGGGCACCACCAGGTTGAGCAGCGGCACCAGTACCACCACGGTGATGAGCGCGGCCATCAGGCCAGCCCACCCCTTGGCCCCGAGCAGCAGGCCGCGGCGCGGCGAAAAGGCGAGAGGAGGATTCATCGCGGTACTCATGCTTCGGCACTCCGGCCCTTCATGGCGAACAGACCCTGCGGACGCTTCTGGATGAAGACCACGATGAACACCAGCACCATGATCTTGGCCAGCACGGCCCCAGCCATGCCTTCGAGGAACTTGTTGAGCAGACCCAGCCCCAGCGCGGCGTAGACCGTGCCGGCCAGTTGGCCCACCCCGCCCAGCACCACCACCATGAAGCTGTCGACGATGTAGCTCTGGCCCAGGTCCGGGCCGACGTTGCCCACCTGGCTGAGCGCGCACCCGGCCAGACCGGCGATGCCCGCGCCCAGGCTGAAGGCGTAGGTGTCCACCTTCGCCGTGTTCACGCCCATGCAGGCAGCCATGCGACGGTTCTGCGTCACGCCGCGCACGAACAGGCCCAGGCGGGTGCGGGCGATCAGCAGCGCCACACCGGCCAGCACCAGTGCTGCGAAAGCGAGGATGGCCAGCCGGTTGTAGGGCAGGATCAGGTTGCTCATCACCTGCCAGCCGCCCGACAGCCAGGCCGGGTTCTCGACGGCCACGTTCTGCGCGCCGAACAGGCTGCGCACACCCTGCATCAGCACCAGCGAAATGCCCCAGGTGGCCAGCAGCGTCTCCAGCGGGCGGCCGTAGAGCCAGCGGATCACCGTGCGCTCCATCACCGCGCCCACCAGGGCCGCCGCCAGGAAGGACATCGGGATGGCCAGCAACAGGTAGTAGTCAAAGGCCCCCGGCAGGTACTCGCGGAACAGGTTCTGGATGACGTAGGTGGCGTAGGCCCCCACCATCATCAGCTCGCCGTGGGCCATGTTGATCACGCCCATCAGGCCGTAGGTGATGGCCAGGCCCAGCGCGGCCAGCAGCAGGATCGAGCCCAGGCTGATGCCGGTGAACAGCACGCCCAGGCGCTCGCCCCAGGCCAGCTTGCCCTCGACGGCGGTCTGTGCGGCCATCAGTGCGGCGCGCACGCCGGGATCGGTCTCGACCCCTTCGGCCAGCCGTTCCTGCAGCAGGTTCTTGACGGCAGGTTCACCGGACTCGGCCAGCATCTGAGCCGCCGCCAGCCGTTTGACCGGGTCGGCCGCCGACACCAGGATCGTGGCGCGCATGGCCTTCAGGCGAGCCTTCAGTGCCGCGTCCGTCTCGGCCTCGTAGGCCTTCTCGATCATCGGCAACTGGGCTTCGTCCAGAGGCTGCTTGCTCAGCTCGGTCAGCGCTTCCTCGCGCACACCGCGATCCGGCGACACGAGCTTGAGCACCCCCAGCGCCGCTTCCAGCGCGCTGCGCATGCGGTTGTTGTTGACGACGTCTTCCGCATCGGCGGGCACCTCGGCAGCCGTGTTGGTGCCAGCGATCACCGCCCCCGCTGCGCCGACCACCCAGGCCTGGTCACCGGCCACCTTCACGCGGTCGTCGAGCATCGCCTGCACGAAGGCGGCGAGTTGGGCATCGCCCGAGGCGGCGGCCTGGTTCAGGGCCTCGATGCGGGCATCGGTTTCGCCGCTGGCCATGGCTGCGGCCTGCGCGGGGGTCAGGGCATGGGCGGGTCCCACCAGCCCCATGAAGCTGCCGCACAGCAGCAGCGACACCAGGGCCGGTCGCAACGCGATCCCGAGCCGGGTGTCCAGGAAATTGAGCATCGGATGCATGGGTGCAGTCATCCCCAGAAAAAACAAAGGCGGCGCGGCGCGCAA
Organism: uncultured Sphaerotilus sp.; assembly: GCA_964470355.1. GTDB lineage: Bacteria > Pseudomonadota > Gammaproteobacteria > Burkholderiales > Burkholderiaceae_C > Sphaerotilus. Next base: position 1,922 of record CAYYCN010000122.1, read on the forward strand.
CGGATGCGGCACACGCCGCCTCGGGTCCCCCGGGTGATCCGGGGAAGGCTAACGCGGGGCGGCCCAGCGTCAGCTTGCGAAGCCGCCCCGATCGGCGGAGATCGGGGGCTTCTCGTCAAGGCCGCTCAAGCGGCCCCGTCGATCACTTCTTGACCGGCTCGTTGGCCTTGCCCTTGTTCTCGGCGATGTAGTCGCTCCACGGATCGGCCACGACCGGGCCCTTGGTCTTCCACACCACGTTGAACTGGCCGTCGGACTTGATCTCGCCGATGAACACCGGCTTGTGCAGGTGGTGGTTCTTCGCGTCCATGGTGGAGGTGAAGCCGCCCGGGGCCGGCACGGTCTGGCCGGCCATCGCGGCAATGACCTTGTCGGTGTCGGTCGACTTGGCCTTGGCCACGGCCTGGGCCCACATCTTGATGCCGATGTAGGTGGCTTCCATCGGGTCGTTGGTCAACGGCTTGTCCTTGTGGCCGGCGATGCCCTTGGCCTTGGCGTAGTCGCTCCACTGCTTGATGAAAGCAGCGTTGGTCGGGTTCTTGATCGACTGGAAGTAGTTCCAGGCGGCCAGGTGGCCCACCAGCGGCTTGGTGTCCACGCCGCGCAGTTCTTCTTCACCCACCGAGAACGCCACCACCGGCACGTCGGTCGCCTTCAGGCCCTGGTTGCCCAGTTCCTTGTAGAACGGCACGTTGGAGTCGCCGTTGATGGTCGAGATGACGGCCGTCTTCTTGCCTTCGCTGGAGAACTTCTTGATCTTGGCGATGATGGACTGGTAGTCCGAGTGGCCGAAGGGGGTGTATTCCTCGATGATGTCCGACTCGGCCACGCCCTTGGACTTCAGAAAGGCGCGCAGGATCTTGTTGGTGGTGCGCGGGTAGACGTAGTCGGTGCCCAGCAGCACGAAGCGCTTGGCCGAGCCGCCGTCCTTGCTCATCAGGTATTCCACGGCGGGAATGGCCTGCTGGTTGGGGGCTGCGCCCGTGTAGAACACGTTCTTGGACAGCTCTTCACCCTCGTACTGCACGGGGTAGAACAGCAGCGAGTTCTTTTCCTCGAACACCGGCAGCACCGACTTGCGCGACACCGAAGTCCAGCAGCCGAAGGTGACGGCGACCTTGTCCTTGTCGATCAGCTGCTTGGCCTTTTCAGCGAACAGCGGCCAGTTGGAGGCCGGATCCACCACCACGGGTTCAAGCTTCTTGCCCAGCACGCCGCCCTTGGCGTTGATCTCGTCGATGGTCATCAGGGCCACGTCCTTCAGGACGGTTTCCGAGATGGCCATGGTGCCCGACAGCGAGTGCAGGATGCCGACCTTGATGGTGTCGGCGGCTTGGGCAAACATCGGGATCGAGAAAGCGGCCACGCCGACGGCCACGGCACTGAGCTTGGCGGCAAACGTGCGGCGGGAAGAAGACTGAGCGTTCATGTCTGAGTGACTCCGGGTTGGCTGAAGAGGTGCACCCAGTGTCTGGTTCAGGGGGGTTTCGCGGAATACGCCGGATGGCGTAGGTGCGACGCAGTTGTCTGAACACGGACCGCCCCTCCTGTCCGACGCATGGCGCGCGTCGGGCGAACCGCCGCTAGCCGTGCGCCCACCACCCGCTCAACACGATCACCGCAATCACGCCCGCCAGCCACCCCAGCATCAGCCGCCGCCACAACGGCGGCGCATGGCGCAGCTCCATGAAGTCGAGCACGATCCAGCGCCCCTTCAGGAACGCCAGACCGAACATCACGGCCAGGGCCCACAGGCCCGACGAGCGCGAGACCCCGCTCTCCCCCAGCCACCACGTCACGGCCGTGGCCGCCATCAGCCCGATCCAGATGTGCAGGATCGATTTGCGGGACACCGTCATTTCCCAGCTCCTTCAACGCATCACGTAGACCAGCGGAAACAGCACGATCCACAGCAGGTCGACCATGTGCCAGAAGGCCGCGCCCGTCTCCGGCGCATGCACGTCGTGCGGACCGTAGGCCCCCTGCCAGGTCCGCACCGAGAGGATCGCGATGAACACCACCCCCACCAGCACGTGCAGGAAATGAAAGCCCGTGAGCAGGATGTAGAACATGTAGAAGGTGTTCGTCGTCAGGTCCACCCCGGCGGCGAACTTGGCAGAGAACTCCAGGCTCTTGAGCGCCAGGAAGCCCAGCCCGCACGCCCCCGCAGCCCCCCACCAGCGCAGGGCCGAGCGCTGCAGATCCTCACGCAGCGACTGCACCGCCACGGCCACGCACGCGCTGCCGGTGATCAGCAAGAAGGTGTTGATCCCGCCAAAGCGCAGGTCCAGCGTCGCTTGGGATTGCGCGAACACGTCCGGCTCCAGCACCCGCGCCACGGCGAACGAGCCAAACAGCAGGGCAAAGGTGAGCAGCTCGGCCAGGATGAGCAGCCACACGGCGAAGTCGCCGCGCAGGCGCCGGCCGGCATCGGTCTTCGCGTCGGCAGGCGCCGTCGGCACGTCGGCGGGACTCGGCAGCCACGCCGGTTCAGGCATCTCGGGAATGGGGGTCATGGGACGGCTCGGCGGTTTATCCGACCAGTCTAGTCAGGTAATCGCCACACCACCAGCGCGCTCGCATGACGCGGCGCAAGTCCCCCCGATCCGTCCGGTCATCAGTGCGGCTCAGCGCCCCAGTTGCGGCACCTTCATCACGGCCATTGCCGCAGCGGCGTTGCGCGTCTCCACCCCCAGTTTTTCGTAGACGTGCTCCAGGTGCTTTTTCACCGTGGCGGGGCTGGAGCCGACGATGTCGCCGATGTCCTTGTTGGTCTTGCCCTTGGCGACCCAGTACAGCACCTCGGCCTCGCGCGGGGTGAGGCGCAGCACCAGGGCCAGCGCCTCGATCGCCGCACCATCGTCGGACTCGCGCAGCACGATCATCCATTCCCCCTCGCCCGTGGCCTCGTGCAGCGTGAACTTGAGGCGCCGCCCGGTGGCCCGCGACTCCAGCGCCAGCGATGGCGGGTTGGACACCACCCCCTCGAAGGCCCCCAGGCGATCGGTCTCGCGCTGCATCCATTGCCGAAGCGCCGCGGGTGCGTGGCGGGTGTCGGAGGGGAAGTGCTGCTCCAGCATCTGACGCGCCAGGGCCGTCTGCCACACGAGGCGCCCGTCGCCGGCACGCACCACCAGCGTGGCGTGCCCGAAGGCATCCAGCGCGTTGCGGGCCTGGCGCTGCTCACGCGCGGTGTGCGTGTGCGCCGCGATGCGCGCCAGCACTTCGCGGGCCCGGATGGGCTTGGTCACGTAGTCGGCACCACCGGCCTGGAACGCCGCCACGACGTGTTCCGTCTCGGTCAGGCCGGTCATGAACAGGATCGGAATGGCGGCGGTGCGGCCGTCGGCCTTGAGGCGCCGGGCCACCTCGAACCCGTCCATGCCCGGCATCACGGCGTCGAGCAGGATCACGTCGGGCTGGGCCTGCACCGCGCGCAGCAGGGCGCTGGGGCCATCGGTGGCCACGAGCACGGTGTGTCCGGCTTCGTCGAGCGCATCGTGCAGCACCGCGAGGTTGTCGGGCACGTCGTCGACGATCAGCACCACGTCGCCTTGCGCGCGCTCCTGCTCCAGCAAGGGCGGACGGGGAGCGGGGGTTTCAGGGGACATCCGGTTCATCCTGCAGGGCCTGTTGGATCCGACGCCCCAGCTCTTCCAACTGGAACCGGCGGGCCAGGGTGCGGCATTGTGCGGTGAAGTCCGCGACCTCGGGCTGCTCCACATCGATCCGGTCGAGCTGGCGCATCACGCCACGCATGTAGCCCAGGGCCACGTGTTCCTGGAGGGACTGCAGCAGCGCGCGGGGAGGCCGCAGAACCCCCGCCTCCCGGGATCGGGCCGGGTCCGCGCCCGCATCTGCAGGCGCCGAGGGAAGATCCCCCTCGCGGCGAAGGCCACTCGGCATTGGGTCGTCGGGCACCGGCACCGTGATCCAGTCCAGGTCCAGCCGTCGGCCCAGCCAGTCCAGCAGCAGGTCCACCCGCACCGGCTTGACGATGAAGTCCGCTGGCGTGATGCCCACGTCGTTGTCCTGTCCCTGGTCGAAGGCGTTGGCCGACACGATGGCGGCCGGGGCGTCACTCAACCCCTCCGCGCGCACGGTGCGCAGCGTCTGCCAGCCGTCGATGCCCGGCATGGCCAGGTCCATGAAGACGGCGTCCGGGCGCTGCGACGGCGGCAGGCCCCGCAACAGATCCAGCGCCTGCACGCCCGATGCGGCGGTGCGGATCTCGAACCCGAGCGGCTCCAGCAGGCTCAGCAGCAGGCTGCGGTCGTCTTCCTCGTTGTCCACCACCAGCAGACGGCGACGCGGGCCGTGGTACCCGATGCGCGTCGGCGAACGCAGCACCTGGCGCACCTCGTCCGTGCGCAGCTCAGGCAGGAACAGACGCACCCGGAACACGGTGCCCTCGCCCGGGCGGCTCTCCACCGTCATCTCGCCGCCCATCAGGTCGGTGAGCATGCGGCTGATGGTCAAGCCCAGACCGGTCCCCGAGGCGGCATTGCCGCCACGCTCGAAGGGTTCGAACACCCGGGCCAGTTCGGCTTCGTCCATGCCGGAGCCGGTGTCGCGGATCTCGAACCGGGCCATCTGGCGGTCGTAGCGCACCCCGAACGTCACGCCCCCCGCCTGGGTGAACTTGACGGCGTTGCCCAGCAGGTTGATGAGGATCTGGCGCAGGCGCTTCTCATCGGCCCGCACCACCTCTGGCAGTTGGGCGTCGAGCTGGGCCTCGAACCGGATGCCCTTCGCCGACGCCTGCAATTCGAACAGCCGGGCCAGTTGCTGAACGCCCTCGCGCAGCAGCATCGGGCGGGGTTCCAGCTGGAGCTTGCCGCTCTCGATGCGGGCGATGTCGAGCGTGCCTTCGATCAGCGACAGCAGGTGATCGCCCCCGCGCTTGATCACGCTGACGGCCTGGCGCCGGTGCGGTGGAATGGCCGCGTCGTCGTCCAGCAACTGCGCATACCCCAGGATGCTGTTGAGCGGGGTGCGCAGTTCGTGGCTGATGGCCGAGATGTAGCGGCTCTTGGCCTGGTTGGCCGCCTCGGCCTGCGCCCGGGCCCGCTCGGCCTCGGCCTTGGCGGCCTGCAATTGCAGATCCGCCTGGCGGCGGCGCTCGATTTCCAGCCGCAAGGCCTGCGTCTGGGCGTTGAGCGCTTCGGTCTGGCGGTTGGACTCTTCCTGCGCCACGCGGCGGCTCTGGTGGGTCAGCACCAGCCACCACACCACCACCCCCGACACCAGCAGCAGCGCCGCATAGGCCTTGAGGAAAGCCGAGCGCAGGAAAGGCTCCAGCGGCGCGCTCGCCAGAGGTTCTGCCGCACGCAGCATCGTCAGTTCATGCTGGAACAGCAGCACCAGCAACAGTGCCAACATCGGCACGACCGCCAGCATCAACAACAGGAAGTGCCCCAGGCCACGCTCCAGCGAGGCCCCCAGCGGCCGGGGCAGCACGGCGCGCAGCGCGCGCGACCATTGCGCCGACAGTTTGGCGTCGGGTTTGCACAGGTCATGGCAACGCACGTCGAGGGTGCAGCACAGCGAACAGATGTCGCCGCCATAAGCCGGGCAGTGGGCCGTGTCCTCGGCCTCGTAGTCGCGCTCACACAGGCAGCAGCGCCGCAACTGAAGCACCCCCGCCCCGCCCAGCCGCACGTACTCGGAGGCCGGCTCCGCACGGCCAACCGCCCAGCCCTCGGCAGGCGGGTCCGCGGTTTGCGGTGACGGCGGCCGCCGCGCCAGGTAACCCTGCCCCTTCGTGAACCAGGCGATCAGGGGCGCGACCACCAGCGCCGTCAGCAGGGCGATCATGGCCGACCAGGCCTGCGCCATGTCACCGAACAGCCCCAGGTGCGCCAGCACCGCCAGGGTCGACGCAATGCCCATCGCCCCCACGCCCACCGGGTTGATGTCGTAGAGGTAGGCCCGTCGGAACTCGATGCCCGGCGGCGAAAGCCCCAAGGGCTTGTTGATGACCAGATCGGCCACCACCGCCGTCATCCAGGCGATGGCCACGTTGGAATACAGGCCCAGCACCCGCCCCATCGCCTGGAACACGTCGAGCTCCATCAGCATCAGCGCGATCAGCGTGTTGAACACCACCCACACCACCCGCCCCGGATGGCTGTGCGCCACGCGAGAGAAGAAGTTGCTCCAGGCCAGCGACCCCGCGTAGGCATTGGTCACATTGATCTTGAGCTGGGACACGATGACCAGCAGCGTCGTCGCCGCCACGGCCCAGCCATAGTCGGCAAACACGTCCTCGAAGGCGGCCAGGTACATCTGGTTCGGATCCACCGCCTGCGACGGGGGCACCATGCGCTGCAAAGCCAAATGGGCCAGCAAGGCCCCGCCCAGCATCTTGAGTACTCCCGGGATCACCCAACCCGGCCCCCCCACCAACGTGCCCAGCCACCAGCGCCAGCCCTGGGCGCGGATGGGCGCCCCCGGCCGGCCCTCGGGCATGAAGCGCAGGTAGTCGGCCTGTTCGCCCATCTGCGTGATCAGGGCGATGCCCACGGTCAGGGCCGAACCGAAGGCCAGCGCGTTCACGTCGTGCAGGCCGCGCTCCCCCCCATAGGCCGCCAACCCCTGCAACAGCCCCGGATTGCGCTCGAACACGAACACATAGGGCAACACCAGCAGCACCAGCCACAGGGGCTGGGTCCAGACCTGCAGCCGGCTGATCACCGTCACGCCGTGCGTCACCAGGGGAATGACCACCAGCGCACAGATCAGGTAACCCCAGGTCGGCGGGATGTCGAACGCCAGCTCCAAGGCGTAGGCCATCACCGCCGCCTCCAGCGCGAAGAACACGAAGGTGAAGCTCGCGTAGATGAGCGAGGTCAGCGTCGAGCCGATGTAGCCGAATCCGGCGCCGCGCGTGAGCAGGTCCATGTCCACGCCGTAGCGGGCCGCGTAGGCACTGATGGGCACGCCCGCCAGAAAGATGAGCAGTCCGGTGGCCAGGATGGCCAGCGCCGCATTGACGAAGCCGTACTGCACCAGCAGCGTCGCCCCCACCGCCTCCAGCACCAGGAAGGACGAGGCCCCAAAGGCCGTGTTCGCCACCCGCCAGCCCGACCACTTGCGCGCCGAGCGGGGTGTGAAGCGCAAGGCGTAATCCTCCAGCGTCTCGCTGGCCACCCAGGTGTTGTAGTCGCGGCGGATCTTGATGACCCGCTGCGGGGCCTGCGACTCGGCGGGCGGTGCATCGGGCGCGCCCACGGCGCCATTGGGAAGGGAAGAAGGCAAGGTCGTCATCGGAAATCGCCCTGCATCAAGAAACGCACCAGCCGCCAGGCCCCGCCCCTTCCCAGCCCCGACGGCCCTCGCTACGCTGGCATCCAAAGTGCAAAGGACGCCCGCCATGGAACTCACCCCGCGCGAAAAAGACAAGCTGCTCATCTTCACCGCCGCCCTGCTGGCGGAGCGCCGAAAGGCCCGCGGCCTCAAGCTCAACTACCCGGAAGCGGTGGCCCTGATCACGGCCGCCATCATGGAGGGCGCGCGCGACGGCAAGACCGTGGCCGAGCTCATGAGCGACGGCAAGACGGTGCTCACCCGCGCCGACGTCATGGACGGCATCGCCGAACTCATCCCCGAGATTCAGGTCGAGGCCACTTTCCCGGACGGCACCAAATTGGTGACCGTGCACCAACCCATTGCATGACACGACACAGGCACCCATCCGGTGCACATCAACCCTGTCACCGTCAGACCCCTCATCCGGGACGCACCGCCATGAAACGTTTTTCCGCCCTCGCCCTTTGCGCTCTCTGCCTGACGCCCGCCCTGGCCCATGAAGGCCACGGCCTGCCCGGCGCCGCCCACTGGCACAGTACCGATGTGATCGGCTACGTGCTGGCCGCCGCGATCCTGGGCGCCCTGTGGCTGACCCGCGGTGGCAAGTGAGGCCCACATGATCCCCGGAGAACTCTTCACCGACGAGGGCGACATCGAGCTCAACCCCGGTCGCCGCACCTTGACGCTGGTGGTTGAAAACGCCAGCGACCGCCCCATCCAGGTCGGCTCGCACTACCACTTCGCTGAAA
>CAYYCN010000123.1:0-9933 GCA_964470355.1 uncultured Sphaerotilus sp.
TGCCCCCCACGCTGATCGCCAGCATCTACGGCATGAACTTCCAGTACATGCCCGAGCTGTCGGAAAAATGGGGCTATCCCTACGTGCTGACCCTGATGGCGCTGTCGGTGGCCGCACCGCTGCTCTACTTCCGCCGCAAGGGCTGGATGAGATAAGCGCCAGGGGGAAGAAAAGACGCTGTGCAGCTCCCGGAGGGAAGGAGGGAGGGAGGGAGGAGGAGAACCGCTCCGGGGTGACGGTCAGGACCGGCCCAACCGACTGCACAGCGCATGAAGCAAACCACGTCATCCGTCGCCGATGACGCCTGGTCAGATTGCTCCCGCACCCCGCACCAGACATCAGCGTCAACCCTGATGGGAGCTTGCCGTCGGTGAAAAAGTTCCGCGTCTGACGGAACAGTCGGGTTCCAGGCCGATCCTTGCCCCACGCCACGCGTGCGGACCACGGCGCCTCGTTCAGAGTTTTCCAACGCCCGCGTCAATCGAGGTGAAACCGCTGGGAGGACAGCGCTTCTAAAGTTCGATCATTCCTTTCACGGCCTGAGCCATGTCGAACCCTGACGCCCCCCGTTACCACCCCGTCTCCATCGGCCTGCACTGGCTGCTGGCCTTGCTGATCCTCGGCACCCTGGGGGTGGGCCTGTACATGAGCGACCTGCCCTTTTCGCCGTCGCGCCTCAAGCTCTACAACTGGCACAAGTGGGCCGGCGTGACGGTGCTGGTCCTGTCCGTGCTGCGTCTGGCGTGGCGCTGGGTCCAACGCCCGCCGGCATTGCCGAGCGCCCTCTCGGCCACCATGCCGGGCTGGCAACGCTTCGCGCACCACGGCACCCATGCCCTGCTGTACGTGCTGTTCTTTGCCGTGCCCCTCACCGGCTGGGCCTACAGCTCGGCGGCTGGATTTCCCATCGTCTGGTTCGGCGTGCTGCCCTTGCCCGACTTCGTCGGTCCCGACAAGGCGCTGGCTGAAGCGATCAAGCCGCTGCACGGGCTGACGGCCAACGCACTCCTGGCCTTGGTCGCCCTGCACATCGGCGCCGCGCTCAAGCACCACTGGATCGACCGCGATGGTCTGATGCAGCGCATGGGGGTGGGCCGCACCCGCTGAACCGAACGAATTTTTCTGGAAGCACACCCCATGAACACCTCCCTTCCCTTCATGCTGCGCCGCAGCCTGTTGACCCTGGGCGCGGCCTGGGCCCTTGGCGCGGCATCCCTGACGCCGGCCCAAGCCGCCACTGTAGACACCACCAAGAGCGAAATCGCTTTTGTCTTCAAGCAGATGGGCGTGCCCGTGCAAGGCCGCTTCCGTCAGTTCACCGCACAGGTCGATTTCGATCCGAAAAAGCCCGAGGCCGGCAAGGTGGCCTTCAGCATCGATCTGGGCAGCGCCACTCTGGGCGTGCCGGAGACGGACGCAGAGCTGCCCAAGCCCGAGTGGTTCCACGTCGGCAAGTTTCCCAAGGCCACCTTCCAGAGCACATCGATCAAGGCCGCCGGCGCCCAGCGCTTTGACGTGAACGGCACGCTGACGATCAAGGGTCAACGCCAGAACGTGGTCGTGCCGGTCACGCTGACACAGGCAGCCAACACCTCGACCGCCACCGGCAGCTTCTCGATCAAGCGACTGGATTTCAAGATCGGGGAAGGCGAGTGGTCCGACACCTCGATGGTGGCCAACGACGTGCAGGTGAAATTCAAGCTGCTGATGGGCGGACTGCCTGCCGCACGCTGATCCGCAAGCCCGACCGATTTTTTTCAGCGGGGCCCTCCGGCCCCATCTCCCCGGAACCGTCCTTTTTCACAGGAACGCCCTCATGACCAAGACCCTGACCCTGCTGGCCTCGGCCGCCCTGCTGTCCACCGCCGCCGTGGCCGCCCCGGCGTCCTACGCGATCGACCCGACGCACACGTTCGTGACCTTCGAGATGTCGCACTTCGGCACCTCGACCAACCGCGGCCGCTTCGACAAGAAGGAAGGTGCGGTCACGTTCGATCGTGCCGCCAAGACCGGCAAGGTGGACATCACCATCCAGACCGCTTCCGTCAACTCCGGCACCGCCGCGTTCGACAAGCACCTCAAGAGCGCCGAAATCCTCAACACCGAAGCCTTCCCGACCGCCCGATTCGTGGGCGACAAGTTCACCTTCAATGGCGACAAGGTCAGCGAAGTCAGCGGCCAGTTCACGCTGATGGGCAAGACCCACCCGGTCACGCTGAAGGCCACCAACTTCAACTGCTACGAGAACCCGATGCTCAAGCGTGAAGTGTGCGGCGGCGATTTCGAAGCCACGATCAAGCGCAGCCTGTGGGGCGCTTCGTACGGTTTGGCCTATGGCTTCCCTGACGACATGCGCCTGGTGATCCAGGTCGAAGCCGTCAAGCAATAAGTCTCACCGAACGGGAGTGGCCGCCGGCCCTCCCGATTCAGACGGGCAGTCGCCGCGTGGCGGCCCCTCGCTGGCCCAGGAGCCCTCGCAGGCGCCCCAGCCCCGTCTGGCGCCAAGCGTCATGCCGACCGCCGGACAACACCACCAGCGGCACCAGCACCAGGCTCAAGGCCGCCGCCGCAACGGCGGCAAATGCCACCGCGGGAATGGCCAACGCCAGCAATGCCGCCCGCACGACAAAAGCCAGGAGATCGTCTCGCAACTCCTGCAGGAGCGTCGGGCGTGAGGACCCCGCACCGGAGGTGCTGTGCATCGAACTCGTCTCGAATTCCCGGTCCATCGTGTGCTCCTGGCGGGACCCCTGCATCCCGAAATGAAAATTCTTTCTTAGGGGATAGCTTAGCTCAAGAGTTCCGTAGCCAAACGGTAAAAAGCACGAACAAATTCGCACAGAATTGAATCCCCCAGTCATGGGGGATTGTGCAAACAGAGTCGCCTGTGCCAGCCCACCCGACCCTCGATCCATGCCGCACGGATCGTCATCGGCGCACGAGTCACCGATACTGGGGCCCACTCCACGGACCCGAGCCATGTCGCCTCTGCCCACACCCTTGCCGACCGACCCCGAGTCGGTCCAGCGCCTCACCGAACAATGGCTGCTGCGTGCCGTGATCGGCCTGAACCTGTGCCCCTTTGCCAAAGGCCCGCAGGTCAAGCGCCAGATCCGCACCGTGGTGAGCCCCGCCACCGAACCCGAGACCCTGCTGGAAGAAGTCGTCGCTGAACTGCGCCGCCTGGCCGAAGCCGACCCCGCAGACATCGAGACCACACTGGTCGTGCATCCGCACGTGCTGGGCGACTTCCTGGACTTCAACGATTTCCTCGCAGCGGCAGAGGGTGCGGTGGATGCGCTGGATCTGGAGGGCGTGCTCCAGATCGCCAGCTTCCATCCGGACTACCAGTTCGCCGGCACCGAGGCCGACGACATCACCAACTTCACCAACCGCTCGCCCTACCCCACGCTGCACCTGATCCGCGAAGACAGCATTGCCCGGGCGATCGACAGCCTGGCCAACCCGGACGAGATCTACGAGCGCAACATCGAGACGTTGCGTCGCCTCGGCCCCGAGGGGTGGAAACGCCTCTGGGATTGATGCCAAAGGCCCCCGCCCACCCATGAGCGCCTATCTCCTGCGCCGCCTCTGGCAGATGGTGCCCACGCTGCTGGGCGTGGTGCTGCTGGTGTTCCTGCTCTTCAAGGGATTCGGCGGAGATCCGGCGGAGATCCTGGGCGGGCTGGACGCCTCGCCCCAGCAGGTCGCCGAGATCCGCACCCGGCTGGGCCTGGACCGCCCGCTGTGGGAGCAGTTCGGTCTGTTCCTGCGCCAGATCGTCACGTTGGACTGGGGCCGCTCGTGGGCCACGCAAGAGCCGGTGGCCGACCTGTTCGCCAGCCGCCTACCGGCCACGCTGACGGTGATGGGGCCCATCTTCGTTCTGGACGCCGTGCTGGCCATTCCCCTGGCGCTGGCCGTGGCCGCGCTGCGCGGCTCGCTCACCGACCGGGCGGTGATGGTCGTGACCACCATGGCGCTGTCGGTCAGTTTCCTGGTCTACGTGATCGTGGGGCAATGGTTGTTCGCCTTCCAGCTGGGCTGGTTCCCGGTGCAGGGCTGGTCCACCGACGTGTGGACCAACCTCACAACCTACGCCCCCTTGCCCGTGCTGCTGGCGGTGCTGGTGGGCGTGTCGCCGCAGACCCGGCTGTACCGCAGCTTCTTCCTCGACGAAATCGGGCAGGACTACGTGCGCACCGCCCGCGCCAAAGGCCTGGGCGAAGCCCGCATCCTCTGGCGCCACGTGCTGCCCAACGCGCTGGTGCCCATCCTCACGCACGTGGCGGTGCAGTTGCCCGGCGTGTTCGTGGGCTCGTTCCTGATCGAGGTGTTCTTCTCGATCCCGGGGCTGGGGCGCGAGGTGCTGCTGGCGGTCAACCGCAGCGACTATCCGGTGATCCAGGCGGTCACGGTCTACCTGGCCCTGATCACCATGTCGATCAACCTGCTGACCGATGCGCTGTATCCGCTGGTCGACCCCCGGGTGAAGCTGCGATGAGCACGGGCGTCTGGGCGACCGCCTGGCGGCGGCTGAGGCAGGACCGGGTGGGCTGGGGCGCGCTGTGGATCGTGGCCCTCTATGGCGTGCTGATCGCCCTGACGGCCAGCGGCCTGCTGGCCGCCGACTGGCAGCGGGAAAAGGGTGCGTCCTACGCCCCGCCGGCCTGGCTGGACACGGAGGGGGCCAGAACGACCCCTGGGACCACCACAGGCCCAGCGACGAACGTCGCCCCCTCGCTGGACGAAGCCACCCATGATCCGCATTTCCTGGACCTGCGCCCTGTGGACCCTCTGGCCTCCCGCTACGCCGACTGGGCCCACCGCACTGCCGAGTTGCCCGACGACGCCACGCAGCATCCCCAAGCCCTGCCCATGGGCGGCGACCGTTTCGGGCGCGACGTGCTGGCCAAGGCCCTGCAAGGCTCTCGCATCTCCATCACCGTGGGTCTGCTGGCGGCCGTGGTGGCGGCAGCCCTCGGCACGCTGCTCGGGGCGCTGTCGGGTTTCCTGGGCGGTCGCGTCGGCGATGCACTGGAGTGGCTCTACAACGTCTTCACCTCCATCCCCGGCATCCTGCTGATCTTCGCGTTTGCGGCCGTGACGGGGCGCGGCGTGGGCAGCGTGGTGCTCATCCTCGGGCTGACGGGCTGGACCGGCATCTACCGCCTGGTGCGCGCCGAGTTCATGAAACACGCCGAGCGCGACTACGTGCTGGCGGCCCGCTCCTTCGGTGCCGGCCGGGCCCACCTGATGTTTCGCCAGATCCTGCCCAATGTCAGCCACGTGGTGCTGGTGCAGCTCTCCACCCACGTCGTGGGCTTCATCAAGTACGAGGTCATCCTGTCCTACCTGGGACTGGGCGTGAGCATCGACCAGGTCAGCTGGGGCACGATGCTGGCCGAGTCCCAGAGCGAACTGCTGCTGGGCCACTGGTGGCAGCTGGCCACGGCCACCGTGCTGATGGCGGGCTTCGTCACCGCGTTCTCGCTGCTGACCGACGCCTTGCGCGACGCTCTGGATCCGAAGCTGAGGGGACTGGAATCGTGAGCGCCTCATCACCCCATCGAGCCGGAGTCCCCGCTCCCGTGCAGCCCTCACCTTTGCTGGGGGTCGAGCACCTGCGCGTGGACTTCCGCGCCAGCCGCGACACGCCGTCCATGACATCACGCCACGCGCCGGAGTGGATCGAAGCGGTCGGACGATCGGGACACGGCGTGAGCTTCGACATCCCTGCCGGGACGACGGTGGCCCTGGTGGGCGAGTCGGGCTCAGGCAAGAGCGTCACGGCCATGTCCATCCTGAACCTGCTGCCGGCCAACGCCCGGCGCCAGGGTCGCATCCTCTGGGACGGCGAGGACCTGCTGCAGGCCTCGGCCTCCCGTCTGCGAACGCTGCGGGGCCGCGACATCGCCTGCGTGTTCCAGGACCCGATGAGCGCGCTCAATCCGGTGCTCACGCTCGGTGCACAGATGATCGAGCCCCTGCGGCTGCACCTCGGGCTGGGCCGGCGTGCCGCCTGGGACCGCGCCGCCGAGCTGTTCGACGAGGTCGGGCTGCCCGAGCCCCGGCGGCGCCTGAAGGCCTACGCCCACGAGCTTTCCGGCGGGCAGCAGCAGCGGGTGATGATCGCCATGGCTCTGGCCTGCACCCCGCGCCTGCTCATCGCCGACGAACCCACCACCGCGCTGGACGTCACCCTGCAGCGCCAGATCCTCGAACTGCTGGCCGAGCTGCGTGAGCGCCACGGCATGGCACTGCTGTTCATCAGCCACGACCTGGGCGTCGTGGGCGAGATCGCCGACCGGATCGTGGTGATGCGGCAAGGCACGGTGCGTGAGCAAGGCGCAACCGGGCAGGTCTTCACCCGACCGCAGGACACCTACACACGCGCACTGCTCGCCTGCCGGCCCTCGGCGGCCCAGAAGGTGGGGCGACTGCCCACGCTGGACGAGGTGTTGAGCGGCCCCTCCCCGACGCCCTCCGCCACGATCGCGACCGCCCCACCGGCCGGCTCCGCTCGGACACCGAGTCGCGCTGTGGGCGCCTCCGGTGAGGTGGTGCTCGAAGCCGTCGGCCTGGGCAAGACCTTTCGCGTTCCGACCGGCCTCTGGCGCCACCGCGATTTCCAGGCGGTACAAGGCATCGACTTCACGCTGCACCGCGGGCGCACGCTGGGCGTGGTGGGCGAGTCCGGGTCCGGCAAGTCCACGCTGGGGCGGATGCTCACGGGCCTGCACGCCCCCACTCAGGGTGAAGTGCGTCTGGCAGGCCTCTCGCCCAGCGATTCACCGCGCCAGCACCGGCTGGCCGTCGCCCGCCGCCTGCAGATGGTGTTCCAGAACCCCTATGCCTCGCTGAACCCCCGGTTCTCGATCGCACAGTCGCTGGTTGAGCCCATGGAGTTGCACCAGATCGGTGCCGACACCCGGGAACGCACGCAGCGTGCCGCCGATCTGCTGCTGCGCGTCGGACTGGGCACCGACGCGTTGCCCAGGTACCCACACGAGTTCTCCGGCGGCCAGCGCCAGCGCATCGCCATCGCTCGGGCCCTGACCTTGTCACCCGAAGTGATCGTGCTGGACGAGGCCGTGGCCGCCCTGGACGTCTCGGTGCAGGCCCAGGTGCTCAATCTGCTCAAGGACCTGCAGGACGAGCTCGGTCTGGCCTATGTCTTCATCACCCACGACCTGTCGGTGGTCCGCTTCATGGCCGACGACGCCTTGGTGATGCAGTCGGGACACGTGGTTGAGCGAGGTCCCGTCGCCGAGGTCCTGGACCACCCGAGTCAGCCCTACACCCGAGGGCTTCTGGCCGCCGTGCCTCGCGGTTGGATCGGTCCACCCGACGCGGGTACGGAATCTGCATAAGTCCCGACAAAGGGTTCTGCAACGGCGCAGGACCCGCAACGGGAGCAAGGCCATGAAATGCAGGTGGACAGACTGGGCCGCAGCGGTGGCACTGGTGTTGGCCCTCGGCGCCCTGGCCGCCTCGGACGGGCTGGATGACGGCCCCTCTCTGGCCCTGGCCCGCTGAGACCGAATCTGTTGCTTTCTCCTCGGTGGTGCCTTCCGACCGCGAAGGTCAGGTACCGACTTGAGGCCCGCCAGGGCCTCGGGGGGAGCGGGCCGGCACAGGCCCTGAGCAAGCCTGTGCGCGGATCCTGCTCCCCTTTCTTTTTCACGGAAAGCCGCCCGCCTCGTCGGGGACAATGCAGGCACGACGGCCCTCTTCCGAAGGCCGATGCCCTGAATTGCCCGGAGAAACCATGCCCGCCTTGATCTGCGGCTCGCTCGCCTTCGACACGATCGCCCATTTCCACGGCCGCTTCGCCCAGCAGATCCTGCCGGACCAGATCCACATCCTGAACGTCTCGTTCCTGGTCCCGACGATGCGGCGCGACTTCGGCGGCTGTGCCGGCAACATCGCCTACAACCTGAAGGGCCTGGGCGGCGAGCCCCGCATCATGGCCGCCCTTGGGCGCGATGGCGACGGCTACCTGGACCGCCTGAAAGCCCTGGACATCGACACCCGCCACATCCTGCAGGTCGACGAAGCCTACACGGCCCAGTGTCACATCACGACGGATTCCGACAACAACCAGATCACGGCCTTCCATCCAGGAGCCATGTCGGACGCCGCCCGCATCGACGTGCCGCGCGAGGCCGGCGATCTGGCAGTGGGCATTGTCGCCCCCGACGGACGGGACGCCATGGTCCGCCACGCCGCCCAGATGAACGCCGCCGGCATCCCCTTCATCTTCGATCCGGGCCAGGGCCTGCCGATGTTCGATGGGGAAGATCTGCGCCGCTTTGTGGATCAAGCCACCTGGGTGGCCCTCAACGACTACGAAGCCCGCCTGCTGTGCGAACGCATGGACACCACGCTGGAGGCCCTCTCGCGCTCTCACCTCCAGGGGGTGATCGTCACGCTGGGCGCCGAAGGCTGTGACCTGTGGGTGCAGGGTGAGGTGCAGCGCATTCCGGGCTTGAAAGCCGATTCGATCGAAGACCCCACGGGCTGCGGCGATGCTTTCCGTGCCGGTCTGCTGTATGGCCTTGAGCGGGACTGGCCACTGGCGCGATGCGTGACGCTGGGCAACCGCCTGGGCGCACTGAAGATCGCCTCGCAAGGCCCACAGAACCACACGATCAACGCCCAGGCCCTGCTGTCGGGTCTTTGACGCCCTGAAGTAAAACGCCCGGTCAGGACCGGGCGTGGAACGGGAGGTCAGGCCAAGGAGGCACCCCGAAGAGCGCCGTGGCCGTCCCTCAGGTTCAGGGCTTCTCGCCGACCGGGAACGGCCAGGCGGCCTGAGGGCTCAAGGTCGTCTTGGCGTTGGACTCGGCCTTCTTGGCCGGGGCCTTCTTGGCGGCAGCGGTCTTGGCTGCAACCTTCTTGGCCGGGGCGGGAGCCGGGGCAGGCGCCGCCTTCTTGGCGGGAGCCGCCTTCACGGCAGGCTCGGCTGCAGCGGTCTTGGCCGCCCCCTTCTTGGCTGCCGTCTTTTTCGCCGGCACTTCCTGGACCGGCGCAGGTGCCACCGCCGGAGCGGCCTTCACCTCAGTCACCACAGCCTTGGCTGCGGCTTTCTTGGCTGCAGCCTTCTTGGCGGGGACCGCCGGGGCCACCGGAGCCTCAACAGGCGCCGCCACCACCGTCGGGGCCTCCACCTTCTTGGCGGTCTTCTTGGCAGCGACCTTCTTGGCCGGCACCGCCACCGTCTCGACCGGCTTCACTTCGGCCACAGCCTTGGCGGCGGCCTTCTTGGCCGGGGCCTTCTTCACGGCAGCAGGCGCCTCGACCACCACGGCCGGAGCCGCCACAGCCTTCTTGGCGGCGGGCTTCTTGGCCACGACTGGAGCGGCCACAGGCGCCGGTGCCGGAGCGGGGGCCGCCTTCTTCGCAGCCTTCTGGGCCGGGGCCTTGACTTCGGGCTTCACGGTGTCAGCCTTGGGCGCAATGGCCTTGGAAGCCACCGTGGACTTCTTGGCTGCAGCCTTCTTGGCCACCGGCGCCGCCGGGGTTTCGACAACGGCCTCGGGCGCCGCCTTGGCAGCGACCTTCTTGGCCGGCGTGGGGGTGGCCTGCTTGGCGGCGGCCTTCTTTGCGGTTGCCATCTCTCGGTTCTCCTTGATCAGGTTGACAACGCATCCGGGCCAGGGGCCGGCCGGATGATCCGGGGTTGTTTCAAACCCATGAATGACGGAAAGCCGCAGCGACTTCTCGCTGCGGCTTGAATGACTTGACGGTGTTCGTTGCGGGCCATCAGGGCCCCACCTTCCGGTGTCGAGGCACGTTCTTCAATCCCAGGACAGGGCTCCACCGGATTGATACTCGATGACGCGCGTTTCGAAGAAGTTTCGTTCTTTCTTCAAATCGATCATCTCGCTCATCCACGGGAACGGATTCTCTTCGTTGGGGAACAATTCC
>CAYYCN010000124.1:0-9615 GCA_964470355.1 uncultured Sphaerotilus sp.
TGAAAACCCCCGCGTTCTACAGAAACCAGTTGTCTACTTGACAGGTGAGCTTACGGGTGGGGCCGGGTGATCCAGAGAGACCACCGCATCCAGGCCCCTGGATTCCAGGTAGTCATAGAGGATGCGGGCGTAGGACGTCGACACGCGGTTCTGCATGGCGTGAATTGTCAAATTGCTGGGGGTGTCCTGACAAGACGCAGGCGTAACAACTGCAGACAATTCCTTCATCAGGGCCCGACGGTGCTTCCTTTCTCGCGGGGAGCGCCGTTCACGGGGTACTGATCTGTACCGTTTGGAAGTCTGTATGGAATCACAAGAAAAGCGCGCCTTTTTGCAGCGAGAGGCCTTTGGATCCGTCATGGTGGCCGTGTCTCAACGGTCGGGGCTTTATCTGCCCGAAGTCGGAGAGCCCAAGCGGCGCCAAGTCCAGGAAGACCTCCGTCTGCGCCTGGAGGCCATGGCCGGGGGCTATGAACACGACATGCCCGAGTCGACGCACGAAGCGCACATCGACGACATCGCCACGGGCCTGAGCCGGTCTTACGGACACTGGTTCACGGAAGGGCAGTTCCGCTGGGGACTGGCCCAGAAAGCCGTGAACCTCTACCTCAAACACCTCTGGTGCCTGGGCTGGATCGGCATGCCACCGCATTGCCCGATCGACAACCTGGTCATGGCACAGGTGAGTGCCGAACAGCGTCAGCGCTGGATGCGCATCGACAACCGGGAGATCTATCACTCCATCGTCGAGGCGTTGAGGACCGAGGCCAAGGGCGTGCCCTTGGCGCTCTGGGAGTTGCATCTCGTCAACCGGGCCAATGGCCGGCTGTAAGAACTGCAGGAGGGTCTATGCACCGTGGAGTGGTGAAATGGTTCAACGATGCCAAGGGGTTCGGGTTCATCCGTGCCGACGGCATCGCGTCCGACGTGTTTGCTCATTATTCGGCCGTCGAGATGGACGGCTTCAAGAGTCTCCGGCCAGGCATGGCGGTCCGTTTCCGGTTGGTGGATACGGACAAGGGATTGCTGGCCAAGGACATCTGCCGAGAGGTCCCGGTGCCGGAATCGGGGACCACGCCTGAGGCGGTGGTGTGCGAGGCCTGACCTCCGCGCCTGGTCCGGTCCAGTGACACGGGGGCGTCAGCCGGCCATCGGCGCGCCAGTGTGGGTCTTCAGGAATGGGACGGCACGGCCCCAGGCCAACGCTGCGGCGGCCTCGTCAAAGCGAGGGGTGGTGTCGTTGTGGAACCCGTGTTGCACCCCTGGGTAGACGTGGGCTTCAAAGGTCTTGCCTGCGGCCCGCAGGGCGGCCTCGAACGGCGGCCACGTGGCGTTGATGCGGTCATCGACCCCGGCAAAGTGCAACTGCAAGGGCGCTCGGATGGCCGGGACGTCGGCCAAGGCGGGGGCGCCTCCGTAGAACGGCACCCCTGCGGCCAGGTCCGGCCGCCGCGTGGCCAGGGCGTTCACCACGGCCCCGCCGTAGCAGAAGCCGATGGCGGCGACCTGGCCATTGCCATCGGGCCGGGATTTCAGGTGTTCCAAGGACACCACGAAGTCCTCCAGGTTTTTCTGGGGGTCGAGTCGGGCGAACTGCGTCCGCGCGTCGTCCTCATTGCCGGGGTAGCCGCCCAAGGACGTCAGGGCGTCGGGCGCCAAGGCCAGAAAACCTTCGAGCGCCAGGCGCCGTGCGATGTCTTCGATGTGGGGGTTCAGCCCCCGGTTTTCATGGATGACCAGCACGGTGGGTCGACGGATCGAGGCCGGTTCGGCCGGTCGCACGAGCAGTCCCTTGACCGAGCCGTTGCCTCGGGGTGAGGGAATCTCGACCGAGGTCGACCACAGCCGCGGGTCGGTGGGCGACACCTTTTGGGCCCGCGCGAAGTCGGGGCTGAGCGCCGCCAGCAGGCCGGCCGAGGTGGTGCCGACGGCCACCGCATGGCGGGACGCCTGATCCAGAAACTCCCGGCGGCCGAGGCTGCCGTGCACGTAGCGATCAAAGAGGGCAAGCACTTCGGGCGCGAAATCCTGGGCGGTGAGGCGACGCATGGCGATCTCCGGAGCGGGTTCGGGAGTCGCCCACGATAGAGCGAGCGTGAAGGCCCTGACGGAGTTGGGGCGACGGATGCTGGGCGATCTGCTGCGATGGGGGCGCTTGAGGTTATTGGTCAATTGGCCAATAATGAGTCATGCCTCGCCCCTCCCAGGATCAGGACACCGCACTGCTGCGCGCCGGTCTGGCGCTGTACCCCCAATGCGGCTGTGCCGGCTTGTCGGTGCGCCGGGTGGCCGCGCATGCGGGGGTGAACCCGGCCATGCTGCACTACCACTTCGGCGGCAAGCCGGCGTTCCTGCGCGCGGTGCTTCAGCAGCTCTATGAAACGATGTTTGCCCGCCTGAGCGCCAGTGCCGGTGGCGATGACGGACCCGCCCTGCCTCGTCTGCGCGCTGCGCTGTTCACCCTGGCCACCTTCTTGCGAGAGCACCGAGCGGCGGTGGGCCGGTTGCTGCTCGATGCGGGACATGGTGAGCCGGTGGTGCACGAATTCCTGCGCGCCAATGCCCCCCGCCACCTGGGTCTGCTCATGCGGCTGTTGGAGCAGGCCGAATGCGAGGGAGGGCTGGCGCCGCGACCTTCGCTGCAGCGGTTCATGTTCGTGATGGGGGCGGTGGTGGCGCCGATCCTGGCATCGGTGGGGGTGGCGCGGCTCGACGTGGCGCCCGAACGGGTGACGGCCCACCTCGACTCGCAGGTGCTCAGCGATGACGCCATCCGCGACCGCATCGAATGGGCGCTGTTGGCGCTGGGGGGGCCGCCGGTGTCCGTGCCTTCCGTCTGTTCCACTTCTTCAGGGGGCCAGGCATGACGCAGTGCCGTTTTCCTCGATGGATTCCGGGTCTCTGGAGCGCCGCCCTGGTGCTGTCGGCGGGCTGCTCCCAGGCCCCTGAAGCCGGTTGGACCGGCTACGTGGAGGGGGACTACGTTTACGTGTCGGCCCCTGTGGCGGGCACGCTCACGGCGTTGTCGGTGCAACGTGGCCAGACCGTGGCGGCGGGCGCCGCCCTGTTTCGCCTGGACGACGTGTCCAACCGGGCCGCGCGTGCGCAGGCCGAAGCGCAGACGGCCGTGGCCCAAGCGCAGTCGGCCAACCTGCAGACGGGCCGGCGCCCGGATGAAGTGGCGGTGATCCGGGCCCAGCGCGCGCAGGCCCAGGCGGCGGCGGCCCTGGCCGATGCCGCCTTGCAACGCCAGCGAACCCTGGTGGCGCAGGACTTCGTCAGCCGGTCGCTGCTGGATGATGCGGTCGCGGCCTCCCGGCAGGCCCATGCCCGGGTCGCCGAACTGGAGGCCCAATTGCGCGTGGCCGAGCAGCCGGCGGGTCGGCCCGCGGAACGGGCCGCCGCGCAGGCCAGCGTTGGTGCGGCCGACCAGGCCCGCGAGCAGGCCGCGTGGCGGGAGCGGCAGTCCGCCCAGGCGGCGCCGGCCGCAGGGCTGATCGCCGACACCTACTACCGGCCCGGCGAGTACGTGGGCGCCGGTCAGCCGGTGCTGGCGCTGCTTCCCCCCACGCAGCGCAAGGCGCGGTTCTACGTGTCGGAACGGGAACTGGGCCGCCTGAAGGTGGGGGCCCGTGTCGAATTGAACTGCGACGGTTGCGGGGCCCCCATCCCGGCGCGCATCCGCTTCATCGCTCCGCAAGCCGAGTACACCCCGCCGGTGATCTACTCCAATGTGCAGCGGGCCAGGTTGGTGTTCCGGGTCGAGGCCACGCCCGACGCCGAAGCCGACGCGCTGCGCCTGCACCCGGGGCAGCCGTTGGACGTGCGGCCCCAGGCGGCGTCATGAGCGAGGCTGCTTCGCCGTGGGCCATCGACGTCCGTGGCCTGAGCAAGGTGTACGGGGGGCGCACGGTGGTCAACCAGATCGACCTGCAGGTGCACCCGGGCCGCATCTGCGGTTTCCTCGGCCCCAACGGCAGCGGCAAGACCACGACCATCCGCATGCTGTGCGGCCTGCTCACGCCCGATGCGGGCGAGGGCACCTGCCTGGGCCTGGACATCCGGCGCGAGTCCCCGGCCATCAAGCGGCAGGTGGGCTACATGACGCAGAAGTTCGGCCTGTACGACGACCTCTCCATCCGCGAGAACCTGGACTTCATCGCCCGCCTGTTCGAGCTGCCCGAGCGCCGCCGCCGTGTGGACGAGGCGCTGGACCGCCTGGGCCTGGCCAGCCGCCAGAAACAACTGGCCGGCTCGCTCTCGGGCGGCTGGAAGCAGCGCCTGGCGCTCACCGCCTGCCTGCTGCACGACCCCCGCCTGCTGCTGCTGGACGAACCCACCGCCGGTGTCGACCCCAAGGCCCGGCGCGAGTTTTGGGACGAAATCCACCGCCTGGCGCACGAAGAAGGCATCACCGTGCTGGTCTCCACGCACTACATGGACGAGGCCGAGCGCTGCCACGAGTTGGTCTACATCGCCTACGGCCAGTTGCTGGCGCGCGGCACCGCCGCCGAGATCGTGGCCGAGGCGGGGGCGTCGGATCTGGAAGACGCCTTTGTGCGCCTGGTGGACCGGGCGCAGGACAACTTCGCGTGAAGCCGGAGGCCCCCGTGAAAACCTCCGCCGGATCGCTGCGTCACGTCCACTTCAGTTGGGCGCGCCTGCTGGCCATCTTCATCAAGGAGTTCCAGCAGATGATGCGCGACCGGCCCACCTTCGCGATGGCCGTGGGCGTGCCCATCATGCAGCTCGTGTTGTTCGGCTACGCCATCAACACCGACCCCAAGGGCCTGCCCACCGCGCTGGTCAGCTACGACACCGGCCCCATGGCGCGCAGCCTGACGGCCTCGCTGCAGAACACCGGATACTTCCGCATCACCGAGCGGCCCGACAGCGAGGTCCAGGGCGACCGGCTGGTGCAGGAGGGCGAGGTGCAGTTCCTCATCGTCGTGCCGCCGGACTTCAGCCGCCGTGTGGTGCGCGGCGAAAAACCCGCCGTGCTGGTGAGCGTGGACGCCACCGACCCCACCGCTGCGGCCAACGCCATCGGCGCGCTGGCCACCGTGGGCACCCAGGCCCTGGCGCCCGAGCTGACCGGCCCGCTGCGCAGCCTCAACCCCGGCGCACCGCCCTTCGAGCTGCGCGTGCACCGCCGCTACAACCCCGAAGGCCTGTCGCGCTACAACATCGTGCCGGGGCTGATCGGCACCATCCTCACCATGACGATGGTGATGCTCACCGGCCTGGCCATGACCCGCGAACGCGAGCGCGGCACCATGGAAAACCTGCTGGCCACGCCCGTGCGGCCCATCGAGGTCATGGTGGGCAAGATCCTGCCCTACGTGGTGATCGGCTACATCCAGTTCGGCGTCATCCTCGTGGCGGCCCTGTTGCTGTTCGAAGTGCCCATCGTCGGCAGCCTGCCGCTGCTCATGGCCATGATCGGCGTGTTCATGCTGGCCAACCTGGGCGTGGGCTTCACCTTCTCGACCCTGGCCAAGAACCAGCTGCAGGCCCTGCAGATGACGTTCTTCTTCTTCCTGCCCAGCATGCTGCTGTCGGGCTTCATGTTCCCGTTCCGCGGCATGCCGCCGTGGGCGCAGTGGGTGGGCGAAGTCCTGCCGCTGACGCACTTTTTGCGCATCGTGCGGGGGATTCTGCTCAAGGGCAACGGGATCGAACTGCTGTGGCCGGAGCTTTGGCCGCTGCTGGCGTTTCTGGGCGTGGCGGGGGCGATTGCGTTGTGGCGGTATCGGCAGACGTTGGATTGAGGTGAGCGCGGGTCAAGCCGCCTGGGCCAACGGCAGCAGGATTTCCACTGCGTCGTAGGGCACGGAGACGGCGCCCCCTTCGGCGCGCTCGATCAGGCCGAGCTCTTCCAGACGACTCACATCGGTGTGCACGTTGGAATAGTTGCGCTGCGCGGCCTTGGCCAGCGCGTAGATGCTGCAGGGCCCCACATGGCGCAGCGTGTCCAGCAGATCCAGCCGGGCCGGGGTGAATTCGGAGAAGAGGGTGCGGGCCGACTCGAAGCTGAGCCGGAAGTCGGGAGATTCACCGCGTTCGCTGGCCTGAACCTGTTCTCGCGCGGCACGAAGGGCGGCCCCCTTTTTCGATACTTCGATGATGGCCTTCATGGGGAGCTCCAGTTCTCGGTGTCGCGTTCGTTGTCGTAGCGCACCCGGTCTTGTCCGGCCAAGCCAAAGTACAGCCGGTATTTGAAGCAGTGCGAGCACGGCGGCAAGGGAGCCGGAAGGCGCCAGATGACCACTTCGACGATGGAACCATCATCGCGAACCTCCTTGGTTCGGACCAGGGGAAACGCGTCATCGCCTGCCGACGAGTCAGGCCGCCAGAGCCAATGCCGGTGTGACCAGCGCATCCAAAGGGCTGCGTGTGGAGCCCGCCGCGATCTTGAGCACGTGGGTGTACGCCTTCGGTGTGGGAGAGTAGGGCGCCGACCTCTTCGACGGTCAGTACGGATGGAATCCTCCGGCGCTCGGCCGGCCGGGCCATCTCGTTCATCCATGGCAAATCGACGCCGAGCACCTCCCGGTATAGAAACAGAAGCGCCGACAGGGCCTGCTTGTGGGTGGACACCGAAACCCGTTTCTCGGAAGTCAGGTGAGTCAGGAAGGCCTCGACTTCAGGTGCCCCCATGTCGCGCGGGTGGCGCAGGCTGTGAAACCGAATGTAAGCCCGGCTCCAAAACAGATAGGCCTGTTCCGTGCGCAAGCTGTAGTGCAGGTATCGAATCCGTTCGCGCAATTGGTCCAGAAGGCGGGCGGACTGGAATGCCGGGGGATCGGTGCGGCGGCGAGGCGGACGGAGCATTCCCACAGCTTCGTGGCGAACGGGGAAGAGGTCCATCGCCCAAAGGGAGGTATGGGGGGTGGACGAAGGGGGATGCCGAGGCTATGCTGACTCTCTGACGGCGCGTAAGACGCTGGACAAACCCTGCAGGGTTTTAAACCAAATTTAGTGGAGGTGATAGATGGCAAACAAAACAGAAAGTTCAGTGGCGAAAAGCGGTTGCGCGTGTCGCCCTCTCGACGTTATCTGTCAAGCGCTGTGTAACAAAGCACGGGCTTGAGGTCCATATTACGTTAGGCCTCAGCAACAACCTCATGATCACGACTCTGCGGCTCAAATTTGGTCGCTCCCCCGGAGCGGCCGCCGACACGATTACCGCGTCACCCGTCACAGTCTTTGTAGGACCAAACAACTCGGGAAAGAGTCGCGTCCTTGCAGAGATCGAGCAGTACTGTCGAACCGGAAACAAGAACGCGGCAGCCGCGATACTTGACGAGATCACGTTCTCGTCCTTCAGTCCTGAAGCTGCAGAGAAGGCAATCGATCCGCTCCGCCAGTCACCGAACCCTGGCGAGATGCTGCAGGTAGATCACGTAATGATCGGGAGCCGATATAACCGGCAACAGGTCCCGCTTACAGCCCTGCTGCAGCGCCTACAGGCACCTTCAGGTGACCCGAGGGCCTTTTGCCAGTGGTTCTTGATCCATAGCACTCTGATGCTCAATGGCCAAAGCCGGATCGCCTTGGTGAATCAGCAGGCCGCAGGGGACATGCAGCAGATTCCCCAATCTAGCTTTCAGTCACTGTTTCGAGACGATGCAAAGAGACATGAGGTCCGACGCATCATCTTTGAGGCGTTCGGTGTTCACTTCGTACTCGACCCCACCCATTTGGGTCAACTCCGAGCTCGCCTGTCACCACGCCCGCCTACCGACGATATGGAGGAGCGAGGCATCCACAAACAGGCAGTCGACTTTCATTCGCAAGCGTTGCTTATCGATCAAGCAAGCGATGGCGTCAAAGCATTCGCCGGAATAGTGACGGAGGTCATCGCTGGCGACCCGCGAGTCATCCTAATCGACGAGCCAGAGGCCTTCCTTCATCCGGCGCTCGCCTCCAAGTTGGCGCTTGAAGTCGCCAAGGCAGCCAAGGCAGCCGACAAGCGAGTATTCGTATCAACTCATAGCCCGGCTTTCGTGATGGGATGCATACAGTCCGGCGCACCCATAAACATCGTACGGCTGACCTATCGAGGCGGAGTGGCCACAGCGCGAGTGCTACCTAGCCAAGAAATTCTTGAGCTAATGCGCCATCCGCTACTTCGCTCCACCGGCGTTCTTAGCGGCCTGTTCTACGAGTTCGTGGTAGTCACCGAGTCAGACGCCGATCGCGCTTTCTACCAGGAGATCAACGAACGTCTCTTGCAGTTCAAGCCTGAATGGGGCATTCCAAACTGCCTTTTCATCAACGCGCAGAACAAGCAAACCGTTCAGACCATCATCCGCCCGCTTCGTCAGCTTGGCATCCCTGCGGCTGCCCTGGTGGACGTGGACGTTCTCAAGGATGGCGGGCAGACCTGGACGAACTTGCTTTCAAGTGCAAACCTTCCCACGGCCCTGCACGGCGGGCTGGCGAACATGCGCAGTACCGTCAAGTCAGCCATGGAAGCTACCGGCAAGGACATGAAGCGACACGGCGGTATAGCAGTACTGGCTGCGCCGGACCGCGAGGCGGCGGAGCAGCTACTCAAGCAGTTGGAGGAGTACGGCATCTTCGTAGTGCCCACTGGAGAGCTTGAGTCCTGGCTAAAGCCATTGGGTGCATCGGGGCACGGGCCCGGTTGGCTGGTCGATGTCTTCCAGAAAATGGGCGAGGATCCAGCATCACCAACCTATGTGATGCCCAACGATGACGATGTTTGGCGCTTCATGGCAACGGTGAAGGGATGGCTGAATGATCCGAGTCGTCGCGGCATTCCCACGTGAGCGACCTGAGGCCTAACCCTTCGCTGGAGCCGACTCGCACCGGCATGGCACTTGGCCCGCCTCCTGGTGTGGTCCATCATCCATCCGGCGGGCCAAGCGCCACACCGGCGCTCGCGCCTCAGCTCAAACGTTAGGCGTCACAGTCATATTCAGCAAGGGCCGCAATGAGTGATTTTTTTTCAGATCCCGCCTGGAAGTTCAGCGCGCTACTCGCGGCTGCATTTGGAGGCTTTCTAACGGTCTGGATCGGTAAGTTTTCAAGCAAGATCTATGGTTGGATTCGAAACCAATTTTCAGAGGACAACCGTCGCCTCTATCGTGAAGCCAAGGCTCAAGTCGACGCGCGTCGCGAAGCCGTTGTCACGACACTCGCAGCAAACCCAAGCTTGCTCATCCTCAACACTTTGTACATCGCGACTATCGCTGCTGCCGTGCTTGGGTTCACAAACGTACTAGTTTCTCTACCTGGCTACTTCGAGTCACACAAAGCATTCCAAGCTGAGTTCCAACGAACCTTTTGTCCGATTGAAACAGAGTGGCTGAAATTCATGTGCGGCAAGCCATGGCCGGAGTTGGAGGCCATTAGCGATGAAAATGTAGTTCGCTACTTGCGCATCGCCGCACCAGCTTTATTCGTGCCACTAATGCTATTTTTTGTCTGGCTCTGGTCGTCGCTCTACTGGCTACTTAGGGCTTACCACAGAGCAATGGGCGAGAACAACGTTTCCAAACCATTCTTCTGAGCGCGGTGACGCCTAACCCCTCTACAGGGACTTCCCGTTGAGTCAACAGCACGTTTCTGAATTGATCTGATTCG
>CAYYCN010000125.1:0-9569 GCA_964470355.1 uncultured Sphaerotilus sp.
AGTTTACCGGATCCAGAACCTGTGTTGTACTGGAAGATAATCCATTCTCTCAGTACAATCCTTTTATAAAAGATGCGGTTCAGAAATACTGGAAGATAACGCCATATGAGTTTATTAACCGCAATGATTTCAATGTAAAAAGGGAGGATCCGGCATACTCGTTTATAGTCCTCACCGAAACTGACTTTGACAGGGACAAATCAGGTTCAGTATTCACTTTTATAAATCTTCTTCAGGGGAAAGATGTAAATAAACTTGAGGAGATGCCGGAAATATGTGCTATACCTCTGGCTTATGCCGGAGAGGAAGATATCGAATATGCCTATAAGCTCGGGGCAATCCTTTCATTTATGCAAAAGCATGCCCGGATGATTGCCGGCGATCCGTCACTTACTGGCCGGAAATACCTGAAATACTATAATAAAAATGTCCCCGAAGTCATGAGTAAGACCATCCTAATAAAGGAGGGTGATCTTGACCCGGCTATCGGCACCATTGAGAAAGTAAAAGCCATATATCCGCATAAGATAGAGATCGTAACTGAAGAAGCTATAATGAAAGCTATTACAGAAAAGACTCCTAATACGCTGATCCTTCA
Source organism: uncultured Sphaerotilus sp. (assembly GCA_964470355.1). Taxonomy (GTDB): domain Bacteria; phylum Pseudomonadota; class Gammaproteobacteria; order Burkholderiales; family Burkholderiaceae_C; genus Sphaerotilus. Next base: position 599 of record CAYYCN010000125.1, read on the forward strand.
TAAGGTCGGTCCCGTAGGAGAAAGAAAGGACGGATATTGTTTTAAAATGCTCATAGGGACTGATGATTCAGACATGTACTTCTATAGCCAGCATCTTATAGATAAAAAAAATCCCAACGGACTATTGATATCTGATTTAAAACGACTGGCAAGGTTCTGATCATGCATCATTAATCTTTGAAGTACGTCTTTGTAATAAAAGAGTCAGTCATGAAAGAGATCAGAGTATTATCAGAAACTGAAAGAAACTGGGCGATGTTTTGTCATCTTTCGGCATTTGCCGGTTTCTTTTTCCCCTTTGGAAGTATCATAGGACCATTGATTTGCTGGTTATCGAAAAAAGATGATTCCATATGGGTAAATGAAAACGGAAAGGCTTCGCTTAACTTCCAGATGTCTATATTGCTTTACATTGTTTTATGTATCCCTCTTTTTTTTATTATTGTGGGTATACCGATCGCATTGGCGCTTGTTACACTTAAGGTGGTATGCATTATTATTGGGAGCATAAGAGCTTCAAGGGGCGAAGAATTCAGGTACCCGCTTTCAATTCCCTTTATACAGTAGCCCGGGCCTGGGATATTATAGTCCGTTAATTTTGCACGTCCGTAAAGTTATGATTATATTAACTGTACGGACTTCTTGCTTTAAGGCATCCTTCTACTGATGACCCGCATTGCTTCTAATGACTTTTTCAGTACTTTTGTCTTTTAACTTTTGTCTTTTATCTTTTATCTTTAGTATGCCATCCAAACCATCCATACCCAAAGGGACACGGGATTTCACATCAGATGGCCTCCACGGCGGCCCCTTGCCGAACGCCGGCCCGATCCGGCAAACCGTCGACGGCATCGACTACGCCTGGTTTCCCACCCCGCCCTACCAAGGCAACGGCCTGGGCCGGATCCAGAACATCTGGTCCTTCTGCAGCCAGGTCTGGCGCGCGGCCGACACCCTCATCGCCCGGCACAAGCCCGACGTGGTGATCGCCTCCAGCACCTACCCGATGGACATCTGGGTGGCCCGCCGCATCGCCCGCAAGGCGGGAGCGAAGCTGGTGTTCGAGGTGCACGACTTGTGGCCACTCTCGCCCATCGAGCTCTCGGGCATGTCGCGCCGCCACCCTTTCATCATGCTGGTGCAGAAGGCCGAGGACGACGCCTACCGCGACGCCGACGTGGTCGTCTCCATGCTGCCCAAGGTGCACGACTACATGGCCAGCCGCGGCCTGGACCTGCGCAAGCTGCACATCGTGCCCAACGGCATCACGCTCGACGAATGGAGTGGCGAGCCGCCCCCGCTGCGCGAGGACGTGGCCCAGGCCGTGGCCACCGCACGGGCCCGTGGCGCCACCGTGGTCGGCTACGCCGGCTCGATGGGCCTGCCCAACGCACTGGACACCCTGCTCGACGCCGCCCGCCTGCTGAAGGACGAACCGCTGGCCATCGTCATGGTCGGCAGCGGCCACGAGCGCGACCGCCTCGCCCAACGGGTGGCCGACGAGGGCCTGACAAACGTGCAGATGCTGCCGCCCATCCCCAAGGCGCAGATTCCGTCCTTCCTGGCCCTGATCGACATCGCCTACATCGGCTGGCAGCGCGTGCCCATCTACCGCTTCGGCATCGCGCCCAACAAGCTGATGGACTACATGATGGCCCGTTGCGCCGTGCTGCATTCGGTGGAGGCCGGCAACGATCCGGTGGCCGAAGCGGGCTGCGGCCTGACCGTGCCGCCCCAGTCGCCCGAAGCCGTGGCCGATGGCCTGCGCCGTCTGACGTCCCTGTCCGCCGCCGAGCGACGGGCCATGGGCGAACGCGGCCGGGCCTTTGTGCTGGCCAACCACACCTATCCGGTGCTGGCACAGCGGTTCCTGACCGCTTGCACCGGACGCTAGACTGATCGACCGACCTCAACACACAGGATTCGCCATGGGCGCGCAGTGGAAAGCAAAGCACAAGGACCTGGCGGCCAACGCCAAAGGCCGTCTGTTCGGCAAGCTGGCCAAGGACCTCATGATCGCCGCCCGCCATGGCGCCGACCCGGCGGCCAACGCCAAGCTGCGGCTGGTCATCGAACAGGCCCGCAAGGTCTCGATGCCCAAGGACACGCTGGACCGGGCCATCAAGAAGGGCGCCGGCCTCACGGGGGAGTCGGTGCACTTCGAACACGTGATCTACGAAGGCTTCGCACCGCACCGCGTGCCGGTGATGGTCGAGTGCCTGACCGACAACGTCAACCGCGCCGCCTCCGACATGCGCGTGCTGTTCCGCAAGGGCCAGCTCGGCACCTCCGGCTCGGTCGCCTGGGACTTTGACCACGTCGGCCTGATCGAAGCCGAACCCGCCACCCCGGCGGGTGCCGACCCCGAGATGGCCGCCATCGAAGCCGGTGCGCAGGACCTGGAGCCCGGCGATGAAGAAGGCACCACACTGTTCCTGACGGAGCCCACTGACCTCGATCTGGTCTGCCGTGCGCTGCCGGCCCAGGGCTTCACCGTGCTGTCGTCCAAGCTGGGCTACAAGCCGAAGAATCCCGTCGACCCCGCCACGCTCAACGCCGAACAGCTCGAAGAGGTCGAGAGTTTCCTGGCTGCGCTGGACAACAACGAAGACGTGCAGAACGTCTTCGCCGGCCTGGCCGGCTGACGCACCGCCCTGGTTTAGCATCCCGCGCTGCCGCTTTTCTCGAATGACCACCATGACCGCTTCCGCCGCGACCACCCAGCCTTTTCTTCCTTTCGCCCTGCCCGAGATCGGCGAGGAAGAGATCGCCGAAGTGGTCGATGCGCTGAAGTCCGGCTGGGTCACGACCGGCCCCAAGACCAAGCGGTTCGAGGCGGATTTCGCCGCGTTCCTGAGCGCTGGCGACACCAGCGGCGACACGCGCCCGATCGAAGCCATCGCCATCAACTCGGCCACCGCCGGCCTGCACCTGGCGCTCGAAGCGCTGGGCGTGGGCCCCGGCGACGAGGTCATCACCACCACCCACACCTTCACCGCCAGCGCCGAAGTGGCGCGCTACCTCGGTGCGGATGTGAAGCTGGTCGACATCGATCCGGCGACGATGAACATCGATCCGGTGGCCATCGAGGCCGCGATCACGCCGCGCACCAAGGCCATCGTGCCGGTGCACTACGCTGGGCTGGCGGTAGACATGGACGCCGTGCTCGACATCGCCCGCCGCCACAGCCTGAAGGTGGTGGAAGACGCCGCCCACGCTTTGCCGACCACCCACCGGGGCCGCCTCGTCGGCACGCTGGGTTCGGACGTGACGGTGTTCAGCTTCTACGCCAACAAGACCATCACCACCGGTGAAGGCGGCATGCTGGTCACGCGCGATCCGACCATCGCCGCACGCGCGAAGGTCATGCGCCTGCACGGCATCAACCGCGACGCCTTCGACCGCTTCACCGCCAAGGTGCCGAGCTGGTACTACGAGATCGTGGCGCCGGGCTTCAAGTACAACCTGACGGACATCGCGGCCGCGATGGGCATCCATCAACTGCAGCGGGCCTGCGCCTTCCAGGAGAAACGCGCCCGCCTGGCCGCGCTGTACACCGAGCTGCTGGCCGATCTGCCACTGATCACCCCGCCCCAGCCGGCCGAGGGCGACACGCACTCCTGGCACCTGTACGTCGTGCGACTGACCGACGCCGCGCCCATCGCCCGCGACGCGCTGATCGAAGCGCTGTACGCCGCCGGCATCGGCTGCAGCGTGCACTACATCCCGCTGCACCTGCACCCCTACTGGCGCGAGCGCTACGACCTGAAGGCGGAAGACTTCCCGCACAGCCAGCACGCCTACGAACGCATGCTCAGCCTGCCGCTGTACACGCGCATGACGGAAGCCGACGTGCACCGGGTGGTCGACGCGCTGCGCATGGCGCTCAAGGTTTAGCCACGCCGTTGTCCCATGGCCAAACGCCTCTTTGATCTGTTGTTCTCCAGCCTCGGCCTGTTGGCGCTTGCTCCTACGCTGGCGTTGATCGCCCTGGCCATCAAACTGGACTCGCCCGGCCCGGTGTTCTACCGGCAGGTGCGCGTGGGCCGTTTCGGGCGGGAGTTCCGCATCCACAAGTTCCGCACGATGGCGCACAACCCGGGCGATCGGGGACCCCAGATCACGGTGGGCGCCGATGCGCGCATCACGCGCGTGGGCAGCTTCCTGCGCAGCACCAAGCTCGATGAACTGGCGCAGTTGTTCGACGTGCTGCAAGGCACGATGAGCCTGGTCGGGCCTCGACCGGAGGTACCGCGCTACGTGGCTGTCTACCCCGCCGCCTTGCGCGACAAGGTGCTGTCGGTGCGACCGGGCATCACCGACTTCGCCTCCATCGAGTACCGCGATGAAAGCACGCGGCTGGCGCAGAGCGTCGACCCCGAGCGCACCTACCGCGAACAGGTGCTGCCGACGAAGCTGGCGCTGCAGGCGCGTTACGTGGACGAGTCCGGCGTGTGGACGGACGTGAAGCTGATCGGCCGCACCCTCGCCGCCATCGTCGGCCGCTGACGACGCCTTAACATCACGCACTTCCACGCGACGTTCCCACGCTCCGCCCGCCCCCACACGGCGCCCCCCTTCCGCCGCCTCCCAGCCCCCGCATGAACTGGCAACTCCTCGACAGCCTGTTGACTCGCCTGCGCCCACACCGCGAGGCGCTGGCCCTGGCCATCGACGCGCTGGCGATCGCGGCGTGCTGGCACATCACTTACCTGTTCCGTCTGGGCTTCGAGCGCTGGAGCCACGAGCGCCCGCCGTACGACCACTGGGTGCTGCTGGGCCTGATCGCGCTGTACCTCGTGGTCTTCAAGCTGCTGAAGGTGCCCAAGGGCATGTGGCGCTTCTCGGGTTTCGGGGAGATCCAGCGGCTGACACTGGCCTGCGGCATCGCCGGTCTGATCGGCGCGGTGGTGGTGCTGATGGCGCAGCTCTCGGGCGTACCGCGTGCGGTGCTCGGCCTGCACCCGGTGGTCAGCCTGATGGGGCTGGCGATGGTGCGCATCGGCTACCGCATGCTCTACGAGCACATGCGCGGGCGCATCAGCGGGTCGACGCAGGAAACCCGCCGCGCGCTGGTCATGGGCGCGGGAGACGCAGCCAAGCTGCTGATCGCGGGCATCCAGCACCATGGCTGGGTGGTCGTGGGGCTGCTGGACGACGATGCGCGCAAGCTCGGCGTGCGCGTGGGCAACGTGCCCGTGCTGGGACCGCTCGACAGCGCGCCGCGCTGGGCCGAGGTGCACGGCATCACGCACATCGTCGTCGCGCTGCCTTCGGCCTCGCCGGCCCAGCGTCGCCGGGCGCTGGACCTGGCCGCCTCCACCGGGCTGCCGGTCGTCACGGTGCCCACCGCCGCCGAACTGAGCCAAGGCGGTCGCCCGGAAAAACTGCGCGACATCGAACCGGAGGATCTCCTCGGACGTGAACCCGTGCGGCTCGACGAAAGCGGCATCAGCGAATGCCTGTCCGGGAAAGTGGTGCTGATCACCGGAGCCGGCGGCTCGATCGGCTCCGAACTCTGCCGGCAGGTGGCACGCTATGGTCCGCTCAAGCTGGTGCTGTACGAGCTCAGCGAGTTCGCGCTCTATGGCATCGAGCAGGAACTGAGCGTGAGCTTTCCGCACGTGCCCCTGGTGCGCCTGGTGGGCGACGTGCGCGACCCGGAGCACCTGAAAACCACCTTCGAGCGCCACCACCCGCAGGTGGTCTTCCACGCTGCCGCCTACAAGCACGTGCCGCTGATGGAGGAAGACAACGCGGCCTCCGCCCTGCGCAACAACACCCTCGGCACCTGGCGGGCCGCCAGCGCCGCCGCCGCGGCGGGCGTCGAACGCTTTGTGCTGATCTCCACCGACAAGGCCGTCAACCCGACCAACGTGATGGGTGCGACCAAGCGGGCGGCCGAAATGGTCATCTCCAAGCTGGCGGCGCAGGTGGCATCGACGGGTGGCCGCACCCGGTTCATGGCGGTGCGCTTCGGCAACGTGCTGGGCTCGTCGGGCAGCGTGATCCCCAAGTTCAAAGAGCAGATCGCGCGCGGGGGGCCGGTCACGGTGACCCATCCGGACATCACCCGTTTTTTCATGACGATTCCCGAAGCCGCACGTTTGGTGGTGCAAGCTGCGGCCATTGGCGAAGGCGGGCAGGTCTTCGTGCTCGACATGGGCGAGCCGGTCAAGATCATCGACCTGGCCAAGGACCTCATCCGCATGAGCGGCCACACGCTGGCCGAGATTCCGGTGGTCTACAGCGGCTTGCGTCCGGGAGAGAAGCTCTATGAGGAACTGCTCGCCGACGCCGATGCCACGCTGCCCACCCGCTTCGAACGGCTGCGCATCGCCCGGCTGGACGACCGCGCCGCCGACGTGATGACCCTGCTGGACTGGGCCGTGGCCCATCCCCTGGCCCCGGACGACGAGGTTCGGCGCCACCTCGCCACGGTCGTGCCGGAATACCGGCCTGCGGGATCCCCCCGCGCCCCGTGAACTCTGACCCGGACTCCGGGTTTACGCGCAGCCCCACGGTACGAAAGCGTCTCATCCCCCTACCATTTCAAGTGGATTGGCCGATAGCGGCTGGATGAACCGACTTTCACGACCCGAGGACCCTGTGTGAATTACCAGCACAGTCTCGAACGCAGCACCGAGTACCTGCGTGCGGCCCTGCCCCTGATGTCGCGCTACTCGACCCGGCTCCACCCCGTGAGCTACGCGGTCTGGTACGACTACGTCTGCGGCGAGCACCCCGAGCTCAAGAATGAAATCGACGGGCGCATTGCCCGCAACGGCATGCTGGACGATGCCACGACGACGGCGCTGTTCCGCCGCCACATCGCCGACATGGACGAGGAGTCGGCCCGTCGCTTCACGGAAGGCATGACCCGGGTCCTGTCCGGTGTTGAAGCTTCGGTGCACATGGCGGGGGAGCAGTCGGCGCATTTCGACCGCTCGCTGCAGCATGTCGGACACCAGCTGGAATCGTCGATCACCGCCAGCGACGCCCTCCAGACGCTGCAGTCCAGCACCCGCGACATGCAGGCGGCCCTGGCCCAGCTGCAGACCCGCCTGAACGACAGCCAGCGCGAGATCCAGCAGCTGCGCGAGGAAGTCCGCCGCACCCGCCACGAGAGCCAGACCGACAGCCTGTCGGGCCTGCACAACCGCCGGGCCTTTGACCAACAGGCACAGGAATGGTTGGAAAGCCAAGGTGGACCGGGGCGGCCAACCGCGCCGTCGTGCCTGATCCTGGCCGACATCGATCACTTCAAACGGGTCAACGACACCTATGGCCACGCGTTCGGAGATCAGGTGATCCGGGGCGTCGGCGAGGTGCTGCGACAGCTGGCCCCAGCCCAGGCCACCGCCGCACGCATCGGGGGTGAAGAATTTGCCGTGTGGCTGCCGCACACCGAAATCGCCGAAGCCCAGGCCCTGGCCGAGCGGGTGCGCACCCGCATTGCCGCGATCAAGGTGCGGCGGCACGGAGAGGAACGACCTCTGGGCGGATTCACCATCTCGCTGGGCGTGGCGGCCTGTCGCCCAGGGGATTCGGTGTCCATGGCCATGGAGCGTGCCGACCAGGCCCTCTACCGCTCCAAACAGGAGGGCCGCGACCGCGTGTCGCTGACCCCACTGAATCAATAGATCTCTGGCACGATCATCGAGGCCGGCACCGGCAGGCGCAAATAGTCCGGATGGCGCACACGGGGCGGCAGCTCGACCGGCTCGCGCGGCACGTCATGGAAATCGAACTGGGCGAGCAGGTGCTCCATGCAGTTCAGGCGCGCCCGTTTCTTGTCCACGGCCTGGACCACCCACCACGGCGCCTCGGCGATGTGGGTGCGTTCCAGCATCGCCTCCTTGGCCTTGGTGTAGTCCTCCCAGCGGCGGCGGCTCTCCAGGTCCATCGGGCTGAGCTTCCACTGCTTGAGCGGATCGTGGATGCGGCTGAGGAAGCGCAGGTGCTGCTCGTCGTCGGTGATCGAGAACCAGTACTTGACGAGCTTCACGCCCGAGCGCACCAGCATGCGCTCGAACTCCGGCACCGAGCGAAAGAACTCCTCCACCTCATCCTCGGTGCAAAAGCCCATCACCCGCTCGACGCCGGCGCGGTTGTACCAACTGCGGTCGAAGAGAACCATCTCACCTGCGGCTGGCAGGTGCGGCACATAGCGCTGGAAGTACCACTGCGTGCGCTCCCGATCGTTGGGCGCCGGCAGCGCCACCGTGCGGCACACGCGCGGATTCAGGCGCTGCGTGATGCGCTTGATCGCCCCCCCCTTGCCCGCCGCGTCGCGGCCCTCGAACACGATCACCACCTTCTGGCGTGTCGCCTGGATCCAGTCCTGCAGCTTGACCAGTTCGCTCTGCAGGCGGAACAGGTGGCGAAAGTACTCCGCGCGGAACTGGCGGTCGGCCTCGATCTGGGCCGGGTCGGTGACTTCCAGATCGTCGTAGTGGCGGTCCTCGATCTCGAGTTCCAGCTCTTCGTCGTAGCCGTCGATCAGGTCGCGACGGATGCGTGCGATCAGGGTGTCGTGATCGCCTTCAAGGTAGTGCTTGGACATGGGGCCTCGGCTGCAAGCGGTCGGAAAACGCCGTGGAAGCCGGACGGACCACGGTCGACCGGCATGCTGCCCGCCGCTTGTGACAGCGACGTGGCAACCCCGGGCAGCCAACTCACGCCCCGGACAGCATCGGCTTCAGGAACCGCCCCGTGTGGCTTTCGGTGCACTCGGCCAACGCCTCCGGCGTGCCGGCCAGCAACAGCCGGCCCCCGCCCGCCCCCCCTTCCGGCCCCATGTCGATCAGCCAATCGGCGGTCTTGATGACGTCCAGGTTGTGCTCGATGACGACGATGGTGTTGCCCGCTTCCACCAGTTGGTGCAGCACGCGCAGCAGCAGTTCGATGTCGGCAAAGTGCAGGCCGGTGGTCGGCTCGTCGAGGATGTAGAGCGTGCGGCCGGTGTCGC
>CAYYCN010000126.1:0-9475 GCA_964470355.1 uncultured Sphaerotilus sp.
TCGCCCGGGTGCGCGAACTGGCGCCGACGCTGCCGCTGCTGATCCCCGGCGTGGGTGCGCAGGGCGGGGACGCCGAGGCCACCGTCAAGGCGGGCCTGCGCGTGAACGCGGCGGGCGAGATGACCGGACCGGTCATCGTCAACAGCTCGCGCGCCGTGCTCTACGCCAGCAGTGGCGAGGACTACGCCCAGGCCGCGCGCCGGGTGGCGCTGGCCACGCGCGAAGCGTTGAACGCGGCGCGCTGAGCCCGGGCGCAGCCGTTCTGGCGGCGCCTTTCCTTGTTCGGATCGGTTCGGCCCCTGGCATGTGCGGGGGCCGAACGGTTTGTGGGCCCCTGGTGGCGGGTGTCGCTTCACTTCAGACGTCCTTAAGACGCCGGAACTGAAATGCATCCCGTCGGCCAACACGGGCCGTCGTCACGACACAAGGATGCTTTCCCATGAAAACGCTGATCGCCGCTGCCGCCCTGACCCTGATCGCTTCGACCTCGTTTGCCGGCCCGACCTGCAACGTGCCTGAAGCCCAGTGGATGAAGGAAGCCGACTTCAAGGCCAAGATGGTCGCCCAGGGCTACACCATCAAGACCTTCAAGGTCAGCAAGGGCAAGTGCTACGAGATCTACGGCTTCGACAAGGCCGGCAAGAAGGTCGAGATCTATTTCGACCCGGCCACCGCCGCCGTGCTGGAACAGAAGTGATTCCGGGCTGAACGGGTCTGAACCGAGATGAAGTCCGATCTGCCTGCCGGCGCTGTCCGGGTCTGGGACCGGTTTATCCGGGTGTTTCACTGGGGGCTGGTGGGCTGTGTGCTCCTCAACTTCTTCGTGGTGGACGACGGTGAAACTCTGCACCAGTGGCTGGGCTACACCGCCAGCGCGCTGGTGGTGGCCCGGGTGGTCTGGGGTTTCGTCGGTTCGGCCCACGCCCGCTTCAGCGATTTTTTCCCGACGCCTTCGCGGATCTGGCGCCACGTGCGCAAGGTACGGGCCCGCGAACCCGACCACCACGTCGGCCACAACCCGCTGGGTGCCCTGATGATGCTGGCGCTGATGGCGTTGGTGCTGTCGCTGGGGGCCACGGGCTTCATGCAGACCACCGACCGCTTTTTTGGTGAAGAGTGGCTGATGGAACTGCACGAGGTGCTCGGCTCGCTGCTGATCGCCCTGGCCGGCCTGCATGCCGTTGCCGCCGTGGTCATGGGGCGCCTGGAGCGGGTGAACCTGGTCCGCGCCATGATCACCGGGGTCAAACAGCGGTATTGACGGGCGAGCCCGGTCGGGCGGCGACAATCGGCCGGTTCGCTCCTCACTTGGATCCCCATGACTTTTGAATCCCTTGGCCTGATTCCGGCCTTGGTGCAAGCTGTGCAAGAGCACGGCTACACCGCACCCACGGCCATCCAGACCCAGGCGATTCCGCCCGCCCTGAAAGGCCGTGACGTGCTGGGTGCCGCCCAGACCGGCTCCGGCAAGACGGCGGCTTTTGCGCTGCCGGTGTTGCAGCGCATCGCTCCGGTGCTGTACGGCAGCAAGCGCCGCACCCAGGCGCTGATCCTGGTGCCCACGCGCGAACTGGCCTCGCAGGTGGGCGAATGGCTGGTGGAACTGGGCCGGCACCTGACCGAGCCGCCGCGCGTGGCGGTGGTGTTCGGCGGGGTGTCCATCAATCCGCAGATGATGGCGCTGCGGGGGGGCGCGGAAATCGTGGTCTCCACACCTGGACGCCTTCTGGATCTGGTCGATCACAACGCCCTGCGCCTGGACACCGTGCGCACGCTGGTCCTCGACGAAGCCGATCGCTTGCTGGATCTGGGTTTTGCCGACGAACTGGCCGAGGTGCTGGCCTTGCTGCCCGAGAAGCGCCAGAACCTGTTCTTCTCGGCCACCTTCCCGCCAGCGGTGCAGACGCTGGCCGACCGCCTGCTGCATGACCCGGTGCGCATCGCCTTGTCGAACGCCGATGCCCGCGCTGCGGGCCTGAGCGGTGACGACGCGGGCGCCGGCGTCGTCACTGACGTGCCCGACATCACCCAGCGCGCCATCGAGGTGGACGTGCCGCGCCGCACCCAGTTGCTGCGCCATCTGATCGAGACGAATGGCTGGGAGCAGGTGCTGGTGTTTGTGGCCACCCGCTACGCCACCGAACACGTCGCGGACAAGCTGTCCCGTGCGGGCATTCAGACGGCCTCCCTGCATGGCGAGCTGAGCCAGGGTGCACGTCGCACCGTGCTGACCTCGTTTGCGCTCAAGCGGGTGCGGGTGCTGATCTGCACCGACCTGGCCGCGCGAGGCATCGACATCCCCAAGCTGCCGGTGGTCGTCAACTACGACCTGCCGCGCTCCGCCGACGACTACACCCACCGCATCGGCCGCACCGGGCGGGCGGGGGCGGCCGGACTGGCCGTGAGTTTCGTGAGCGCGAGCACCGAGGCCCATTTCCGCCTGATCGAAAAGCGCCAGCAATTGCGGGTCGAGCGCGAGCAGATCCCCGGCTTCGAGCCCACTGAAGTGGCCACGCCGGAGCAGGCCACCGGAGGGGTCAAGGGCAGCCGGCCGAGCAAGAAGGACAAATTGCGGGCCGCCGCAGCGGCTGCGGTCCTGGGTGCGGCCTCGGCGCGAACCCGCAAGGACTGACACTCCCCATCGATCGATTCACCGCAGGCCGCTCCCGTCGGTCGGCCCCGTCGAACCCGGTAGGGGGCGATCCTCCGTGTCGCGGGGATCGCACGGGCTTACAGATGGATCTGCGTCCCCTTGGCGGGTGCTTCCACCGTCCAGCCCAGATCCTGCGAGATCTTCTGGGCGAAGCCGCACGCCGTTTCGGCTTCGCCGTGGACGATGAAGGTGCGCCGGGGCGGCGTCTTGAAATGGCTCAGCCAGCCCATCAGCGCGGCCTGGTCCCCATGGGCCGAGAGCCCGCCCAGCGTGTGGATGCTGGCCCGCACCACCACCTCTTCACCGAACAGCCGCACGTGCTTGTGCCCGTCCACCAGCCGCCGGCCCAGCGTGCCCTCGGCCTGGAAGCCGATGATGACGATGGCGCACTCCGGCCGTCCCAGGTGATGCCTCAGGTGGTGGCGGATGCGTCCGGCCTCGCACATGCCGCTGGCCGACACGATGATGGCGCCGGCCTTGATGCGGTTGAGCGCGATGGACTGCTCCACCTCCGGGGTGAAGTGCAGGTCCAGCCATTCGGGGTGGTGCTCCCACTCGCGGATCAGCGTTTGCGTCTCGGGGTCCAGCACCTCGCGGTGCTTGAGCGTGAGGTTGCTCACCTTGTGCGCCATCGGTGAATCGACGAACACCTGCAGGTGCGGCAGGCGGCCCTGGCGGCACAGGTCGGCCAGCAGGTAGATCAGGTCCTGGGTGCGGCCCAGCGCAAAGGCGGGAATGATGATGTTGCCCTGGCGGCGCGACATCACGTCGTTCACGATCTCGACCAGTTCGTCGACGGTTTCCTTTTGAGGGCGGTGCAGGCGGTTGCCGTAGGTGGATTCCACCAGCAGCACGTCGGTGTCCTCGATCGGGGTCGGATCGCGCACGATGGGTCGCCCGGGCTGGCCCAGGTCGCCGGAGAAGACCAGCTTGCGGGTGTGCCCCCGCTCGCTCACCCACACCTCGACGATGGCCGATCCGATGATGTGGCCCGCATCGCGGAAGCGGCAGCGCACGCTCTCGTGAGGCTGGGCCTCAGTGTCGTAGGGCACGCCTTCGAGGTGCGTCAGGCACGCCTGGGCCTGAGCGACGGTGTAGAGCGGCGCCAGGGCCTGCGAGGACCGTTCGTGCTTCTGCTGGCGTTTGCGCTGCGCACGCACCCATTCCGACTCCTGGATGAAGGCGCTGTCGAGCAGCATCACCGAGAGCAGGTCGACCGTGGTCGGCGTGGTGTGGACGGTGCCGCGAAAACCCAGTGCGTACAGCCGGGGCAGCAGGCCGCTGTGGTCGATGTGGGCGTGGGTGAGCAGGACGAAGTCGATGCTGCGCGGGTCGAAGGGCCAGGCCTCGTGGTTGCGTTGCAGGGCTTCGCGGCCTCCCTGGACCATGCCGCAATCCACGAGGAAGCGGACGTCGTCGGCCTCGACCAGGAAGCAGGAGCCGGTGACTTCCTGTGCGGCGCCGATGAAGGTGATTTTCATGTGCGGATCCTCTGGTCGTCTGTTCTGCACGGGCTGTGCAGGACCAATGTAGCGCCCACGCGGACAAATGGAAGACGCTTCGATAGGATGGGCTTGACGCGGCGCATCGTGGCTTGCGGGTGCAGGGTTTTCCGCGCACCCCGGCCGGTTTCCTCATGACACTGTCGACCTTCATCCAGCAAACGCTCCTGGCGCTGGCGCTGGGCTCCTTCATCGGACTGGAACGCCAGTGGCACCGCCGCCTGGTCGACCTCAAGACGAACGCGCTGGTGAGCATGGGGGCTGCGCTGTTCATGATGGTGGCCGCCACCCCGCAGGGGTTCGAGGAGCCGATCCGCATGGCCGCGCAGATCGTGGTGGGCGTGGGTTTTCTCGGCGGGGGACTGCTGTCGCACGGGGATGACGCGGCCACCAAGGGCATCAACACGGCGGCCACGCTGTGGTGCAGTGCGGCCATCGGGACCCTGTGCGGCCTGGGCCGCATGGCGGAGGCCTCGGTGGCGGCGTGCCTGCTGGTGTTGGCCAACACGGTGCTGCGTGATGTGGCGCGCCGCCTGAAGATGCGCATGGGTCTGAACGACAGCCTGACGGAGTTGCTGCGCTTCGAGGTCGAATGTGAGTACGCGCGGCGGGCTGAAGTGCGCCAGTTGCTGGAGGCGGCACTCACTTTGCGCCGGGGCGAGTTGCGCTCGGTTGGCGAGGCCCGCACCGAACGGGGCACGACGTGCATCCACGTCGTGGCGGCGTTGGAAAGCTCGGATGTACGCAAGGACATCGACGCCGTCCTGTCCGATGCGGACCGCTGGGATCTGGTGAGCGTGTCCTGGCGCCGGCTCTGAACCCCCTGCGTGCTGGTGCGCGGCGTTCCCGAGCGACGGGGGCGTCAAGAAATCGCCACGTTGGCATCACCGGCGTGTCATCGACTCCAGAGAGGATCCTTCGAGCCATTCTGGCCGCCTTGCGGGCGACGTGCCGCAGTGGGGGTGGGGACGGGCGGCGGGAGGGCGAGCATGAACGTGGTGGATCGAGCGGTGGTGGAGTGGGGCGGACAGGGCGCAGCCATCGGAAGGACCGAGGGGCCTTGTGCGATCGGGTGGTGCCCCGAGGTGGACCATCCCCTGTGGGCGGCGGGGTGCACTTGGCTCGGTCGGGATCCCTGCGCCCGTGGGGCTGAGACGCCGTCGCTGGAAGCGCACCGCCGGTTTTTCGGGGACCGGGGCCCTTGGGTCGACGGACCCGCTCGCCATGGATTCCGGGCGACGCTCGTGGCCCCGGCTCGCTTGAAGGCCGAATGCACGCCGGAGGACGTGGTCCAGTTCGTCGCCGGTCTGGCGGCCCGTCACCGGGCGTTCGAACTGCCGGCGATGCAGGTGGGGTGGCTGGACGGGGTCATCGCCCTGATTCCATCGACGTCGCCGGCCCAGGAGGGACCGTTGTGCCGTCTCGTCGAAGACGCCTCGGCCGTTCTCAATCCCTGCCGGGCCCAGGAATGGGACGAGCCGGGCGACTGGGCGCCGTTCGACCACCGTGCTCGTGACCGGTGGCCGCGGGGGGCGGTTCCAGGGGCCCCCGCCTGGCGCTTCCACCTCGCCTTGAGCAACCGACTGGATGACCCCGCCTCATTCGAGGCCCGCGCCCTGTTCAGCGCAGCGACACGGGCGTTTCAGAGCGCGCTGGCGGCACCCGTGCGTTTCGGCTCGGTGTGTGTGTTCGAGGCGTCGTTCCCGGGAGGCCGCTTCCTGTTGCGGGAGAGACTGCCGCTTTTGCACGCCTGATCGTGTCCGTCCGGCCTCAGCCGGGCGCGGGACCTGCCGATATGCAGAAGGATCGGTTTCGCCTCCGCGGACCGCACAGCCTTTTGCCGACGCCATGCCCGACATGCCCACCCTGGCCGCCAAGGTCCTTTTGCTCGAACACGACGCGCACCAGTACCAGAGCCTGGTCGACTTCTTCGATCGGCTGGGCCTGATCGCGCTGCCACGAACCGCTCTGGATGCCGTGGCCACGCTGGCCGAGCACAAGGACCTGGGCGGGGTGTTCCTGGCGGAGGATCTGCACTGCGAAGAGGGCGACGCACTGCAACTGGCCATGACCATCCACAAGCAGCGTCCGGAACTGCCCATTTTCCTGCGCCGCAGTGGCGTGGGTGCCCTCTCCGAGGAACAGGCCCGGGCCGTCGCCTACCCGTGGAATGGGGGTGACATGGACACCCTGCGCGAATCGGTGGAGCGTGCCATTTTCAGCCTGCGCTATCCGGCGGAACTGGTGAACGGCGTGGTCGAACTGACCGTGGACGCCATGCGCTCCATGTTTCCGCACGCCGACGTGCAGGCCGAGCCCGCTTACGTGGTCCACGACCGCATCATCTTCGGCCAGGTGTCGACGCTCATCCCGCTGGAAAGCACCTGGTGCCGTGGCTACATGATGCTGCAGACCGAGGAGCGTGCACTGCGCCAGGGTCTGGTGCAGGGTTACAGCCACGAGGGCATCGGAGGGGACCTGAGCTTTCGCGAACTCAATCACCTGATCGGCGAGGTCACCAACCTGATCTGGGGCGCATTCAAGAACCGCTACATCCCTTCGCACTCGTTCCCGACGATGCAGACCCAGGTGCCCATCGTCATCAACCATGAGCAGAAGTACATCTCCTTCGGCTCCCAGGATCCGCAGCTGTGTGTGCGCTACCGGCTGTCCGATCCACGCCGCCCCGGGATGCCGCCTCTGGTGATCGTGCAGCGCCTGATCTTCAACCTGTGGTGGTCGCCCGAGGGCTTTGCCGAGTATGCCGCCCAGCCGGCGCCGGCAGCGGCCACCGGTGAGCTTGAACTGTTCTGACCCCCCGAGAATCCCCGAGGACCCCGCCCATGGCTCAAGTACTTGTGGTCGACGACTCCAGCACGATGCGCGAGATTGTGTCCAGCTTCCTGGTCCGCAATGGCTTTGAGGTGGCCACTGCGAACGATGGCCGCGACGGCCTGGATCAGTTGGGGCGCGACCCGGGCATCCGCCTGGTGCTCAGCGACATCAACATGCCCAACATGGATGGCCTGACCATGGCCGAACGCATCCGCCAGGACCTAGGCAACCAGGACGTGCGCATCGTCATGCTCACCACCGAGGACAACGCGGCCATGCGCGCGCGCGGCCGCTCCATCGGCGTCACGGGTTGGATCGTCAAGCCGTTCCGGGGCGAGGCGGTGCTGGGCCCGTTCCGCAAGCTGTGCGGGTTGAGCTGAGCCGCTCAGTCCCGCGTCCTGTCCGGCGCTGCGCATCCCTCCGAGGTGCGCAGCGCCGGCGGACGTTCGGGGACCTCGATGACGCGGCTGGGGTCGAACCCCTCTTGTTCGCCCTTGTCGGCGTACCCCAGCGGATGGGCCACGACGCGGCAGCGTCCCGTTGAGCCATCCGGCCGCGGCCCCTCGACCGTGTAATCGAGGGTGCAGTGCAGGTGCCCATGCAGCCACAGGTCGGCCATGGGCAGCCAGGGATCGAGTGCGTTGCAGAAACCGGCCGTGCCGGGCGACAGGCCATATCGCGGATCCGCGCTGAGCAGGCTGGGCGCAAAGTGGGTGACCACCACCGTGGGACCCTCATGTGGGGCGCTCAGCGCCTGGTGCAGCCAGGCTTGCGCGCTCAGGGCCAGGGGGCGCAGGTCCTGCGCCAGCATGGGCGCCCCCCGGTGTGAGCCAGGCGCGGGTTCGGTCCAGGGCGCGACGGGGTCGAGGATGCCCGCGCCGGGGGCCTGCGTCGAGCCATCGTCCAGCGTCGTGTTCTTGCTCAGGTAGAAGTTGGCCGCGCGAAAGGCTTTTTCGCGCTCGCGCAGTCGGCGGGTGAGGTCGCTCACCGGGTCGGCCATGGCGGCGCGGGCCTCGCGCAGCTCTTTCTGGAGGGTCTTGCGTGTCGGTTGACCGGTGCGGGATCCCCCGGACCGACCCTGTTCCTTGAGCCGGAGCGCGGTGTCCGACGCCAGCGCGTCGAAATCGGCCCACAGCGTGCTGCCGATGAAGCGCACCCCGTCGATCACGAGGACCTGTTCGTCCAGCCAGACGATGCCCAGGCGTTCGCAGGTCTCGCGCAGGCGGGCGCGGGTGGCGTGGTATGGCAGACCGTCGAACTCGTGGTTGCCAGGAACGAAGAGCACCGGCAGGGGCCGGTCCACGCCGTCCGGGCCGCGGCGTCGCAAGGCCGGGTGTGCCTGGGGGCTGAAGCGGCGCAAGCCGAAGTCCGGCTCCTGTCGGACCCGCAGGGCCGAGCCGGGCTGGTATGAGCCGATGTCGCCCGCCAGCACGAGGACGTCCACTTGTTCCGCCAGGTGGAACTGGAAGTCGGGATGGGATTCGAGGTGAAGGTCGGAGAGCAACTGCAGGCGCATGGCGGAACCGAGTCTAGCGGCCGAGCTGTTTCCTCCAGCGGGCCGGGGTGACGCCGGTCCAGCGCTTGAATGCACGGGTGAACACCGACTGTTCCGCGTAGCCCAGCAGCAAGGACAGCTCCGACAGCTTCAGTCCGGGGTCGGCCAGGTAGGACTCCGCCAGATCCCGCCGGGTGCGGTCCAGTTCGTCCTGGAAGCTCGTGCCCAGGCCTTCAAGACGCCGTTGCAAGGTGCGGGCAGAGCAATTCAGCTGCTCGGCACACCGGGCCAGGTCAGGCGTTTCGTGGGTCAGCCGAGCGGCGATGACCGCACGCAGCTGGCCCAGGAAGTCCCCACGAGCCGGGATCTTCGCAATGCGCTCCCGGGCTTGCAGTTCCAGGATGTGATGCAGGGACTCGTCCGGCGCCACCAAGGGGCGCAGCAGGTTTGCCCACGAGATGGAGACCGAGAGGTGCCGGGCGTTGAAATGCACCGGGCAGCGGAAGAAGTCGTCGTAGACGGAACGGTCTTTCGGTTCCGGGAAAGAGAAGTGGACGTCCACCGGGTTTTCGTGGGGCGCGCCGGCGATGGTGCGGGCGAAGCTCACGAAAGCCGCCAGGTTGCACTCTTCGAGCAGTCGGTTCATCAGGTGCGGGATGGGATCCCACAGGATGCGGGCACCGAAGAGCTCCGGCCGGATCCGGCCGAGGTTCCCGTCCCAGTACAGGCGCTCGAACTCGTTGTGCCGGTACATGGCATGGGCCAGGTTCCGGCAATGGGTCAGCAGGTAACCCACCAGCCCGATGTGGTGGGGCTTGATGGTGGCTCCCACCTTCAGGCCCAGGGCCGGCTCTGCAAGCAACCGATCGGCTTTGGCGAACAGCACCGCCAGTTCGCGCAGATCCATGAACGAATGGCCGGTGTGATCGATCGGTGCGTAAGCTCACCCTGGAAGTAGACAGGTTGAATCTGGAGAATGCGGCCTGAGCA
>CAYYCN010000127.1:0-9468 GCA_964470355.1 uncultured Sphaerotilus sp.
ACACTCGACCTACGGATTAAGAGTCCGCTGCTCTACCAACTGAGCTAAGAGCCCCTCAAAACTGAGTCTGCAATGATAACAGGTTTTGGTGGGTTGTGCGGGACTCGAACCTGCGACCTACGGATTAAAAGTCCGCTGCTCTACCAACTGAGCTAACAACCCGATCCATACCTGGATCACTGCTTTACGCGAGGCAAAATTTGCCCCTTAAAATCAGTGATCATCAATACAGCCTGTGATTCTACTCACGAACCCATCTGCGCGTCAACGCCTTTAGCACATCGAATCATTTCCAACGCTCGCGCAGCAGCGGCCATCCCGAAAGAAGCCGTCACCATGACGCTGGATCCGTAGCCGTGACAGTTCAAGCTGCCATCGGTCGCGCAGAGTTGCCCGTCGGACGTCGGTCGCAACACGGACTCGCGCGAATACACGCAGTCCAGACCGATCCGACCGACACGCGCCGCCCCGGCCTCCTTTCGCAAACGTTGGCGCAAGCGGGCCAGCAGCGGATCGTGGGTGACGTCGGCCAGATCGGCCACCTCCACCCGCTGCGGTTGGGACTTGCCTCCCGCAGCCCCCACCGTCACCAAACCCACGGACGGCGTGGCCAAGGCCCAGCGCGCCAGAGTCCACTTGGCCGGTTGCGCATCGCAAGCGTCGACGATCACCTGCGGGATCCAGGGCATCAGGCCAGGGAAGTTGCCAGGCTCCACAAACGCCTCGATCGCGGTGACTTCGCACCCGGGATGGATGTCCGCGATCCGCCGGGCCAGCACTTCGACCTTTGCAGCACCCACTGTCGAGGAGAGCGCCTGAACCTGCCGATTGATGTTGGACTCGGCAATTTGATCCAGATCCACCATCATCAGACGCGCCACGCCGCACCGCGCCAAGGCCTCTGCGGCCCAGGAGCCGACGCCCCCGACCCCCACGACCGCCACACTCGCGCCACGCACGCGGGAGTACCCGGCATCGCCCCACAGGCGCCGCAACCCCCCGAAGCGCCGCTCCAGATCGGCCTCCAGGGGCGCAGGTAGGCCGTTCACTTCAGGCGGGCCAGCCGATCGCGGGCCGCCTGTGCCGCCTCGCTCTGCGGATGGGCCTTGACCAGATCGTCCAGCGTCTTGCGCGCGCCCTTGGCGTCCTTGAGCTCGATCTGGCAGTTGGCCAGGGCCAACATCGCCTCGGGAGTGCGAGGGTGGTCCGGGGAGCCGCTGATGAATCCCCGGAACACGTTGGCCGACTCCTTCACGTCGCCCTTGCCATACAGCGCGTTGCCCAGCCAATACTGAGCCTGGCCAGCGTACGCGCTGGAGGGATAACGCTTCTGAAAGGCCGTGAGCGCGGCCACGGCATTGGGAAACTCCCCGCGCCGCAAAATGGTGAGCGCATCGTCAAAGCTCTTCTTCTCGGCGGGATCGACCACCACTTCCTGACCATCGACGGTGATTTTCTGCGGCTCAAACCGTCGCAGGCGATCGTCCATCGAGGTCGACATGTCCTTTTGCTTGCGCTGGACTTCGGCCACGTCGCGGGCCAAATCCTTCATGCTCTGCGCAGACTGCTCACCCGACCCACGCAGGCGGGCCACTTCACCCTTCAACGCCTCGATCTGGTTGTTGAGTTCCAGCAGACTGCGGCGCAACGTGGCCTGATCGGTCTCGCGAGCCTGCTCCGCCGCTTGCAAGCGGGTGCGCAAATCCAGAATGGCCTTGCGCGCCTCGTCGTCGTCAAAAAGACCGGCATGTGCAGGAGATGCGAGCGCGCACAGCGCCGCCACCACAGCCCCTGCCGCGCTGCGCCGCAGGTGCGGGGGAAAGAGTCGGTTCATCACTTGTCCTTCAACTCGACGCGCCGGTTCTGGGCCCAGGCCTCTTCGCCGGAGCCGGTGACGGCGGGGCGTTCCTTGCCCATGCTGACTGCTTCCAGTTGCTCCTCACGCGCGCCCATCAACACCAGGGCTTGCACCACGGCGCCGGCGCGCTTCTGGCCCAGCGCCAGGTTGTACTCGCGCCCGCCCCGCTCGTCGGTGTGACCTTCCACGGTCATGCGGCGACGTGCATCCGCCTTGAGCACCCGGCCGTTGGCGGTGATGACGGGCTGCGCATCGGCGCGCACGACATAGCTGTCGAAGTCGAAATAGACCACCCGGCCGGCGGCGGCCGCATCGGCATCCCCCCGCGACGCCGTCAGGTCCACACGCGCCACGCTGGAGGCGCCACCACCACCCGCCGCCCCAGAGGCGGCAGAGCCCCCACCCGCTCCCGCCTGGAGACGATCTTCCACCGGGGCAGGACCCGCCACTCGGGTGCCGGCGCAACCCGCCAAGGCCGCAGCCAGAACCGAAGCCATCAGCCAGGTGGCCGGCCGGGCCGCCACAGCGCCCGTGTCATAAGCAAAGGGAAAGAGTTTCGACATCGTGTGACTCCTGTCGTGTCGTGACCATGTGCCGGCGGCTCGCCGACAGATTCAGCGGGTGAAGGGCCCCCAGACGGGCTCCCGAACGTCGGCCTGGGTGGAAGCGAGGCGCGCCTTGACGGAGCCGTCGAGGTTGGTCGTCATCAGCACATCCCGCCCGCCCGCACGGCTCGCATAGATGATCAGACGGCTGTTGGGGGCGAAGCTGGGACTTTCGTCGTCGCGCGTGTCGGTGAGTGCCGAGACATTGCCAGACGACAGGTCCATCAGCATCAGGCGCATGGCTCCCCCCGACTGCCGGGCGATGTAGGCCATGTGGCGACCGTCCGGACTCAAGGCCGGGCTGATGTTGTAGCTGCCCGAGAAGGTCACGCGCTCAGCCGCACCACCCGACGAGGGCATGCGGTAGATCTGTGGACTGCCCCCCCGGTCGCTCACGAAGTACAGGCTGCGACCATCGGCGGAAAACGCGGCCTCGGTGTCAATCGCACCGCTTTGGGTCAGCCGCTGCAGGCTGCCCCCCTGGCGATCCATGCTGTAGAGCTGGCTGATGCCATCGCGCGTGAGGGTCACGACCAGACGAGAGCCGTCCGGAGACCACGTGGGCGCACTGTTGGACCCCTTGAAGTTGGCCACCACCCGGCGCTTGCCGGTGGCCACCTCTTGCATCACCACCACCGCCTTGTGCGAGTCGAACGACACGTAGGCCAGTTGCCGGCCATCCGGTGACCACGCGGGCGAGATGATCGGCTCGGAACTGCGCAGGGCCTCCTGTGCACCGAGCCCATCGGAGTCGGCAACCCACAGGTAATAGCGGCCTCCGGCTTTGGTGACGTATGAAATGCGCGTGGCAAACACGCCCCGTTCACCGGTCAGTCGCGCATACACCTCGTCGGCGATGTGGTGGGCCTGCAGGCGCAAGTCGCCCTTGCCCACGGCGGCAGAGGCCAGACCCAGATCCGCGCCCTTGACCGCGTCCCACAGGTGGTAACGCACGTCATAGCGGCCATCGGCCAAGCGATTCACCGAACCGGCCAGGAGCGCGTCGGTGGCTTTGCTGCGCCAGGCCGCCCAGTCGGGCCGAGAGGCTTCGTCCATGGTCACGCCCGAGGTGTCGACCATGCGGAAAGCCCCGGTGCGCTCCAGGTCCGATCGCACGATCTCCGAAAGGGCGTCCGGAGAACGCTCTTCATCCTTGAAGCGAACGATCGCCAAAGGCAGTTGGCTGGAGCCGACACCGGAGACTTCGACCCGGAATTGAGCCGCGGCCGGAAACCCGGCGGCCAACCCGGCCACCACCGAAGATCCCAGCAGGCCCCGCAGGAGCCAGCGGCGGGATCGGAAAAGCATCTCTGCATTCATGGAACGGCTAACTTTCTCGTCACAGGACATCGCTTCAGACGGGAGATTTCCCACAGAGGCGTCTCATCGCAGTTGGTTCCCGGAACCCCCACCGTGGTCCAACCAAATCTTGAGGTATCGGTAGTAAGACGACTCGGCATTGTGGATGGCCAACACCAGCCCGAGCCGACCATCCAGAAACCCCCGACGCAGCACGTACGTGCGCACGAAGGCCCAGAATCCATGACCCAACGCCCGCCCGAGCCCACCTGGGCGCCCGCGCGCCGCCAGATCGGCGGCGCGGCCGGTGGAATAACGTTCCATCTTGTCGATGGCACTGGAAAGCGTCGGGATGCTTTCGTGAAGCAGGTGCCCCTTGAGCGCAGGCACGTCACGGCCCCGGCCCTCGAACACCAGGCGCTCGTGAACCCGGTCCTCGCTGAACCGCGCAGTCCCTCGGCGAAACAGACGGGGGACCCGATCGGGATACCAACCGCTGTGGCGCATCCACTGGCCACAAAAGGACGACAAGCGCTGCAACGACCAGATGTCTGAACCAGGAGATGCGCTGTCAAGCACCTCCTGGACCGAGACCGCCAATCCTTCGCTGAGCCATTCGTCGGCATCCAGGCTCAAGACCCAGTCTCCGGTGGCCATCTCGAGCGCGCGGTTCTTCTGTGGACCAAAACCCGGCCAGTCCGACGTCCGCAGCACCCGGGCCCCCAGGCGCTCGGCCAATTCGGCCGTGCCGTCGGTGCTGCCGCTGTCGACCACGATCCACTCGTCGGCGAATCCGACCGACGCCAGACAACGCGGCAGCCGATCGACCTCGTTGCGGGTGATCAGGACAACCGACAGGCGCTTCGGCGCAGGCCCTTCGGGAGGCATTTGAAACGGGTCAGTCAAGGGGAATGTCGGTCCGCAACGGAATCAGGGGCAGATTGTAGGCAACTCACGACGCGCCCCATCGATAATGGAAGGCTGCCCTACGTCCCAACTTCCAGCCTGCCTTTGCCATCCATGCATGCCCACGCACCGGTCCTGAGCATCATCACGGCGGTTCACAACCAGCTGGAAATGAATCGCTGGTATGTCGAACACCTCCAGCGCCACACCCGCTTGCCATACGAACTCATCGTGATCGACAACGCGAGCACCGACGGCTCGGCAGAGTTCTTCGAATCGGTCGGCGCGCGTGTGATCCGCAATCAAGCCAACTATTCGTACCCTTACACGCAGAACCAGGGCATCGCGGTGGCGCGGGGCGCGTGGCTCGCGTTCTTGAACAACGACATCGTGGTCCCCAAGGCGTGGGACGAACGCCTGGTGGCCAGCGCGCGCCGACACGAACTGGACGCGATCACGGTGTGCGGCATCGAGCGCATCGAGACGATCCAGGCCACGCGGGCGTTGCGCCAGCGCTGGAAACGCGCGTCTCTTCCTGTGCGGCTGCTGGGGGCCCGACAACCCTGGCTGCGCATGTCCCATCAGTGGATGTACGGCCCATGGGAGCGCTTCACGGACGATCGCATTCGCCGTTTCGAGGGCCAGATCCTGGAGGGTTACGTGGGCAATTCGGTGCTCATGAGTCGCCGAGGGCTGGATCTGATCGGCCCCTGGGACGAACGCATCCAGGCCGCCGACGCGGACCTCTATATGCGGGCCAAGAAGCGTTCGATTGAACACGCCGACGTGCGGCCGGTGCACATCGCCCTCGACGTGTTCGTGCACCACTACATCCGCGTGACGCTGCGCTCCAGGCCCCCGGCCTTTGCCGATGCGGACCGTCTCATCCCGATGGAGACGAAGTGGACGGCCGATGAATCCCGTCGCTTCAGCCCCGAACCGGTGGCCCTGCGCTGACGCGCCACACCCCCACTCCAGAGCTCAGATGCCCAGCAGCCTCCGTCCCTCCATCAGCGGATTCACCTTCCTGCGCAACGGCGTGAAACTCGGCTTTCCGTTCGAGGCGTCCATCCGCTCGATCCTGCCGTTGGTGGACGAGTTCGTGATTGCCCTGGGCGCCGGAGAAGACGATACCGAGGCCAGGATCCACGCCCTGGCCCGCACCGAACCCAAGATCCGCATCGTGGCCACGCGCTGGAATGAACGCATGGCAGAAAAGGGATTCGTCTACGCCCAGCAAAAAATGATCGCCCAGTACGCCTGCACCGGGGACTGGGCCTTCTACCTCGAAGGCGATGAAGTGCTCCACGAAGAGGAGTTGCCAGCCATCCGCGCGTCGGTGGATCGCCATCATCCCAACCCGGAGGTCGAGGCGCTGGTGTTCGATTACCTGCATTTCTATGGTTCTCCACAATGGCTGGCCGTGAGCCCGGCCTGGTACCGGCGTGAATGTCGCCTGATCCGAAACACCATCCGCAGCTATGCCCCCGACGGCCAGTTTTGGGTGGTGATGGACAAACACCGCAAGGGCCGGCATCCGAAGGCTGCGCTGGCCAACGCCCACGTCTACCACTACGGCCACGTGCGGCGACTGGACTACATGCAGGCCAAGATGGATCAGGTCAGCAAGTACTGGTCACACCAGCCGCCCAAGATGACCTACAGCATTGATCCTCAGGCCCTGCGCCCGTTCGACGGCACTCATCCCGCCTGCATGGGTGAATGGCTGGCGCGCGAAGCCGAACGCGTGTTCCAGCCCAATCCGGATCACGCGCTCACCCGGCGCGAGCGCAAGCATCGGCGGGCGATGCAACTGGAACGCTGGTTTGGATGGGAGCTCAGCCACAAACACTACAAGCTGGTGGCCTGACGGATGCGCGCACGTTGCCACATCGGACTGAGCCTCGGCAAACTGGGGTCGCTCATGGATGGCCTGGGGGAGTACTCCAGCCAGATCTGCCACCACATCGCCGAGCAGGCCCCCGAGTGGTCGGATCGCTGGGGCGTGAGGTTTCACATCCACCTGCCCGAGCGGTGGGTCGGGGTGTTCGGCGATCACGTCAGCTACCTGCCCCTGCGGTCCTGGCAAAGCCGAGTGCATGTCCAGCCGCGTCGGTTCGACGTGTGGCACGCGCTGCATCAGCTTGGCCGCATTCCCGCACCGCTGGGGGCCCGCCACCGCATCCTGACCATCCACGATCTCAACGCGCTCTATCACGACGCCCCGGAAGAAGCGGCCGCGGCAGTGCACAAGCTCCAGCGCCGACTGGCAGGCTTCGAGACCGTCACCACCATGACGCACTACGTCGAGGGCGACATCCGCCGGCACCTGGGCTGGACCGGTCCCGTGCACATCATCCCCAACGGCATCCGCGACCTGTCGACCGCGCCCCAGGAAACCATTCCCGAACGGGTCGGGCAGCCCTACTTCTTCCACATCAGCCGACTGTCACGATCAAAAAACCCGGACCTCCTGCTGGATCTGGCCGCACTGTGGCCTGATCGCCACTGGGTGTTTGCCGGCCCGGCCAGCGACGACAGCCGCCGGCTGAAGGCGGCCGTGCACGAACGACAACTCTCGCACGTCACCGTGCTGGAAAGCATCAGCGACGCACAGAAGGCCTGGCTTTATGCCAACTGCGAAGCCTTTCTTTTTCCCTCGCAGACCGAGGGCTTTGGGCTGCCCCCGCTGGAAGCCATGTGCTTCGGCAAGCCGGTCTTCCTGTCCACCTGCACCTGCCTGCCGGAAGTGGGGGGCGACGCTGCGGCCTACTGGCCCGCACTTACCGCCGAAGCCATGCGCGAGGTCATGCGGCAACAACTGCCCCGGTTGCAGGCGCGGAGTGAGGCCATTCGTGCCCATGCCCTCGGGTTCCGCTGGACGACCGCCGTCCAAGCTTATCTGGAACTGTACCGTCAGGGGCTCGGCCTCCCAAGTTCGACAGTTGAGACGCGTAAGTCACTGATTTGATTGATGTCGCGTTCAAATCCGTGGACTACACGTTGGCGGTATCGGTTTCGTGATCGATGCCGGGGGCGTGCAATTGCGCAGGCGACGGGACGTCCGCGCCGATGGCGGCGAACAGTTCCTTGTGCGCGGCCTTCATGTCAGTGAGCCCGTGCAGCAAGTGTCCGTCGGCGCTCTGCACGGTCTGAAGCTGGATGCGGGCGAGCTGCTCGAGCAGCCGCATGGGGGATTCGGGGCGCAGACGCTGGCGCAAGCGCATGCGCATCACCCGGTGCAGGATCAGCGCGAGGAAGCAGATCAGCGCATGAGCGCGGATGCGCTTGGGCAGCCGGTGGTACACCGGCCCGATCTCGATGTCGCTCTTGAGCGCCCGGAATCCCCGCTCGATGTCGGCCAGGCTCTTGTAGCGATCCACCACGTCCACTGCGGGCTCACTCGTGCTGGTCACCAGCAGCAGCTTGCCGTCCAGGCGCTCAAGGTGCTGCTGCCGCTGCTCGTCAACGGTGAACTGGAACACCTCGCTGTGCAGGTCCACCTTGATCAGGTGCGCCATGTTGGCTTCCTTGACCGCGTGATACAGCCGGGCCTTGGCGCCGGAGTCGGACAGGGGACGACCGCGCCGACGTTGGCCCGTGTCCTGCGCATCGAGCCGGCCTCCCCATTGCTCGCCCAGGGCCACGAACTCGGCGATCTGCTCGCGCCGCGCCTGCGTGCGCCGCTGCGCGGCTTCGGGGTCGTGGGCCAGCACCAGGCGGTAGCGCTGCGGTGCGTGTTCAGGCTGCCGTGAGGCCTCGCGCTTCCACGTCATCTCGGCCACCCAAGCCTGGGTGCGGTCGTGCTGAGCGTCGAGTTGCTGCAGCTCGTCCTTGAACTCGCCGTAGCGCGCGGCCGGCACCGCCAGCACGTAGTCCAGCGTGACTTCTCTTCCGTCCTGGCGCAGCTTGTTCTGCAGCGCCTCGATCTCCTGCAGGTTGTTCAGGCTCAGCAGCCCACGGTCGGCCACCAGCACCACGCGCTTGAGCGGCCAGCGCGCCAGCAGCTTCTCGATCATCGGCAGCAGCGTCTTGGCTTCGGCCGTGTTGCCCGGGTGCACCTCATGCGCAATGGGCAGGCCGTCGGCCGTCTGCACCAGCGACAGCACGAACTGCCGCGCCACACCGCCGTCCTTGCTGCGACCGTACTCGCGCACATCGCCCTCGACCTGAGCCTCTCCGTGCACGCGCACGGTGGTCAGGTCGTAGAACACCACCGAGAGCTCCTGATCGATCAGCGGGCGCATCAGCAGCGCCAGGCGCTCGTTGATCGCATCGGCATGCTCGTCGAGCACGTCCATCGCCCGCAGCAGGTGCTGATGATCCGGACAGGCCGACTCGAAGCCGAAGCCCCGCGGAAGCGCCACCGTCTGCAGCCAGCGCAGCACGCCCAGCTTGGACGACGGATCGCACAGCCGGTTGAACACCATCGTGCGCAGGCAGCCCAGCACGTCCACGCTGGACTTCGAACGTCGCCATGCCAGCGACAGGCCTTCGAGATCGAGCGAGCACCAGACTTGCCAGAGGGCCCAGACGTCGCCTGCGCTGCGCGCGCCGAGGAACTTCAGGTCGTTGGCAACGGCACCGAGCGCACGCTCACCTGCAGGCTCACGGCCTTGGGCGCGCTGTAGGGCTTGAACGAGGCGATCCACGTCACCATCGGGCTCCAGGCGTCCGAGGGTGGCCAGGGTGCGTTGGCGCGGTTGGCCCTGTTCATTGCGAAAGGACTCGACCAGTTGCGCGTAGCGGCGTCCGCCGGTGGTCGTGACCTTGATGAACATGAGCCGAGGGTAGCGCAAG
>CAYYCN010000128.1:0-9453 GCA_964470355.1 uncultured Sphaerotilus sp.
CATCCACAGCCGCGAGAACGACCTGGTGGTCAACGCCACCCGCACCAAGCAGCTGACCAACTTCCGCGTGTCCGGCAAGGAAGACGCGATCAAGATCACGCCGCCGATCGACCTGACGCTGGAATACGGCGTCGACTTCATCGACGACGACGAACTGGTCGAGATCACGCCGAAGTCGGTGCGTCTGCGCAAGCGCTTCCTGTCGGAAAACGAGCGCAAGCGCGCGGCCCGCTCCGGAGCATGAGCCATGGCCGTGCCGTCCTGACGATGGTGCTGGTGACGCTCCTGTGGAGCATCGCCGGCGTCGTGACCCGTCAGCTCGAAGCGGCGCAGACCTTCGAGATCACCTTCTGGCGCAGTGCGGCCAATGCGCTCGCGCTGGGTGTGATTCTCACGATGCGACTGGGGCTTCGGCCCCTGTTGGACATCTACCGCCACGCCGGCCGGACCTTCTGGGCTTCGGCCGTGTGCTGGAGCGTCATGTTCACCGCCTTCATGGTGGCGCTGACGCTCACCACGGTGGCCAACGTGCTGGTGACCATGGCCCTGGTGCCGGTGGCCACCGCCGTGGTCGCGCACGTCTTTCTTCATCACCGACAACCGCTGAGAACGTGGTTGGCCACCCTGGTGGCCGGGGCCGGCATCGCCTGGATGTTCGGCTCGCAGGCCGGCACGGGCAGCCAGCGCGACGTCCTCGGCATTGGGGTGGCGCTTCTGGTCCCCGCAGCCGGTTCGGTGCAGTGGGTACTTCAGCAGCACAACGCTCAACGTCGCCGAGGCGGGCAGGGCGGTGAAGCCCTGCCATCCGACATGACCCCGGCCATCCTCGTGGGCGCCTTGCTCTCAGCCGCGGTCACCGCACCGCTGGCTTGGCCTTTTCAAGGCACGGTCCGGGACGTGGCCTGGCTGTCCATGCTCGGCATGGTTCAGTTGGCGATTCCATGCCTGCTGGCTGTGAAAGCGTCCCGGGTACTCAAAGCACCGGAAGTGGCGCTGCTGGGCCTGCTGGAGACGCTGTTCGGCGTCAGTTGGACATGGCTGGCAGGGCAGGAACATCCCAGCGCGTCGGTGCTGGGCGGAGGCGCACTGGTTCTGGGTGCCTTGGCGATCAACGAGGTGCTGACCTTGGTGCGTGGACGTCGCGCGGAACCGGTCCGCACGGGCCAGACCGGGGCGGCCCCCTGAAAAGTCCAGGCGGCTGAGGGCAGAATAGGGCGGTCAACCTTCCGGAGCCCCTAGTGTCCCAAGCCCTGCCTCTGCCCCCATTGGTGTCCGACGGAGCCCTCCTTGCCGAAGTGCGGGGACGGCTGGGCATCCTGACCCTGCACCGCCCGGGCGCACTCAACGCGCTGACCCTGCCCATGGTGCGCGACATGACCACCTGCCTGCTGCACTGGCTGGGTGATGAACACGTCCTGGGTGTCCTGGTCCGAGGGGCGGGACGGGAGGGCAAGCCTCCAGCCTTCTGTGCCGGAGGCGACATCCGCTTCTTTCACCAAGGCGTGCTGGCGGGCGATCCCCGCGTCGAGGACTTCTTCACCGAGGAATACGCCCTCAATCACCTCATCCACCACTACGGCAAGCCCTACATCGCACTGATGGACGGTGTGTGCATGGGGGGTGGCATGGGCATCAGTCAAGGTGCGGACGTTCGGGTGGTGACCGAATTCAGCAAACTCGCCATGCCCGAAACACTGATCGGCCTGTTCCCTGACGTGGGGGGGGGTTGGTTCCTGAGCCGCTGCGAAGGCCATCTGGGCGAGTATTTGGCACTCACGGGGGAAACGCTGGGCGCGGCCGACGCCATTGCGGCCGGACTGGCCGACCTGCAGGTGCCCAGCAGCCACTTGCCAGACCTCGTTGAACGTTTGAGCGCACACGACATCGCGTCATCCGACACCTTGCTCGACATCGCCCGCACCGGTTCGCTGCCTGAAGAGCCTTCACTCTTGATCGCACGCCGAGAGTGGGTGGACGGCGTTTTCAGCCGGAACCGTCTGCTCGACATCGAGTTGGCTCTGCAATCCGACCCCACGCCCCAGGCCTCCCACGTGCTGTCGGTCATGGCCAAACGTTCGCCGCTCATGATGGCGGTCGCCCTCGAGCAGATCCGTCGCGCCCGACAAATGACCCTGGCCGAAGATCTGCGCATGGAGCGGGACCTGATGCGCAACGGCCTGCATCTGCGTCCAGGAACAGCCAGCGAGTCGCTTGAAGGCATCCGCGCCCTGGTGATCGACAAGGACCACCAGCCGCGCTGGAACCCGTCGCGCATCGAAGACGTTTCCGAATCCGACGTGCAGGCCTATTTCAACAGTCCCTGGCCCGGGCACGTGCATCCGCTGCGCGAACTGGAATGAACCCCGCGGATCCCATCCGCATTTGCATGCGTTACGGCGTAACCATAGATCTCGAGAGACAGTGTGGCACTGAGCAACCGTGAACGTCAGGCCGGGTACCGCGCCCGTCGAAGCACCGCCGGTGCACTCGGGGACAAGCGCCTCAACACCTGGGTGGGTGCGGAGACCATGTATGCACTCCAGAGACTCGCCAGGCACAGAGGCCTCAGCCAACGCGCCCTGGTCGAGGCACTCATCCACGCGGCAGATGCCGAAATCATGGGCCGGCTCCAACCATATTCTGCGGAGTGGACGGCGTATACCGCCGGACCTGCAGACGCCATTGAAGACAAAAGCGATCGGGATCCGCAGACGGTTGATTGACGCTGATATGGTTACGCCGTAACTGTCATACTTCACCAGTCAATGCATGACGATGTGTCTTATGTAAACTCACACATTCAGACAACCCTCAAGTCCCGCTCACGCCTGCCGACAAGGTCTACATCCTTGCGACCGCCCTGAGCCATGACTGTCTTCTCCGCACCGGCATCCTTGCTCTGCGACACGATCGTCGATTTCACGGTCATCACACCGGAGGATGTCTGGCTGTTTGAGGAGGATTTCGGCGACACGCTTTCTGACGCTCCCTACTGGAGCGACGCCGATCGAAGTCTGGACGAATCGTTGCTGTTCGATCCACACGCCTATGCGCGCAAACATGCGGTGGAAGCCGCTCTGGCTCGTGCGAGACAAGACGCCGCCCGGGCCCCGGAACCGCCTGAGGAGTATTGGCAACTGCGCGCCCAGCTGATGCGCCTGGTGGTGGCCTTGTCCAACACAACGACACCGGAGGAGGATCCGCCGATGTCGCGGACCGCTCTGCGCATCACGATCGACACCCGCTCCCGCCGGGCCGGTCTGCAACCCGAACCACCCCTGCCCACCACGCCACCCGACCCGGCGTCCGCATCCCCTTCCATGGACTGGAGCCCCCTGCACGACACGCTGGAAGACGCGGTGCATTATGCGGAGAGCATCATCGGCGAGTTTCAGGATCACTATCAGCGTTTTGACCATGCCCTCGACCGGCCGGAGACGGCCTCGACTCCGTCACGCCCCCTCTCTCGCTGACGGGCTCGTCGGTGACCGCTGCGGTCCACCGCCTCAGCGACCGACACCGTCTCGCGATCCCGCCGGTGCGGTGGGCGCGCACATGCCAGCCAGGGTCCGGCCCACCCGTTCGCGCGGCACCCGTTGCAGCAAGGCCAGCATCGCATGCCCGACGGGCCGTCCTCGCAAGATCGCCGCGTGCTCTTGCTGCAAGGTCGCAGTCAAAGCGATCAGCAACTGCGCCGTCACATCGGCGTCGGACAAGGCCCGGTGGGCACGACCGTCACGCCTCAGGCCCAACCAATCCACCAGAGATTGAAGCTTGTGGGCCGGCGCCTGCGGAAAGACCCGCCGCGACAGCAGCACCGTGCAGGCAAAGACATGCGCCGGGTCCGGTGATCGGCCGGCCCGGGCCATTTCCGCGTCCCAGAAGGATTTGTCGAACGACGCGTTGTGTGCCACCAGCGGCAATCCGCGGGTGAATTCAGCCACCTCATGCATGACCTGGGTGGCGGGCGGCGCATCTGCCAGCATCGCATTGGAAATGCCGGTCAACTGGGTGATGAACGGCGGCACGCGCACACCCGTGCGCATCAGGCTCTGGTAACGCGCGACAATGCGCTCCCCTTCCACGATCACCACGGCGATCTCCGTGGCCCGGGCCCCTTGCTGGGGGCCCATGCCGGTCGTCTCGAAGTCGATCACGGCGATGCGTTCATTGAAAGGCGACATGCCCCCGATTGTCGCCGGGGTCTCCCCAGTCGGGGCCAGGCCTCTAGAATCCGCGGCCCAGCCGAACGTCCCGCTCGCCCGACTTTTCCAACCATGAACATCGTCATCGACCCCGAACTCCAGGCCTACATCGACCCGCTCACCCCGGAAGAACACGAAGCGCTCGAGCGCAGTCTGCTGAACGAGGGCTGCCGGGATGCGCTGGTGCTGTGGGGCGATGTGCTGGTGGATGGCCACAATCGCTACGGCATTTGCCGCAAGCATGGCCTGCCCTTCCAGACCGTCCAGAATCCCCGGTTCCAGTCGATGGAAGACGTGCACCTGTGGATGATCGACCAGCACCTCGGCCGGCGCAGCGTCTCGGATTTCCAGCGTGGCACGCTGGCCCTGCGCAAGCGCGAAATCCTTGCGGCCCGACTGGCACAGGCGCGCACCCAGGCCCTGGCCGCGGATCCGTCCGTCCCGACCGCGGAAGACTCGCTCCCCCCTGCCGAGGCCGCACCGTGGGACGGCGACGCCTCTGACGCCGGCATGGCGCCGCCCGCAAGTGCCTCGGCGCCCGGCCTGTCCGCCTCGGAAATCGCCGTCGAGGCGGCCGCCCTCGAGGGCCGTGAAGCACTGGCACGCGCCGCCCGCCTGAGTGCCAGCCAGGTGGTGCTCATCGAGAAAATCCAGAAACTCGCCACGCCGGAGCTGGTGGCCGCTGTCAAGTCGGGCGCCCTGTCGCTGTCGGCCGCCGCAGCCGTGGCCACCCTGCCCGCCGAGGAGCAGGTGGCCGCCGCCACGGCTGGTCCTGGGGAGCTCAAGCTGGCGGCCCGCCGGGTGCGCGATGCCAAGCGCAAGCCCAAGGCCGACGACGCCGCAGCGCCTTCGGAGACCGAAGAGTCCTCCGCCGCCCCGGACGCTTCTGCGCCCATCGAGGTGGACCCGGGCCTGCCCACGGACGTCGGTGTCTTGCAGCAACGGGTGCAGGCACTTGTTCAGGAAAACGAAGCGCTGAAGGCTGAAATCGCCATGCTCAAGAAACGCTACGCCCTCTGAACGTCATGGGTGGGCCGGCACAACCGATTGGCGCGAATTGACACACGAGTCATCGCCTGCACGGCGCACGTGTGGCGCCCCGCCACAGCCTGCAGCGCCCTGCCCTGGGTTTGAAGCCTCTGCCCCCCGGCACAGAACTTGAGTACGCTGTCTCTTCCCATGACCGGAACACCGGCCCCTGACGAGGAGACAACATGCTGATCGGCATCCCGCAAGAAAGCGCAGCGGGTGAAACGCGCGTGGCCGCCACACCCGAGACGGTCCGAAAATACAAGGCGTTCGGCCACACCGTGCGTGTGGCATCCGGTGCAGGCCTGAGCGCAGGCGTGACCGATGCGGCCTATGCCACAGCCGGGGCGGACCTCACCGATCGCGCGGGTGCCTGCGCTGCCGATCTGGTCCTGAAAGTGAAAGCCCCCAACGCAGAGGAAATCGGCCTGATGCGCTCGGGCGCCGCCGTTGTCGGCATGCTGGACCCTTTCGACCGACCGGGCCTGCAGCGCATGGCCGAGGCGGGGCTGACCGCGTTTGCCCTGGAGGCCGCGCCGCGCACCACGCGCGCTCAAAGCATGGACGTGCTGTCGTCACAGGCCAACATCGCCGGCTACAAGGCCGTCCTGCTGGCGGCCCAGCACTATCCGCGCTTTTTCCCGATGCTGATGACGGCCGCCGGCACGGTCAAGGCCGCGCGTGTGGTCGTGCTCGGCGTCGGTGTGGCGGGGCTGCAGGCGATTGCCACGGCCAAGCGTCTGGGGGCCGTGATCGAGGCCTCGGACGTGCGCCCGTCCGTCAAGGAGCAGGTCGAGTCGCTCGGCGCCAAGTTCATCGAGGTGCCCTGCGAAACCGCCGAGGAACAGGAAGCCGCCGAAGGCGTGGGGGGCTATGCACGGCCCATGCCGCCGACCTGGCTGGAACGCCAACGCGTCGAGGTGGCTCGCCGCGTGGCGCTGGCCGACGTGGTGATCTCCACCGCGCTCATTCCCGGACGGGCCGCGCCGGTGCTCGTCACCGAGGAGATGGTGCGTTCGATGAAACCGGGATCGGTCATCGTGGACCTGGCCGCCGGCAAGGGCGCGCCGGGGCCGAACGGTCACGTGGGCGGCAATTGCCCGTTGACGGTGCCCGGACAGACGGTGCGCCACCAAGGCGTGACGCTCGTGGGCGAAACCAACCTGCCGGCCCTGGTGGCGGCCGATGCGTCGGCTCTTTACGCGCGCAACGTGCTGGATTTCCTCAAGCTCATCGTGGCCGCCGACGGCACGCTGCAGATTCCGCCGGACGACGACATCGTCTCGGCCTGCCTCGTCACCCGCGACGGGCAGGTGCTGCGGACCTGAGCTCTCCTCATCCGATTTCCTTGGAGCCCCCATGGACACGATCTCTCCGACGATCCTCAACCTCATCATCTTCGTGCTGGCCATCTACGTGGGCTACCACGTGGTGTGGAACGTGACGCCCGCCCTGCACACGCCACTGATGGCCGTCACCAACGCCGTGTCGGCCATCGTCATCGTCGGGGCCATGCTGGCTGCGGCACTCACCGTCACGCCGCTGGGCAAGACCATGGGTGTGCTGGCCGTCGCGCTGGCGGCGGTCAACGTCTTTGGTGGTTTCCTGGTCACGCGCCGCATGCTGGAGATGTTCCGCAAGAAGGAGCGCAAGGCCGCTCCCGCGGCGGAAACCCGGCCATCGGGTGCGACCGCCTCCGTTGCCCCCCACGGAGACGCACGATGAGCATGAATCTGGTGGTCCTGCTCTACCTCGTGGCCTCGGTGTGTTTCATCCAGGCGCTCAAGGGCCTGTCGCACCCGACCACGTCGATCCGCGGCAACGCCTTCGGCATGACCGGCATGGCGTTGGCCATGCTGACCACGTTCGGTCTGATCTGGACCTTGGCCGAGCGCATGCATGTGCCCCCGGCACAGGGGCTGGTCACCGTCCTGGCGGGTCTGGTCGTGGGCGGCGGCGCCGGTACGGTCATGGCCCGCCGGGTCGAGATGACCAAGATGCCCGAACTGGTGGCCTTCATGCACAGCATGATCGGCCTGGCGGCCGTGTTCATCGCGGTGGCGGTCGTGGTCGAGCCCTACGCCTTCCAGATCGTGGAGCGTGCGCTGGACGGCACCGTGCCGCCCATTCCGGCGGGCAACCGGCTGGAGCTGTTCCTGGGCGCCGCCATCGGTGCGATCACCTTCAGCGGCTCGGTCATCGCCTTCGGCAAGCTCAGCGGCAAGTACAAGTTCCGGCTGTTCAAGGGTGCGCCGGTGGTGTTTCCCGGGCAGCACCTGCTCAATCTGGTGCTGGGTCTGACGCTGCTCGGTCTAGGCCTGGTCTTCATGTTCACAGAGAGCTGGCCGGCGTTTTTTGCCATGCTCGCCCTGAGTTTCGTGATGGGGGTGCTGATCATCATCCCCATCGGCGGCGCGGACATGCCGGTGGTGGTGTCGATGCTCAACAGCTACTCAGGCTGGGCGGCGGCGGGCATCGGCTTCTCGCTGAACAACGCGATGCTGATCATCGCGGGCTCACTGGTGGGATCGTCCGGAGCCATCCTCTCGTACATCATGTGCAAGGCGATGAACCGGTCGTTCTTCCACGTGATCCTGGGCGGTTTTGGCGGCGAGGCCACATCGGCCGGCGGTGCGGCGCAGGAGCAGCGACCGGTCAAGAGCGGCAGCGCCGACGACGCGGCCTTCATCCTGGGCAACGCCGAGACGGTGGTGATCGTGCCGGGCTACGGCCTGGCGGTGGCGCGCGCCCAGCACGCGGTCAAGGAGCTGGCCGAGAAGCTCACGCACAAGGGCATCACGGTGAAGTACGCCATCCACCCGGTGGCGGGCCGCATGCCGGGCCACATGAACGTGCTGCTGGCCGAGGCTGAGGTGCCCTACGACCAGGTCTTCGAGATGGACGACATCAACGGCGAGTTCGGTCAGGTGGACGTGGCCATCGTGCTGGGCGCCAACGACGTGGTCAACCCCGCCGCGCTGCAGAAGGGATCGCCCATCCATGGCATGCCCATCCTGGAGGCCTACAAGGCCAAGACCGTGATCGTGAACAAGCGCTCGATGGCCGCCGGTTACGCCGGCCTGGACAACGAGCTGTTCTACATGGACAAGACCCTGATGGTCTTTGGTGACGCCAAGAAGGTGGTCGAAGAGATGGTCAAGGCCGTCGAGTGAGCCCCGTCACCGGCCCTCAGCGAAAGCCCATGGCGGTCAATCGTCCCCGGGCGACGTCGGCCAACTGCCCGGACGGCACGGCCTGCAGGAAACGCTGATACTCGCGCGCCGCAGGGGCGCGCTGCCCGGATTGGTCCAAGGCCAAACCGGTGGCCAGCACGAGCCCGCTGTCGCCCGGCGTGAAGCGCCGCGCCGCCTGCAGGTCCGGCAGCGCGGCCGCCCCCTTGTTGAGCATGACGAGGTTGGTCCCCGACATCTTGAGCGCCTGCGCCTCGCCCGGATACACCGCCTTGGCGGTGGTCAGGAAGTTCTGTGCATCGGCATGGCGGCTTTGCGCCATCAGCACGCGCCCCATCAGCACGTTGGCGGCGTAGTCGCGGGGCGTCGAGGACAGCGCCGTGCGCAGGTGCTTCTCGGCCTCGGGCAGATTTTGGCGCGAGGCCGAGACCTCGCCCTTCTGGCAGGACTCGATCGTCGTGCGCAGTCGGCGCACCCCAGCGGTGGTGTCCATGTAGCGTTCACGCTGGACCTTGCGGCTGTCGGTGGCGTGGCTGCGCGCCAGCGTCTCCATGTTGCGCAAACGTTCATCGCTCATCGGGTGCGAGGAAAACATCGTCGTGAGCACGTCGGGCTTTTCCGTGTGCTGGCGGTTGAGCATGCCCATCAGTCCGACCATGCCCTGAGGGCTGTAACCGGCCCGGGTCATGTAGGCCATGCCGAGCGCATCGGCCTCACGCTCGTTGTCGCGGCTGTAGGACGCCAGCATGGCGCTGGCGCCGAGCTGACCGCCCAGTCCGACCAGCTGCCCCACCCCACCGCCGTAGCGCGCATCCGCTGCGATCGCCAAGCCGGCCACCGCCACCTGCGCCACCATGCTGGAGCCTTGACGCTGCGCCGCATGTCGGGCGTTGACGTGGCCGATCTCGTGGCCCAGCAGCGCCGCCAGCTGGGCTTCATCGTCCATTTCCAGCAGGATCGCCCGCGTCAGGCCCATCGATCCCCCGGGGAATGTGTACGCGTTCACGTAGTTGGCGTTGAGCACCCGG
>CAYYCN010000129.1:0-9304 GCA_964470355.1 uncultured Sphaerotilus sp.
GGGCTTCGCGGTCGATTTCGTTCAGGGCCAGGCCCATGGCCACACGCATGAAGAAAGCCTGCGGCATCTCGATGCGCTGCTTCTTGATGTGCAGGAAGTAGCGGTCGAACAGGGTCTGCAGACCGAGGTAGTCGAAGTTCAGGTCGCGTTCGGCCTTCAGGGCCGCGCCCAGGCGGGCCAGGTCGTACTGCTGCAGCTTCTCGTCGAGCAGCTCGGCCTGCACGCCCTTCTTGATGAACTGCGGGAAGTAGTCGGCGTAGCGCACGGCCATCTCGGCCTGCGTGACTTCTTCGCCCAGCACCTCGCGGCGGATGGTGTGCAGCAGCAGGCGGGCGGTGGCACGGGTGTAGCCCGGATCCTTCTCGATCAGGGTGCGGGCCGCCAGGATGGAGGCCTTGTAGACCTCGTCGATGGGCACGCCGTCGTAGAGGTTGCGCCGCGTCTCAGCCAGCACCGGGGCGGCCACGACCTCAGGACCCAGGTCGGCGCAGGCGGAGTGGATGAGCGCGGCCAGTCGGTTCTGGTCCAGCGGAACGCGTTGGCCACGGTCGGTGACGTGAAGCACCGACTCGCCCACAGCAGGCGCCTGGACGTGGCTGGCGCGCTCCTGCGCACGGCGCTCGCGGTACAGCACGTAGGCACGGGCCACGTCGTGGTGACCTCCGCGCATCAGGCCCAGTTCGGCCTGATCCTGCACGTCCTCGATGTGGAAGCTGCCGCCGCTCGGACGCGAGCGCAGCAGGGCGCGCACGACGTTTTCGGTCAGGCCGTCCACCGTCTCACGCACCGAAGCCGATGCAGCGCCCTGCGTGCCGTGCACCGCCAGGAAGGCCTTCATCAGCGCCACGGCGATCTTGTGCGGCTCGAAGGCCACGACCGAGCCGTTGCGGCGGATCACCTGGTAGGCCGCATAGGCCGACGACGACGACGCGAGAGCGGGGTGGGCCGCTGGGGAAGTGTCGAGGGAAACGCTGCCGGTACCGTGGGTGACTGTGTGCATGAGGGCCTCTGTGCCTGATCCTTGGAAAACGAGGAAGCACTATAGCTAGTGTCCGTTCACCGTTCAAGCACTAGGGGTAGCGTGTGCGGGGATCCACATGCCTTGTGGCATTGCGCACAGGCTGTCCACAGTTCATGCACAGAAGCCGCCTCCCTCTTGACACGCGACGCAGGGATTGATCAGTTCAAGTCGTGTCTGAACATCCGGCGCAAACGCCTTTGCAGACGGGCCCAATCGAAGCCCGGTCCGGGGTCGCCCTTGCGACCAGGGGCCACATGTTCGTGCCCGACCACCTCCTGAAGAGGCCACACTTGCCGTGCGGATTTGAGCAGCCGGGACAAGGCCCGGTACTGGACCGCCGCGAACAGCTCGCCTTCCAGCCCCTCCAGTTCGATCCCGAGGGAAAAATCGTTGCAGTTGTCACGCCCCCGCCAACTCGAACGGCCGGCATGCCAGGCGCGGGCTTCGACGGAAGCGAACTGCAGCACCTCACCGTCGCGCCGGATCACGAAATGGGCCGACACCTCCACCCCCTTGAGCGTCGCGAAATACGGATGCGCCCCGAGGTCGAGCCGGTTGGTGAAAAACCGCTCGATGAACGGCCCACCATACCGCCCAGGCGGCAAGCTGATGGAGTGCACCACGGCCAGATCGACGGACACCTCCGCCGGCCGGACCCCCACATTCGGGCTGGGCACCGGACGCGCCAGACGCCACCAACCGCCAGACCAGTTTCCGCGCCTAACCTGCCGCCAGCGGCGCTGTCTCAAGGCCCCCTTCAATCCCGATCTCCTTCGGCTTCATCGCGCACGATCGCTTCGCCCGCCAGCTGGATGCCCAACCGTGCCATGCGGTAGCGCATTTGCCGCAAGGACAGACCCAAGGCCGCTCCAGCCGCCGTGCGGTTGCAGCGATGGCGCTCCAACGCCCGCATCAGCACTTCACGCTCAATGTCGTCGAGGTGGGCCTCGAGGTTCGGGGGCAGATCGGTGTCCGGCACCCGTCCGGCGCCCACGGGGCCCGATCCGGACGGGCCATGCGGCGCCCCCCCCGCAGAGGATGGCCGCGCCTGAACCCCAGGGCCAGAATCCTGCGGCCACGGCTCGGCGGGTACATCGTCGAGCCCCAGGTCCTCACACTCGATCTGCGGCCCCGCCGACAAGGCCACGGCGCGCTGGAGCAGGTTCTCCAGCTCCCGCACATTGCCCGGGAAGGCATGCCGGAACAGCCTCGCCAACGCATCGGGCGAGAGCCTCAGGGGACGGGCCCCCGCCTCGGTCGCGATGCGCGCCAGCACCCGCTCGCACAGCGATGGCAGGTCGTCCAGGCGCTCACGCAGCGGCGGCACCCGGATCTGGATCACGTTGAGTCGGTAGTACAGGTCTTGTCGAAAACGCCCCGCACGCACCTCCTCGGCCAGGTCCTTGTGGGTCGCACTGACGATGCGCACGTCGGTGGCGGTTTCGTGCACCGCCCCGACGGGGCGCACCGCCCGCTCCTGAATCACCCGCAGCAGCTTGCTTTGCATCGCCAACGGCAGGTCCCCCATTTCGTCGAGGAACAGCGTCCCCCCCGCCGCGGCCTGGAAGAACCCCTCCCGGTCCTCGTGAGCGCCGGTGAAGGCGCCCTTGCGGTATCCAAAAAACTCGGCCTCCAGCAGCTGCTCGGGAATGGCCCCACAGTTCACGGCCACGAACGGGCGCGATGCCCGCGCACTGAGCTGGTGGACCGCCCGAGCCACGAGTTCCTTGCCGGTCCCGGACTCCCCGTGCACCAGCACCGGTGCCATGCTGCGGGCCACCTTCGCGACCCGCTCACGCACCGCCTGCATGGCCGCGGAGCCGCCCGTCATGCGCTGCAGCGACGGTGCGGTGGACACATCCGGCCCCGGCACAGGCACCGCGTCGCTGGAGCCCACGACGCGCCCCAGTGCCGCCGACACGACGGAGCGGAACTGCTTGAGATCCACCGGCTTGGTGAGATAGTCGTAGGCGCCGGCCTTGAGCGCCTGCACCGCGTTTTCGGCCGAACCATGCGCGGTGATGACGATCGATTTTTCACTGCGCCCGGCCTGTTCGAGCCGTTGCAGCAGCTCCAGCCCCGTGCCGTCGGGCATGCGCATGTCGGTGATCAGCAGGTCGTAATGGCGCCGCCCCAGCGACGCCCACCCCTCGGCCACGGAGGCCGCGATGTCGACGTGATACCCCTCCCGGAGCAAAGTCAGCTCGTACAGCGTCAGGAGGTCGGGCTCGTCATCGACCACCAGGAGGTGGTATCCGGAAGCGGAGGTCATGTGGGATCCAGGGCCGACAGGCCGCTGCTGACGTCGGTGTCCGCGAACGGCGTGCCAGCGGGTTGCGCGGCCTTGGGCAAGGTCGCGGAAAAGACGTTGCGATGGCGCGCACCCGACCCGAGCGATCGGTATTCGATGGTCGCCCCATGGCGCTCGCACAGCTCGCGGCAAATGTACAGACCCAGCCCGCTGCCCCGACTGCGCGTGGAAAAGAAGGGCTCAAACAGATGCGGCTCGACGTCTGCAGGAATCGGATCGCCGTCACTGGCCACGCTGAGTTGGATCTCTTCGGCCGACAACTCCGTCACCCGCACCCAGATCGCGTGCGCCCGGCCCGAGCCGTGGCGCCAGGCGTTGTCGAGCAGGTTCACCAGCAAACGCCGCAGGTGATCGATCTCGAACCGCACCGGCTGCGCTTGGCGACCCACGTCCAACAGCACGGGCGAGCCCTCCGGCCCGTCGGCCGCCACGGCGTTGGTGCGCATCCAGTCCTCGCACAGGCGACGACACTGCGCCGCCAGATCGATGACCGGAGCGGCCCCACCCTCTCCTGGCGCCGCCTGCATCACATCGTCCACGATGCGCTTGAGCCGCCGGACGTTGTCGGCCACCATGCGGGTGAGCCGCTGCTGCGCCGGGTCCTGCAAGTCTTCGGAGAGCAGTTCATTGGCCTGGGCGATCGCCGCCAGGGGATTGCGGATCTCGTGCGCAATCCCCGCCGACATCCGACCCATCGCCGCCAGCCGTTCCTGCCGGGCCCGTGACCGCAGCATGCGCACATCGTCCACGAGCAGCAGGCACAGCATCTCGCCGTCCTCCGGCCCCACCCGGCGGGTGAACCGCATGCGCAGGCGCAGGTGCCGCCGATCCACGCGACGCCCGTCGGTCAGATCCAGCGCCAACTCCTCCCCCGCTTCGGGACACTGCCCACTGGCATACACCCGCCTCAATGCATGGCGCAGAGGCGCCCAATCCTTGCGCTGAGTCAGATCGAACGGCACGAAGCCGTCCTGCGCCGACACCCCGATCAACGACAACGCCGCCGGATTGGCCGAACGCACGGCCCCGTGGCGGTCCACCACCATCACGCCATCGTGCATTTCCTCGATCATCAACCGGTTGAGCAGCGCTTGTTGACGGGCCAGCTGCAGCGTCGTGCGGTTGGCCAACTCCTGGCGGGCCAGCCGTTCGGCCAGTTCACCGGAGAGCACCACCATGACCAGCATGCCCGCCCCCGTGATGCCCGCCTGCCCGACCAACGCCGCCACATCACCCAAGCCCCGGGCGCTCCAGAAGGCATCGCCCAGAAGCACCATCACCACCGCCGACGCCACGGCCAGCGCCAGGCGCCTGGGCAGGAGCACCGCCGCCATGAGCAGCGGCAACGTGAACAAGGCCGCGCCGTTGCCGGACTCGCCAGGCAGGAACAGCAGCGCGGAAAAGGCCAGCACGTCCACGCCAATGCTGGCCAAGGCCCAACGCCGCCGCAGATGACCCGAAGGTCCGATCGGACCGGACCGAAGTCCCCCGTCGCTGCGCGGCGTGCCGCCGGTCCACAACAGCGTCCCGGCCGCCAGCGCCGCCTGAGCCCCGAACACCCAGAACCGGGCACTGAGCACCGGCGCGTGGGTGTAGATGGCCAAGGCCACATGCAGGCCCAGCAGCAGCAGCCCGAGGAACACCCGGGCGGCGGCAAACGCCCGGAAGGTGCGGGCCATCGCCCGACGCGCGCTGCCCCCCGACGCCGCCCCCGAAGCGGGGCGGGCGGGCGGGCTCACACCGGCTTCAGGTGCCATTCGGAACCGGCCTCAGGCCACGCGCTCCGCCGCATCCCGGTGGGCCGCACTGCAGTAATGACGCCCATGCGAAAACACGGCATCCAACTCCGGCAGATGCACACCACACTGGGCGCACCGCACCATGCGTGCAGGCGGCAAGGACTGGGAGGGCGCTGGACCTGCCGAGGATTCGACCGACTCCGCAACCGCGTCTTCGCGCGCCACCCGGGCGGCCACCCAGCGGCGCCACACCCACCAGGCCACGCCCGCCAAAACCAGCGTCCACACCACCCGCATCACACCCCCCCGATCGGAGCGCGGTGCAGCAGCACTTCAAAGACAAACCGCGAACCGACGTACCCCAGCAGCAGCAGGCCGCTGCCCACGTACAGCCAGCGGGTCGCCCGGCGACCTCGCCAACCGAACACGCGGCGCCCCAGCAACAACGCCGCGAACACACACCAGCCCAGCAGAGAGAACACCGTCTTGTGGTCCCACACCCAGACCGGGGTGAACCAGAACCCCAGCACGATGGCCAGGCTGAGGACGGCAAAACCAGCGGCCACCAAGCGGAAGGTGAGCTTCTCCAGCTTCAGCAACGGCGGCCCATCCCCCAAGCCGGCACGACCCGGCGTGCGCATCAGGCGCTCTGCCCGGTCCAGCCAGGTCGCATGCAGCACCGAGGCCCCGAACAGTCCATACGAAGCAAGACCCAGCAGCCAATGCAACGGAGCCCACGGAGACGCTGCGTACACACCATGGTCACCCGGGAAAACCAGCGCCAGCAGCACCGTCCCGCCCCCGAGCAAGGACAAGCCACGGCGCACCCCCGGCAACGGCACCCAGCGGTTCTCGATCTCGTAGACACCCAGCACCATCCAGGCCATCGTCGAGAGCGCCAGCGCAAATCCGAAGTGAGCCCCGGTGTGAGGCAGCCCCCACCCCAGCAAGTGCGCCAGCAAGGCCAGCCAATGCACGGCCCAGGCCCCGAGCAGCAAGGGGGCGGACCACGCCGCCTGCATGCGCCAAGCCGACAGGGCATAGCCGATCAGCGCCAGCACCGAAGGCACGACGAACCAGGGCATGAGGCCCGCAGAAAGGGCGGTCGATAAAATCACCGGACAAGTGTACTTTCGCCGTCGATCCCGACGCTCACGTTTCCGGCCTCCCACAGGCCCTCAACCACACCCCCGCATGGCCTCAGCCCTTTCCGAACGCCTGTCCAAACTGGTCAAGACCATGCGCGGCCAGGCCCGCATCACCGAATCCAACGTCACGGACATGCTGCGCGAAGTGCGCATGGCCCTGCTGGAAGCGGACGTGGCCCTGCCCGTGGTGCGGGACTTCATCGCCCGCGTCAAGGACAAGGCCCTGGGCCAGGAGGTGGTCGGCTCGCTCAATCCTGGGCAAGTGCTGGTCTCCATCGTCCAGAAGGAACTCGCCGCCACCATGGGCGAGGGCGTGTCCGACCTCAACCTCGCCGCCCAGCCCCCCGCCATCATCCTCATGGCTGGCCTGCAGGGGGCGGGCAAGACGACGACCACCGCCAAGCTGGCCAAGCACCTGATCGAGCGCCGCAAGAAGAAGGTGCTGACCGTCTCGGCCGACGTCTACCGCCCCGCCGCCATCGAGCAGCTCAAGACCGTCACGAAACAGGCCGGCGCCGAGTGGTTCCCGTCCACCGGTGACCAGAAGCCGCGCGACATCGCTCTGGCCGCCATCGACTACGCCAAGAAGCACTACTTCGACGTGCTGCTGGTCGACACCGCCGGCCGCCTCGCCATCGACGAAGCGCTGATGGCGGAAATCAAGGACCTGCATGCCCTGCTCCACCCGGTCGAGACGCTGTTTGTCGTCGACGCCATGCAGGGCCAGGACGCCATCAACACCGCCAAGGCCTTCAAGGAAGCCCTGCCGCTGACCGGCATCGTGCTGACCAAGCTCG
This sequence comes from uncultured Sphaerotilus sp., assembly GCA_964470355.1. GTDB lineage: Bacteria > Pseudomonadota > Gammaproteobacteria > Burkholderiales > Burkholderiaceae_C > Sphaerotilus. Next base: position 7,017 of record CAYYCN010000129.1, read on the forward strand.
ACGGCGACTCGCGCGGCGGCGCCGCGCTGTCGGTGCGGCAGATCACCGGCGCGCCCATCAAATTCGCAGGCGTCTCCGAGAAGATCGACGGCCTGGAGGTGTTCGACGCCGACCGCCACGCTGGCCGTGTGCTGGGCATGGGCGACATCGTCGCGCTGGTCGAAGAAGTCCAGAAGGGCGTCGACCTGCAGGCCGCCCAGAAGATGGCCGAGAAGCTCAAGAGCGGCGACGGCTTCGACCTCAACGACTTCCTCTCGCAGATCGGCCAGATGAAGAAGATGGGCGGCCTGTCCAACCTCATCGACAAGCTGCCCGCCGAAATGGCGGCCAAAGCCGGTCAGGCCGACATGGACAAGGCCGAGAAGGACGTGCGCCGCATGGAAGGCATCCTGAACGCCATGACCGCCAAGGAGCGCCGCCAACCCGCGCTGCTGCTGGACGGCAAGTCCAAGGCCAGCCGCAAGCGCCGCATCGCCGCCGGTGCCGGAGTGCAGATCCACGAGGTCAACCGCCTGCTCAAGCAGTTCGAGCAGATGCAGGGCATGATGAAAAAAATGAAGGGCGGCGGCCTGATGAAGATGATGAAACGCTTTGCTGGCAAGAAGGGAATGCCCGGAATGGGAGGCTTTGGCGGCACCTGATGTCGCAAAATGTCCCCCCCCAATCCGAGGGTCGATTGACGCGCAAGACGCCACACGCTACTTTTGCGTGATGGATTTCGCAGTTCCCGATCTTTGGACCACACTCATCTGGGCGGTCATCGCCGGCGCGGCGATGTGGGCGCTGTTCTGGCTCCGAGCCCGACAGCGTCGAATCGAAAAGGAAATGGAGCGACGCTCCCACGCCCTGGACCAGATCGACACCGTCTCCGGGTGGCCGCCCCAGGCCACGCGGGTGCTCACCTCGTCCCAGAGCCAAGCCCTGCACCTGTTGCGCAGGGCCTTGCCGGAGCGGCTCATCCTGGCCCAGGTGCCGCTGTCGCACTTCCTGCGGGTCCCCACACGCCACTCGAATCTGGAGTGGATGCGGCGCATCGGCCGTGTCACCGCCGATCTGATGATCTGCGATGCCCAAGGGCGAGTGCTCTCGGTCATCGATCTGCGCCGCACCGGTCGCGACCACTCCGAACAGGCGCGCAAGCGGCACGAGCGCATGGCACGTGTCCTGGAGGCCGCGCAGATCCCGTTTCATGTGTGGGATGAAGCCCGGTTGCCTGCCGCCAGCACGGTGCGCAGAGCCTTTGGCCCGGACGCCGTGCGCCAGGGCGATGGACTGCCGTCCGACACCAGTCCGATGACCATCGCCCCCTTGGACCAGAAAGACCCACCGGTTTCCGGCTGGTTCGATGAGTTGCACGCCACGCGGCCCACGAAGCTCGACTCGGTCGAGGTCATCCACAGCGACAGCATGCTGTCGGACTTCGCGCCCACCCGGTCACCCGAAGTGGCGCGGGCCCGCTGATCCCCCTCGATCCTTCAGGCAAAAAAAGAGCCCCAACCAAGCGGTTGGGGCTGCAAAGCCTTATCGCTGTCAACACGCTAAGGCACCTGCTCAGGGAGGAAAAGCAGGGAATGAACGTCCTGCGACGTATCATCCGAGACGGAGTCTAGCAGCGCAAAGCCATTTGCTCTAGAGCCCAAACTCTTCTCCGTGACACTTTCATGTCTGTTATGGCCACGCCCCTCACCCATCGCCCCCGCCGCCTGCGTCGTGACGCCTACACCCGTGCCCTCGTCCAGGAGCATCGGCTGCACCCGGCCGACCTGATCTACCCGGTGTTTGTGCTGGAAGGCCAGAACGTGGTGCAGGACGTGGCCTCCATGCCCGGCGTGCAGCGCCTCAGCCTGGACCGACTGCTGCCGGTCGCCGAAGAGTGCGTGAAGTTGGGCATCCCCGTGATGGCCCTGTTCCCGGTATTGGATGCCAGCCACAAGACCCCGGACGGTCGCGAAGCCACCAACCCCGACGGCTTCGTGCCGCAGGTGGTGCGTGAACTGAAGGCCCGCTTCCCAGACCTCGGCCTCATGACCGACGTCGCGCTCGACCCCTACACCACGCATGGCCAGGACGGTCTGATCGACGACACCGGCTACGTCCTCAACGACGAGACGGTGGAGGTGCTGGTCAAGCAGGCCCTGGTCCACGCCCAGGCCGGCGTCGACATCGTCGCCCCCAGCGACATGATGGACGGCCGCATCGGCGCCATCCGCGAGGCGCTGGAAGCCCACCGCTTCATCCACACCCGCATCATGGCCTACAGCGCCAAGTACGCCAGCGCCTTCTACGGC
>CAYYCN010000130.1:0-9189 GCA_964470355.1 uncultured Sphaerotilus sp.
TCTCGATCGAGCACACGATGATGCAGTTGTCCGCCTTGTCGCGGACCACTTCCATCTCGTATTCCTTCCAGCCGATCAGCGACTCTTCGATCAGCAGTTCGCTGGTCGGCGAGAGGTCGATGCCGCGCTTGCAGATCTCTTCGAACTCTTCCGGGTTGTAGGCGATGCCGCCACCCGTACCGCCCAGCGTGAAGCTGGGGCGGATGACCATCGGGAAGCCCGTGCCGCCCACTTCGGCCTGGATGCTCTTTTGCACCGCCCAGGCTTCTTCCATCGAGTGCGCGATGCCCGACTTCGCGGAACCCAGACCGATCTTGGTCATGGCGTCCTTGAACTTCAGGCGGTCTTCGGCCTTCTCGATGGCGTGCTCGTTCGCACCGATCATCTCGACCTTGTACTTGTCGAGCACGCCGTGCTTGTGCAGGTCCAGCGCGCAGTTCAGCGCGGTCTGTCCGCCCATGGTCGGCAGGATCGCGTCCGGGCGCTCCTTGGCGATGATCTTCTCGACCACCTGCCAGGTGATGGGCTCGATGTAGGTGACGTCGGCCGTGGCCGGGTCGGTCATGATCGTGGCGGGGTTGCTGTTGATCAGGATGACCTTGTAGCCCTCTTCGCGCAGGGCCTTGCAGGCCTGCACGCCGGAGTAGTCGAACTCGCAGGCCTGGCCGATGATGATCGGGCCGGCGCCGATGATGAGGATGGATTTCAGGTCGCTGCGCTTAGGCATTCTTCTTCTCCGCTTGTGCCGACATCAGTGCAGTGAAGCGGTCGAACAGGTAGGCAATGTCGTGGGGACCGGGCGAGGCTTCCGGGTGACCCTGGAAGCAGAACGCCGGCTTGTCGGTGCGGGCCAGGCCCTGCAGCGTGCCGTCGAACAGGCTGACGTGCGTGGCGCGCAGGTTGGCGGGCAGCGTGGCGGCGTCGACTGCAAAACCGTGGTTCTGGCTGGTGATCGACACGCGGCCGGTGTCCAGGTCCTTGACCGGGTGGTTCGCACCGTGGTGGCCGAACTTCATCTTGAAGGTCTTCGCACCCGAGGCCAGGGCCATGATCTGGTGACCCAAGCAGATGCCGAAGGTCGGGATGCCGGACTCGATCAGTTCCTGGGCGGCGGCGATCGCGTAGTCGCAAGGCTCCGGGTCGCCGGGGCCGTTGGACAGGAAGATGCCATCCGGGTTGTGCTTCAACACCTCAGCAGCCGGGGTCTGGGCGGGCACCACCGTGACCTTGCAGCCGCGCTCGGCCAGCATGCGCAGGATGTTGCGCTTCACACCGAAGTCGTAGGCCACGACGTGGAAGGTCGGCTCGGTCTGCACGCCGAAGCCGGGCTGGCCGTCGGCACCGAAGAGCTTCCACTCAGTTTCGGTCCAGACCTTCGACTCGGTGCAGGTGACGACCTGGGCCAGGTCCTGACCGGCCATGCTCGGGGCTTGGCGAGCGGTGGCCACGGCGGCGTCGATGTCGGCCTGCGTCACTTCCACGCCAGCGGCCAGACCCACGATGCAGCCGTTCTGGGCTCCCGAGGTGCGCAGGATGCGGGTCAGGCGGCGGGTATCGATGTCGGCGATGGCGACCGTGCCTTCGCGCTCCAGGTACGCAGACAGCGTCAGCGTTTGACGGAAATTGGACGAACGGACGGGCAGATCCTTGATGATCAGACCGGCGGCATGGACTTTCGAGGCTTCGACATCCTGCTCGTTGACGCCGTAGTTGCCGATGTGCGGATACGTCAGCGTGACGATCTGGCGGCAGTAGCTCGGGTCGGTGAGGATTTCCTGATAGCCGGTGAGGGAGGTGTTGAACACCACTTCACCGACCGTGCGACCGGCAGCGCCGATCGAGGTGCCAAGAAAGACCGTGCCGTCTGCGAGTGCGAGGATAGCGAGGGGCAGGACGGGCAGCACGGGAACTCCGGATGGTGCGCTTGGCGCCCTCTCCTGCTTGCGCAGCCACACGGATGGAGTGACCGCTGACAAGCCCGATGACTCCTTCTGAGGAGCCCACTTCAGCGCGCGACGGGCGCGTCCGACGTGGCAGGCTGTCCGGGAAGACCCGTGCCTTCGGGGGTATGGAGGGGGTAGACGCTGGGCGACGTTGTTGGCGGGTAAACCTGCCAATTATAGCCGTGACGCATGCCCTTGCCCGGTACGACCCCGACTCCGGACGACAGAGTCCCGGATTTCCCTCTGGAAAACCCTGCCGATCCCCACCCTGCCACATTAACCATTTTCATTTAGTGGTTACCATGAACTCCCTTTCAGACCGAGCACTTCACTGGTCCAATGCTGCTCCTTGAGGGGGAGTAGTCCCACCGCGACCCACCGGGTTCGCGGCGAGTTCCAGCCGTCAATCCGTGACCCGACCGTCACCGGCTCGAACGCTCCGGCATCCTGCCGGACGGACAAGACCTTCAACCATCGCCGCCGAGCGATGTGTTGAAGGCCGCCCGCTCGCGGACTTCCACGCGTCGCCCTGCGTCTTCACGCTCCGATCGAAAGTCCGCTCATGGAACTGTTCTCCTCCGCCTGGTTCTCGGCCCTGCTGGCCATCGTGCTCATCGACCTCGTCCTGGCCGGTGACAACGCCATCGTCATCGCCCTGGCCGCGCGCAGCCTCCCCAGTCACCTCCAGAAAAAAGCCATCTTCTGGGGCACGATGGGCGCCATCGGCATGCGCATCGTGATGACCCTCGGTGTGGTCTGGCTGCTGAAGATTCCAGGGTTGATGGCCGTTGGCGGTCTGGGCCTGCTGTGGATCGCATACCAGCTGCTCAACCCCGGCGAAGAAGACGGTGGCCACAACCCGACCGCCACCACCTTTTGGGGCGCCATGCGCACCATCGTCATCGCAGACGCGCTGATGGGCGTGGACAACGTGCTGGGCGTGGCCGGCGCCGCGCACGGCGCCTTCGACCTGGTGGTCATCGGCCTGTTGATCAGCGTGCCCATCGTCGTGTGGGGCAGCCAGATGGTGCTCAAGCTGGTCGAGCGGTTCCCGGTCATCACCGAGATCGGCGCCGCCGTGCTGGCCTACACCGCAGCGAAGATGGTGATCGGCGAACAACTGCTGGGGAGCTTCTTCACCGACCACCCCGCAGCCAAGTTCAGCCTGATGGCCGTGTTCATCATCGGCATCCTGGCGGCCGGCCGATGGGCCCGCGCCCGCCAAGCGTCGGCTGCAGCCTGACGCCCGGTCTCGCCACAAAGGGCGGACACCCCGCCCCACCGGCGAGACCCCCCTTCAATACTCGTCGCCGCCGTACGCCCCCGGCGCCAGGTTCTCGAACTTGGTCAGCGGCTTCAGGAAGGCCAGCTTGACGGTCCCGACGGGTCCGTTCCGCTGCTTGCCGATGATGATCTCGGCCACCCCGGGCTCCTTGGACTCCTTGTTGTAGTACTCGTCCCGGTAGATGAACATGATCACGTCGGCATCCTGCTCGATGGCGCCCGATTCCCGCAGGTCGGACATCATCGGACGCTTGTCGGGACGCGTTTCCACAGAGCGGTTGAGCTGTGACAGCGCGATCACCGGGCAGCGCAATTCCTTGGCCAGCGCCTTCAGGCCCCGCGAGATTTCCGAGATTTCGGTTGCGCGGTTTTCACCCGCGCTGGCCGACGAACCACTCATCAGCTGCAGGTAGTCCACGATGATGAGGCCCAGTTGCCCACACTGCCGCGCTTGACGGCGGCAGCGTGCACGCACCTCCACCGGACTCAGGGCCGGTGTCTCATCGATGAAAAGGTGGACATTGCGCATGCGGTCAACCGCCTCGGACAGCCGCCCCCACTCGTCATCGCGCAAGGCGCCCGTGCGCAAATGCTGCTGGTCCACGCGCGCGATGGAGCCCATCATCCGCAGCGCCAGTTGGGACGCCCCCATTTCCATGGAGAACACGACAACCGGCAGCCCCTCGTTGACCGCCACGTTTTCGCCGATGTTGAGCGCGAACGCGGTCTTGCCCATGGACGGACGCGCCGCCAGGATGATCAGATCCCCCGGCTGCAGGCCCGCGGTCATGCGATCCATGTCGATGAAGCCGGTCGGCACCCCCGTGACATCGCCCGCCCCGTTTTCGGCCAACTCCTGGACGCGATCGATCAGCTGCACCACCAGGTTGTCCATGGACTGGAAACCCTGCTTGTTGCGCGAACCCTCTTCGCCAATCTTGAAGATCTTGCCCTCGGCCTCGTCCAGGATGTCCGACACCGCCTTGCCTTGGGGATTGAGGGCCGTCGTGGCAATCTCGTCGCTGGCCGCCACAAGCTTGCGCAGGATGGCACGGTCGCGCACGATTTCCGCGTAACGCCGCAAATTGGCCGCGCTCGGAACGCTTTGCGCCAAGGCATTGAGGTACGCCAGCCCCCCGGTTTCCTCGGCCTTGCCGAGGTTCTGCAGATGCTCGTACACCGTGATCACGTCCGCCGGCTTGCTCGCACCGATGAGGGACATGATGGAGGTATAGATCAGGCGGTGCTCGTGACGATAGAAGTCATCGTCCTTGAGCAGATCACCCGCACGGTCGGAAGCCGTGTTGTCGAGCAGCAAGCCCCCCAGCACGCTCTGCTCCGCCTCGACCGAATGGGGCGGCACCCGCAGGCGCGCGATCTCGTCGTCGGCCACCACGGGGGATTCGGGATATCCGGGAAACGTCAATGCCATGGGATGAATGATAGGAGGCAGGAAGCGGGCAAAAAAAAGGCCGGCTGAAAGCCGGCCTCGGACGCACGGTGATCACTCACCGTCGCGGAATCACTCCGCAGCAGCCACCACGGCCACGGTCACGTCAACCACGACGTCGGTGTGCAGAGCCACGGTCACGGCGTGCTCGCCGACCACCTTCAGGGGGCCATTGGGCAGACGGACTTGAGCCTTCACCACCTCCACGCCTTGAGCCGCCAGGGCTCCGGCGATGTCGGCGTTGGTGACCGAACCGAACAGGCGACCATCCACACCAGCCTTCTGGGCAACGGTGACGGTCTTGCCGTTCAGCTTCTCGCCTTGGGCCTGTGCGGCCGCCAGCTTTTCCGCCTGAGCCTTTTCGAGTTCAGCGCGACGAGCTTCGAACTCGGCAACGGCCTTCTCGGTGGCACGGCGGGCAGCGCCGGTGGGGATCAGGAAGTTGCGGGCGAAGCCGTCCTTGACCTTGACCACATCACCCAGGTTGCCCAGGTTGGCGACTTTTTCGAGCAGGATGATTTGCATCTGGAGCTCCTCAGACCTTGTGCTGGTCGCTGTACGGCAGCAGAGCCAGGAAGCGGGCACGCTTGATGGCGACGGTCAGCTGACGCTGGAAGATGGCGCGGGTACCGGTCAGGCGAGCCGGCGTGATCTTGCCGTTTTCGCTGACGAAGTCGCGCAGGACGTCGAGGTCCTTGTAGTCGATCTGTTCGACACCGGCGACGGTGAAGCGGCAGAAACGCTTGCGCTTGAACAGCAGCGATTGCGTGTTGCGCTTGGTCTTGCGGTCCTTGGAAAACTTACCACGTGGCGGGGGCATGTGAACCTCCTAATTCGAATCTGGAACGTTGAAAACGGGCTCGGACGCGAGGCGTTCGATCCGGGTGACGTGAAGCATGAGTCCTCGTCCGCTGCGCTGCTTGCCAAGAAAGCCGGTGACGATCACCTCTTCCCCCAGCGGCAGCCGCTGCAACTCGAGCGCCATGTCGTCGATGGCCGTGGCATGCACCTCCAGGCTAACCTGTCTGGGATGACCCGCATGCACCACCTGCGAAGCGTGGGCAAATCGGACATCCAGGGCAGGAAGGCCTGCCGGGGTGTAGCGCATGGCAGCACGTTCAACCACCTGCACACTCAGCCGGATCTCATTCATGAGCGACGAGAACCGAAAACGAGCGACAAGTTCGGGCGCAACCCTGCTTCAGATCGCCCCGATCAGGCGGCGCTGACTTCCTGCTGGGACTTGCGGGCTTCTTCCTTCTCGACGCGCTTCATCATCGCCGAAGGACCGGTCTCGGCCTTGTCCTTCTTGACGGTCAGATGACGCAGCACGGCATCGTTGAAGCGGAAGCCGGTCTCGAGCTCAGCCAGGACGTCCTTGCCGCACTCGATGTTGATGCACAGGTAGTGCGCCTTGGCCAGCTTGTTGATCATGTAGGCCAGCTGAAAGCGGCCCCAGTCTTCAACGCGGTGCACCTGACCGCCGCTGGCGGTCACGAGGCCCTTGTAACGCTCCAGCATGGCTGGAACCTGTTCGCTCTGGTCCGGGTGGACCAAGAGGATGATTTCGTAGTGACGCATGAACTCTCCTTGCGGGTTCCGGGTATCGGAAGCCGCCCCGAAGCGTCAGACCCGGGTGCGGCAAGAAAACCGTAGATTGTAGCGCAAGTCGAGCAGGAGTGATCATGCCCCTGCGTCAGGCGTCCACATCCGCTGGAGCACGCGCTCCCGGCGGGCCTTTTCGTGCGGCGCGTCCGGCCACAGCAGGCTCACCCCCCACACCACCACCAGACCGGCCGGCACGCCAAAAATGCCCGCCGCCACCGGATCGATGTCCCACCAGCGAGCCTGATCCACACCCAACGTCACATGAAGCAGGTCCCGCAGCAATGGGTGGTTGGTGACCATGTAGTACAGACACACCGCCAGCCCGCTGAGCATGCCTGCCGTCGCCCCCACACGGCTTGCCCCCGACCAGAAGATGCCCATCACCAGCGCGGGGAAGAACCCCGAAGCAGCCAGCGAAAACGCCACCGAGACAAACTGCAGGATGTCCGCGAAACGGGTCGAGGCGATCGTCGCGGCCACCAGGGCCACCACCAGCACCAGGAACTTCGACACCATGACCCTCCGGATGGGCACCGCATGCGGGCTCACAACCCCGTGGTACACGTCGCGCGACAAGGTGTTCGCGATGGTCAGCAGCAGCCCGTCGGCTGTGGACAACGCAGCCGCCAACCCCCCCGCGGCCACCAGATAGGTCACGACCAGGGGTAAACCCCCAATCTCCGGCGCAGCCAGCACGATGACGTCCCCCCCCAGGTGCAACTCCGACAGCTGCAACAACCCGTCCCCATTGATGTCCTGCACAGACACCAGCGCCGGGTCCAGCCGCGTCCAGCGCAGGATCCACGCGGGCAACCGATCAAACGACGCCCCCACCAGTTGCGACATCACCTCGTACTTCACCATGACCGCCAAAGCGGGCGCCGCCAGGTACAGCAAAACGATGAACAGCAGCGACCAGGTGACCGAACGCCGCGCCTCACCCGAGGTGGGTGTCGTGAAGTAGCGTGTCAACACGTGGGGCATGGCGGCCGTCCCCAGCATCAGGCACAAGGCCAGCGCCAGAAAATTGCGCCGGGCCACGGAGTAGCGTTCCTGGGCCGCCGCATCCCCCTCCGGATCCCCGGCCGCATGCGGCAACGACTGCGGCGGCATGCCCGCCAGCGGCTGCGCCTGCGACTCCAAGGTCTCCAAGGCCCGCTGATAGGCCAGGCGGGCCTCGGCCTCGGTCTGGGGACGCTGGGCATACGCCCTCTCAGCCTGCCGCAAGGCCAGCCCGGACGACTCCTGCCCTTGCAACCGGCGGACCTGCTCAGACAAGGCCCGAGCATCGTCGACCATGGCCTGCGGCACATCCTCCAACTTGCGCCGGATGGCCTCGGCCTGCAGCGCCACCCGCTTGCGAACGTCCTGCTCCGCCGGATCCGTCAGCAGGCGCTCCTCGAAATGAGACACCTGGCGCAATTGCTCCCCGTACGTCACCCAGGCCAGCGGACTGCCTGTCTGATTGAGCGACAGCCAGATCACCGGCACCAGATAGGCCACGATCAAGACGATGTACTGCGCCACCTGCGTCCAGGTGACCGCCCGCATGCCCCCCAGAAACGAGCACACGAGCACACCGCCCAGGCCGACAAACACACCGATCTCAAAACTGAACCCGGTGAGGTGCGACGTGATCAACCCGACACCGTAGATCTGCACCACGACGTAGACGAAGGAAACCAACACCACGAAGGCCGCCCCGATCAGTCGAGGCCACGTGCCGCCGTAGCGCATACCCAGGAATTCCGGCAGCGTGAAACAACCCATGCGGTGCAGATAAGGTGCCAGCAGCAGCGCCACCAGACAGTAGCCACCCGTCCACCCCAGCACATAGGCCAAGCCGGCAAAACCCTGCAGGTACAGCACCCCGGCGGTGCCGATGAACGAAGCGGCCGACATCCAGTCGGCCGCCGTCGCCATGCCGTTGTAGATCGCCGGGACCCGACGCCCCGCCACGTAGTACTCGGCCTCGTCGGTGGTGCGCGACATCAGACCGATCACGGCATAGACCGCCACGGTCGAGATCAGGAAAGTGCCCCCGATCCAGGTGCGGGGCCATCCCGTGCGCTCCAGCAGCGCCAGGATCAGCACAAAACCGACCACACCCAGCGTGTAGGCCCCATAGCGCCAGTGCAGGCGCGCCGTGTAGGCGCGCGTGCTGTCGGGCGCGCGGCGAGGGCCTGGAATCAAATGGGTCTCCTGGGATCGTGCATTCACCACCCGAGCTGTCGGGCGGCGATTGGGCCACAGTGTCGCGCCATTGCGACCGGTACGCCACAGGATCTCCCCGGGGGCCCGCAAGACGAAGGCCCGAAGCCCGATCGTTTCCGATCACGCTCCGGGCCTGGGAGACCCCGCACACCCGCGCGAGGTCTGGACGGTCAGAACCTCAGCCCTGAGCCAACAGCTTCCAGGTGTCGACCACCGTGTCCGGATTCAACGAGATCGACACGATGCCTTCTTGCGCCAGCCAGACGGCAAAGTCCGGATGGTCGCTGGGGCCCTGGCCGCAGATGCCGATGTACTTGCCCTGGGCGCGACAGGCCGCGATGGCGCGCGAGATCAGCGAACGCACCGCCGGGTCGCGCTCGTCGAAGTCCACCGCCAGCAGTTCCATGCCGGAATCGCGGTCCAGACCCAGCGTCAGCTGCGTCAGGTCATTGGAACCGATCGACATGCCGTCGAAGTGTTCCAGGAACTGGTCGGCCAGGATGGCGTTGCTGGGGATCTCGCACATCATGATGACCTTCAGGCCGTTGTCGCCACGCTTGAGGCCCCGATCGGCCAGCATGCCCACGACACGCTCGGCCTGCTTCAGGGTGCGCACGAAGGGCACCATGATCTCGACGTTGGTCAGGCCCATGTCGTTGCGCACGCGCTTGAGCGCCTCGCACTCCATGG